>NZ_JBIRUZ010000007.1:427944-527921 GCF_044386545.1 Streptomyces sp. NPDC020489
ACCCCGTGGTGCGGGAAGGGGTCGCCTAGACGCCCGGTGGTGCGGGAAGACGTGGCCTGGGCGCCCGTAGCGCGGGGAAGAGGTCGCCCAGACGCCCGGCGCGCAGGAGGAGGGCACCAGCGCCCAGGGGCGCGGGCGGGCGTGGTCGTGGGGCGTGTGTGCTTGATCGCGCGGGTCCCCGCGCCCCCGTGGGGGCGCCTAAGCTGATCGGCGAGCGCAGGACCAGGAAGGTGGGCCATGGTGAAACCGGGCCGGCGGACGGCGCGCACCAGCGTGTGGCTGGAGAGCGGCAAGTCGCGGCGGGGAGGTCAGCCGTCCGGACTCGACCGGGACCGGATCACCGCCGCCGCCGTCCGGCTGCTGGACGCCGAGGGCCTGGCCAAGTTCTTCATGCGGCGCCTGGCGGCCGAGCTGAACGTCACCGCGATGTCCGTGTACTGGTACGTCGACACCAAGGACGAACTCCTCGAACTCGCCCTCGACTCCGTCTGCGGTGAACTCACGCTGCCCGACCCGGAGGCCGACGAGGACTGGCGGGACCAACTGCGCACGCTGGCCCGCGGCTACCGCGGCATGCTGGTCCGCCATCCCTGGGTCTCCCCGCTGATCGGGACCTTCCTCAACATCGGCCCGAACTACCTGGAGTTCGCCCAGGGCATCCAGCACGTCATCCGCCGCACCGGTCTGCCCGCCCACGGTCTGGCCGCGGCCATCTCCGCCGTCTTCCAGTTCGTGTACGGCTTCGGCACGATCGAGGGCCACTTCATCGCCCGCTCCACGGACGTGGGCATGACCCCGGACGAGTACTTCCGGCACGCCATGAGCACGGTGACCCAGGACCCGGGGGCCGCCGAGGTCGTCAGGCAGTCCGAGGACATCATGACGGCCCGCGGCGGCGACACGGTCGAGGAGATGTGGGAGCGGGACTTCGACTTCGCCCTGGACCTCCTGGTGGCCGGCATCGAGGCGATGGTGAAGAGAGAGGGTGACTGAACCGACCTCAGGGGCGCGGGGAACTGCGCGACCAGCGACCAGCCCCGTCGGACCCGCAGCCGCACACGCACCGCACCCCCGAGCCGTCACGCGCCCGGCGAAGCCAACCGCGCAGGAAACCCGCCGGTGGCGACCGGTCCCCACCGCACCGGCGTGACCCGGATGATCGACTTCCCCTGCTTCACCATCGCCTCCCGGTACTCGTCCCAGTCCGGGTGCTCACCCGAGATGTTCCGGAAGTACTCCACCAGCGGCTCGACGGACTCGGGCGAGTCGATGACCTCCGCCGTCCCGTCCACCTGCACCCACGGCCCGTTCCAGTCGTCGCTCAGGACGACGACACTCACCCGCTCGTCCCGCTTGGCGTTCCGCGTCTTCGCCCGCTCCGGGTAGGTCGACATGACGAGCCGCCCGGAGTCGTCGACCCCGCAGGTCAGCGGGGAGGCCTGCGGGCTGCCGTCGGCCCGCCGGGTCAGCAGCAGGGCCCGGTGCCGGGGGCGGACGAAGTCGAGCAACTCGTCCAGGGAGACGGCTGTGTTCCTCGCGATGTTCGGTGCCATGCCCTCAGCCTAGGCCTGCGGAGGCAGCGAATCCCCTTGCACCGCCTGGATGTCGAGCTCCACCCTCAGCGTCGTACCGATGGCGGCGATGCCCGCCTGCACGACCTGGTTGTAGTTCATGGCGAAGTCCTCGCGCCGCAGCTGGGCGGTGGCCCGGAACGCCGCCCGGGTGCCGCCCCACGGGTCGGCGCCGGTGCCGAGGTAGGCGAGGTCGAGGTCGACGGGCCGTACGACGCCGTGCAGGGCGAGTTCCCCGTGCACGGTCCAGCGGTCCGCTCCGGCGGCCGTCAGCCCCGAGGACCGGTAGGTGATCTCGGGGTACCGCTCCACGTCCAGGAAGTCCGCCGACTTCAGGTGCCCGTCCCGCATGGCGTTCCCGGTGTCGATGGAGTCGGCCCGGATCACCGCCTCCACCCGGGACCCGCCGATGTCGCCGGGCGCGACCTCGATGGCCGCGGCGAAGTCCGTGAACCGCCCGCGCACGCTGGAGATCCCCAGATGCTGGGCCACCGCCCCCACGGTCGAGTGCGCCGGGTCCACGGTCCACGGCCCGGGCGGCGGCAGCTCGGTCCCGCCCTGCCGGCCCAGCGTCACCGTGCCGACGTCGGCGCGGCCGCTCGCGGTGACGAGGGCGCTGGAGGCGGCCGGCGCGTACCCGACAGCGGTGACGATCACTGTGTACGCCCCGGGCGGCAGCGGGTTCGGGTCCCGTACGGTGCCCTCGGTGTCGGCCTCGACGCGCAGCACCTGCGCGCCCGTCATGTCGGTCACCGTGACGACCGCGTGCGACACGGCCCATCCGTCCCGGGTACGGATCTTCGCGGTCAGTCCCATTTCACGTGCTCCTCAGGAATGCGACCGGCCCGTGGCGGGGCGCGCACCTCCGCTCAGAGCGCACGCCCACCCGCCACGGGCCGGGGTTTTCAGGGTCGGGCCTTGCCTGGGGCCCCGTAGGGCCCCCGGGGCCCCTACTCGCCGGGGTGGGCGAGTTCGATGTCGTGGCCGTCGGTTCCGCGACCGTCCACCGTCAGGGCCGTCGCCACCGGCGGGTAACCCGTGGCGATGACCGTGTAGTCGCCGGCGTCCAGGTCGGTGAAGGCGTACGCCCCGTCCGACCCGGTCGTCGCGGTGCCCACGACGTTCCCGGCCGCGTCGACGAGGGTGACCCGCGCGTCGGCCAGCGGCCCGTGCGGGGCCCGTACGACACCCAGCACCTGGGCCCCGGACTCCAGATCGACCTCGATCCGGGTGACGCCCGTGCCGCCGACCTCGACGGGCAGCGCCCGCGGCCGGTACCCGGCGGCGTTCACCGCGACGGTCACGGCACCCGGCACCAGCTCGGCGAAGCCGAACTCGCCCTGCTCACCGGTGGTCCCGGTGGCCAGCAGGTCGCCGCGCACGTCGGTCACGATGACCATGGCGTCCTTGACGGGCAGCGCGCCGTCCACGGCCCGCACGACCCCGCTCAGCCCGCTCGTGCCGCTGAGCAGGATGTCGTACGCGACCGGCTCGCCGTTCACGACCACGGTCGAGGCCTGCGGCTGGAAGCCGTCCGCCGAGGCGATCAGGACGTAGGAGCCGACGCTCGGCGCGTCCACGGCGTAGGAGCCGTCCGCCTGGGTCACCGACCGGCCGAGCTGCCGTCCCGCGAGGGAGATCAGCGTCACCGCGGCCTGCGGGACCGGCGCGCTCTCGGCGCCGCGGACGAACCCGCGGACCGGGATGCCGCCGCCGGAGGAGACGGCGGGCGCCTCCAGGGTGGCCACGGCGGCGTGCCGCTCGGTGCCGTCGGGAGCCGGCTGCGTCTCGGCGGTCGCCGCCCAGCTCGGGACGCGCTCCTCGGAGGGCGCCGGAGTCTCGGTCGCCGCCTCCTCGGCCGGCGCGCTCTCCTGCGCCAGCGCGCCCCTGGTCCGCAGCGGGACCTCCTTGATGAACAGCGTGACCAGGAAGGCGACCGCCGCCAGGGCCGCCGCGATCAGGAACACGTCCGCGATGCCGTGGCCGTACGCGCTCTCCATGACCGTGCGCAGCGGCGCGGGCAGCTTGTCCATGTCCGGGATCTCGGAGGAGGAGCTCGAACCGGAGGCGAGGGAGGCGTACTTGGGGCCGAGGGCGGCGATGCCGTCGGTGGCGTAGTCGGTGATCTTGTCGGCCATCACGGCGCCGAGCACCGAGACGCCCATCGCACCGCCGAGGGACCGGAAGAAGGTGACCGTGGAGGACGCCGAGCCGAGGTCCTTGGGCTCGACCTGGTTCTGGGTGCACAGCACCAGGTTCTGCATCATCATGCCGATGCCGAGACCCAGCAGCGCCATGAAGATCGCGGTCTTCCAGTACTCCGTGTCGTAGCGGATGGTGCTCAGCAGACCGAGGCCCGCCGTGATGAGCACGCCACCGCTGACCAGCCAGGCCTTCCAGCGCCCGGTGCGGGTGATGAACTGCCCCGAGACGGTGGAGGAGACGAACAGACCGCCGATCATCGGGATGGTCAGCACACCCGACATGGTCGGGGACTCGTCGCGGGCCAGCTGGAAGTACTGGGCGAAGAACACCGTGCCGGAGAACATCGCCGTACCCACGAACATCGACGCGATCGACGACAGCGTGATGGTCCGGTTGCGGAACAGCCGCAGCGGGATGAGCGGTTCGGCGGCCTTCGACTCCACGAGGACGAAGACCAGCGCGAGCGCGATCGAGCCGCCGACCATGGCGTAGGTCTGCCAGGAGACCCAGTCGTACTTGTCACCGGCGAAGGTGACCCAGATCAGCAGCAGCGAGACCGCCGCCGCGACGAAGAACGCGCCGGCCCAGTCGACCTTGACGTCCCGCTTCACGACCGGCAGGTGCAGGGTCTTCTGGAGCACGATCAGCGCGATGATCGCGAAGGGCACACCGACGTAGAAGCACCAGCGCCAGCCCAGCCACGAGGTGTCGGTGATGACACCGCCGAGCAGCGGGCCGCCGACGGTGGCGACGGCGAAGGTCGCGCCGAGGTAGCCGGAGTAACGGCCGCGCTCACGCGGGGAGATCATCGCCGCCATCACGATCTGCGCCAGGGCGGACAGACCGCCGACGCCGATGCCCTGGACCACCCGGAAGGTGATCAGCGTGCCGGCGTTCTGGGAGAGGCCGGCGGCCGCGGAGCCGAGGACGTAGATGACCAGCGCTATCTGGACGAGCGCCTTCTTGCTGTAGAGGTCGGCGAGCTTGCCCCACAGGGGAGTCGAGGCCGTCATCGACAGCAGGGCCGCGGTGACGACCCAGGTGTAGGCGGACTGGCCGCCGCCGAGGTCGCCGATGATCTCCGGGAGGGCGTTCGAGACGATCGTGGACGACAGGATCGCCACGAACATCCCGAGCAGCAGCCCGGAGAGGGCCTCCATGATCTGCCGGTGCGTCATGGGGGCGTGCCCGGAGTGCGCGGTGCCTCCCCCGTGCTTGGCGTGGGTGGCCCGCACACCGGCTGGTGTGGTCGTTGCCATGGGCTTCCTTCTCTTACGTGCTTGCGGGTGTACGGGTGATTTCCTCGAACACGCGAGGGGCGGTGCGGCAGTCGTCGAAGCTGGCCCGCAACCGGGCCATCAGGCCGGTCAGCTGGTCCACCTCGTCGTCGCTCCAGTCGCTAAGCCGCTCGGCGAGCAGCTCACAGGTCCGCTGCGAGAGCTCCTGGAGCTGGACCAGGCCCGCGGGGGTGAGGTGCAGGATGCGGCCGCGTTTGTCCGACGGGTCGGGGGAGCGCCGGATCCAGCCGCGCTCGGCGAGATGCGCCGCGTGCCGGCTGGTCACCGACATGTCGACGGCGAGCAGCTCCGAGAGCTTGCTCATGCGCATGTCCCCGTGCCGGGCGAGCAGCGTCAGCACGGCGGCGGAACCGCTCGGGCAGTCGGACGGCAGGATCCGTCCCATCTCCCGCTTCACGGCTCCGAAGGCGCTGAACTGGCGGATCAGCTCCTCGTACTGCGCCTGGCGCCGGGCCATCCCCACCCACCTCCGTGTTCGTTGCTTAGGGCAACCATAGGAGTGATTGGTTGCTACAGGCAAACAAAAGGGCCGTCCTCGGCATAAAAACTTGGCAAAGGCAAGTATTGCGACCGTAAACGCGCACGTGGGAGCGGATGCGGCGGCCTGACCACCCCCGCTTGGGCCGCCGCGGCGGATTCGCTAGTGTCTCGGGGCATGGCTAACACCCAGGGCCCCCAGGGCAACCACGACCCCGCCGGCAGCACCCAGATGTTCCGCGCGTTCGTCGACGAGGCCCCGCAGGGCCGTCAGCCGGCGGCCGCCTCCTCCTCCGGTCCCCGCATCGGCCTGATCGTCGGTGTCGTCGTGGCCGTGGCGATCGTCGCGGCGGTGGCCTGGCTCGCGCTCAAGTAGGCCACCTCCGGGCGCCGACCCCGAGCGCCTCGACCATGCGCGCCCCGAAGGTCACCGTGCCCGAACAGACCGCAGGGCGACCGGAGTTCGGGGACTTCACGCTCACCTTCTCGCGCTGGCGACCCTCGGCGGCGGCCCGCACACCGGATTGCCCCAGGTGGGTGCGTCCGTCGGGGAACCGGAGTCCGTGACACCGGAGTTGGCGCCGCCCGCCGTATCGGCAGGCGACGTCGAGTCATGCGTGGTCACGAAAGTTCCGCCCGAGGCAGCGGAGTTGGTGCCGTACGCGCTCCGGCAGCGGCACCAACCGCACCTCCCCGGCAGCCCGCATCGCCCCCAGGGCGTCCCGTACGCGGGTCCGAGCACCCCACGCCCCCGCTGCCCCCGTACGCGTCCCGACAGGGCGCCCCAGACGGACGACGGCCGCCGACGCGCCGGTCGCGGCGCCTCGACGGCCATACGTCCATGTCGTACGCGGCATCGGCCACGGTGGCTGACGCTCTGTCACATGCCGACCCCTGCTGCGGGCTTCAGTCCGAGATCAGGCCCTCGCGCAGCTGGGACAGGGTCCGGGTGAGCAGCCGGGAGACGTGCATCTGGGAGATGCCGACCTCCTCGCCGATCTGGGACTGGGTCATGTTGGCGAAGAAGCGCAGCATGATGATGCGCCGTTCGCGCGGCGGCAGCTTGGCCAGCAGCGGCTTGAGGGACTCGCGGTACTCCACGCCCTCCAGAGCGGTGTCCTCGTAGCCGAGGCGGTCCGCCAGGGAGCCCTCGCCGCCGTCGTCCTCCGGGGCGGGGGAGTCCAGCGAGGAGGCGGTGTACGCGTTGCCGACCGCGAGGCCGTCGACGACGTCCTCCTCCGACACGCCCAGGACGGCGGCGAGTTCGGTGACCGTCGGGGAGCGGTCGAGCTTCTGGGAGAGCTCGTCGCTGGCCTTGGTCAGGGCCAGGCGCAGTTCCTGGAGCCGTCTCGGCACCCGGACCGACCACGAGGTGTCGCGGAAGAACCGCTTGATCTCGCCCACGACCGTCGGCATCGCGAACGTCGGGAACTCGACGCCCCGTTCGCAGTCGAAGCGGTCGATCGCCTTGATCAGGCCGATGGTGCCGACCTGGACGATGTCCTCCATCGGCTCGTTGCGCGAGCGGAAGCGGGCCGCCGCGTAGCGCACCAGCGGGAGGTTGAGCTCGATGAGGGTGTCCCGGACGTAGGCACGTTCGGGGCTGTTCTCGTCGAGGGCGGCCAGCCGCAGGAAGAGGGAGCGGGACAGGGTGCGGGTGTCGATGGCTCCCGAGGTCTCCGGGAGGGCCGGGGCCTCCACGGGCTCGACAGCCGTGGTGTCGTCGAGCGTGGGCGCAGCCTCGCTCTTGATGAGCGTGAGCACCTTCGAGCTGCCCTGGTCTGCGGACATGCCACCCCCTTTGGGTCGCGGGACGGTCGCGGCAACGCTCCGGGGAGGAACGCCGGCCTTCACCTGAATACCGGAGCCCGAGCCCCGGCAAACGCTCTTCCCGCAGAATGTCACATGTCGGCAACACGCTGTAGTGACATGTCGACATGCGAGACGTGAATCCGCCCTGGATAAAGGGGGTCTGACGGTATTTCGGCTGGGAAATGCCGGGAACGGCGCAAGTGAGCGATTCGCTCTTACCGGTTACGCCTCGATCCTGCTTGCGAACTGCGGCGTTCCGGAACGCGCTCCCGTGCGCCCCTCATGCATCCGGCGGTGCACCTGACTTCGTGCCCGACCGCGCGTCGACTATGCGTCGATCCGATTGGCTGACCGCAGCCGCTGGAAGCTACGCGCGAGTAGCCGTGAGACATGCATCTGGGAGACGCCGAGTTCCGCGCTGATCTGCGACTGGGTGAGATTGCTGTAGTAGCGCAGAAGCAGGATCCGCTGTTCCCGCTCGGGCAGTTGGACCAGCAGATGGCGGACGAGGTCGCGGTGCTCCACGCCGTCCAGGGCCGGGTCCTCGTAGCCGAGCCGGTCCAGCAGTCCGGGCTGCCCGTCGCCCTCCTGGGCCGCCTCCAGCGAGGTCGCGTGGTACGAGCGCCCGGCCTCGATGCAGGACAGCACCTCGTCCTCGCCGATGCGCAGCCGCTCGGCGATCTCGGCCGTGGTCGGGGTGCGCCCGAAGGCGGTCGTGAGGTCCTCGGTGGCGCTGCTGACCTGCACCCACAGCTCGTGCAGCCGGCGCGGGACATGGACGGTGCGTACGTTGTCCCGGAAGTACCGCTTGATCTCGCCGATGACGGTCGGCATCGCGAACGTCGGGAACTGCACGCCCCGGTCCGGGTCGAAGCGGTCGATCGCGTTGATCAGCCCGATGGTGCCGACCTGGACGACGTCCTCCATCGGCTCGTTGCGCGAGCGGAAGCGGGCGGCGGCGTAGCGGACCAGCGGGAGGTTCGCCTCGATGAGTGCCGCACGCACCCGGTTGTGCTCCGGAGTGCCCGGCTGGACCTGCTTGAGCTGGGCGAAGAGCACCTGGGTGAGGGCCCGGGTGTCCGCGCCCCGGCTGCGCTGGGGGGCGGCGGGCGCCGGGGCCTGGGCGGGCGCCGGGGGCTGGGTGGGCGCCTCTTCCTGAGGCGGCGCAGTACTGGCCGACACGGTCAACGCCACCTCTTCATCGGTCTTCAGCGGTCAACTCATCCGTCAAAAGCGGTCATAGCATCACAAGACATGTGCACTGTGTGCAAGCACCGCATAACCCCGTGTTGAGGGAAGAGTTGGGGCATAAGACGCAAAAACGCCCCCCGCCGTTCCGGCGAGGGGCGTGCGCGGGAGGGGGGATCAGTACGCGTAGTCCGCGATCACCCAGGTGGCGAACTCCTTCCAGAGCGCCACTCCCGCCTGGTGCTCCGGGTGCTCCACGTACCGTCGCAGCGCGTCCGCGTCCTCGAACCCCGAGTTGATGGCGAAGTCGTAGGCGATGGGGCGGTCGCTGAGGTTCCAGCCCAGCTCCCAGAACCGGATCTCCTCGATCTTCCCGTCGAGCGCGCGGAAGGCCTCGACCCCCGCCACGACCCGCGGGTCGTCGCGCTCGACGCCCTCGTTGAGCTTGAACAGGACGAGGTGGCGGATCATGTGCGCTCCTAGTTCTGCGCCCCGTCGGCGAGCCAGGTGAAGAAGTCGCCGATGGCCTTGGCGGCGTCCGATATGCCCTCGAACCCTATCTGGACGTAGTCCGCGGCCTTCTCCGGGTCCGTGATGATCACGTACAGCACGAAGACCACGACGATGTAGACAGCGGCCTTCCTGGAATTCACCGCCACCGCGGCCTCCCCCGTGACTGTTGAGTCCTCTGGGACTTCTGTGTCGGCCGCGAGTGTAGCTTCAGGTCGTATTTAAGGACCAACGACCTGCGGCTACGGGTCCTTTGCCGGTCCCGTGAAGCCCTGCCGGAACGCAGGCTGGAGGTGAGCCCGGCGGACCTCGCAGGAACCCCCCGGGCGGGACGGACCCCACTGCGGGGTGCGCGCTCCCCTCCCCCCGAGGCGGCGCGCACCGGAGGGTCCGGACCTCGGCCGGGGGAAACGGCTCATCCCCCCGAACCGCCTCCCCCGGCCGTCCTGCTCCGCCGGACCCCCGCGCCCCGACGCACGAAGGGCCCCGTCTGACGACGGGGCCCTTCTCAAGCGGTAGCGGAGGGATTTGAACCCTCGGTGACTTGCGCCACACTCGCTTTCGAGGCGAGCTCCTTCGGCCGCTCGGACACGCTACCGAGGGAGACCTTACAGCACAGCGGGGCGTGGTTTGAAATCGGATTCAGCGGTCCCGGAAGAACGCGGTGAGCAGGGCCGAGCACTCCGGTGCCAGCACGCCGCCGATCACCTCGGGGCGGTGGTTGAGGCGCCGGTCCCGCACGACGTCCCACAGGGAGCCGGCCGCGCCGGCCTTGTCGTCACGGGCGCCGTAGACGACGCGGTCCACACGGGACTGCACCAGCGCGCCCGCGCACATCGTGCAGGGCTCCAGGGTGACGACGAGCGTGCAGCCGGTCAGCCGCCACTCGCCGAGCTTGGCGGCGGCCCGCCGGATCGCCAGGACCTCCGCGTGGGCGGTCGGGTCGCCGACCGCCTCGCGTTCGTTGTGCCCGGCCCCGAGCACGGTGGTGCCGTCCGCGGCCAGTACGACGGCCCCCACGGGGACGTCCGCACCGGCCCGCCCGGCCTCGGCCAGGGCGAGCCGCATCGCGGCCCGCCAGCGGTCGCGCACCGGGTCCCGGGGCCCCTCGGTGATCCTCCCGGTCAGCGGACGGTCTCCAGCACCTCCGAGGCGCCCAGGGCCTCGGCGATCGCGGTGAGCGCGTCCTCGGACAGGGACTTCAGCTCCTTGACGCTGACGCCCAGGTCGTCGAGGACCCCGGGGTCACCGACCGGACCGTGCGGCACGGCCTCGGCGGAGCCACCGGCCTCGGCGACGTCGTCGTCCTCCTCCTCGTCCGCACCGTCCTCGGTGCCGTCGAGGTCGAGGGCGTCCAGGTCGGGTTCGTCGTCCTCGGGCTCCCTTCCGAGCAGTTCGTCGGTGAGCAGGATCTCGCCGTAGCTGCTGCGGGCAGCGGCGGCGGCGTCCGAGACGTAGATACGAGGGTCTTCCTCACCGTCGATGCGGACGACGCCGAACCAGACGTCCTCCTGTTCGATCAGTACGAGCACCGTGTCGTCCTCGGCCGCGGCTTCCCGGGCGAGGTCGGCCAGATCCGACAGCGTCTCCACATTGTCGAGGAGCTCTGTGTCGCTCGCTTCCCACCCGTCTTCGGTGCGCGCGAGCAGTGCGGCGAAGTACACCGTGACTCTCCCACTGGTCATAGGTGTGCCGGTTGGGGGTCCCCCCGGCGGAGGCTGTGGGCGGGGAGGCATTGGCTCCGAGCCCCGCCCACTCGGAATCGTGGCAGAAACGGAGCGTTCAGGGGACGTCTTCGGCACCCTGTGTCCGCCCGTTTTGATCGTCCACCAGCGGGATCGTACGCGGCTCGGGCGCCGGGGAGGTACGGGGGCGCCGGAAGAGGGCGGGTCGCCGCGGGGCGGTCGGCCTACCAGCGGAAGGTGCGCATGCGCATCGCGTGGCGCAGCCGGGCGGTCTTGGCGCGGCGCGGCTGGACACGGTCGCGCAGCTCCCGGGCCTCGGCGAGATCGCGCAGGAACTGGGCGCGGCGCCTGCGGCGTTCGGCGTCGGTCTCCCCTCGTGCCGCGTTCTCGTACGACTCCCGTGTCCCGGGCGACTCCTGGTCCGGCATGTGTTCACCACCCCATTGCGTCCTTCCCACTTTCCCTCCGACGAGGGGTTTGATGCCAGCGGACGGGTGACCGGGGGTTTGCCGCCACGCGGGACGCCGGGGGCGGTGGGCCCGGTTAATGTTGTGGACATGCGTCTCCACGTCGTCGACCACCCTCTGGTCGCTCACAAGCTCACCACGCTGCGCGACCGGCGCACCGACTCCGCGACCTTCCGCCGGCTGGCCGACGAACTGGTCACCCTGCTCGCCTACGAGGCCACGCGGGACGTGCGGACCGAGGCGGTCGACATCACGACCCCGGTCACCACGACCACCGGCGTCAAGCTCTCCTACCCGCGCCCCCTGGTGGTGCCGATCCTGCGAGCCGGCCTCGGCATGCTCGACGGCATGGTCCGGCTGCTGCCGACCGCCGAGGTGGGCTTCCTGGGCATGATCCGCAACGAGGAGACGCTGGAGGCGTCCACGTACGCCACGCGCATGCCGGAGGACCTCTCCGCGCGCCAGGTGTACGTCCTCGACCCGATGCTGGCCACCGGCGGCACGCTCGTCGCGGCGATCCGCGAGCTGATCAAGCGGGGCGCGGACGACGTGACGGCCGTGGTGCTGCTCGCCGCGCCCGAGGGCGTGGAGCTCATGGAGCGCGAGCTGGCGGGGACGCCGGTCACCGTCGTGACGGCGGCCGTCGACGACCACCTGAACGAGCATGGGTACATCGTGCCGGGCCTGGGCGACGCCGGTGACCGCCTCTACGGCGCCGCCGAGTAAGGACCCGGTCTCTCCTCCGCAGGGGTGCGAGGGTCCGCGGGCCGGCGGTGGCCGGTCGCGCGGTCCTGCGCGCCCCTGAGGTGTCTTCAGCAGGTCTTCCCGGACGGGCTCGGCGACGGCTGCGGCCTGCCCAGCGCGGCCAGCGCCTTGTCCGCCGTGGCCTTCGCCGTGAGGGACCTGAACCCGGTCCCGATGATCAGGTCCAGGTCGGTGCCCTTGCGGCCGTCAGGACGTGCCTGCGCGCCGGCCAGCTGGGTGCCGAGGACCGGCAGCGAGGTGCTCACGGCGGAGGTGGGGCCGAGCAGCAGCCCGGTGCCCTTGACCTTCTTGTCGAACTCGGCGCTCGCGTTGCCCACGTCACCGATCCTGAAGCCGCGCTTCTTCAGCTCGTCGGCGGTCTTCTTGGCGAGCCCCGCGCGGGGCGTGGCGTTGAAGACGTTGACGGTGATCTTCGCCGGCGCGGGATACGCGGTGCCGGCGGTGGGCGACGCCGACGGGGACGCCTTGGTCCCGCAGTCCGCCTTGGTACCGGCCGCCGAGGCCTGGTCGCTGTTGCCGGTGAAGACCTCGATGAGCTGCAGGGTGCCCCAGCCGACCAGACCGAGCGCGGTGACCGAGGCCACGGTCGCGACGACGAGCCGGCCGCGCCGCCGGGGGCGGCGCATGCGTGGGTACTTGTCCCCCGTGATCCGGTATTTGCCGCCCATGCCTGGGGGAGTCAGCATGCTCATGGGCGCAGCGTAGTGCGCCCGGGCGACGATGCCTACTAAATGATCATTGGATTCGGGTCAGGTGAACCCGAAAGGGCCAACCCTTCACAGGGGCGTCACTCAATCCAGCTCCAGTACACGCGCGTGGAGCACCTGGCGCTGCTGGAGCGCCGCTCGTACCGCGCGGTGGAGACCGTCCTCGAGATACAGGTCGCCCTGCCACTTCACGACGTGCGCGAAGAGGTCGCCGTAGAACGTGGAGTCCTCGGCGAGCAGGGTTTCCAGGTCGAGCTGGCCCTTGGTCGTCACCAGCTGATCGAGGCGGATCGGGCGCGGAGCGACGTCCGCCCACTGCCGGGTGCTTTCCCGGCCATGGTCGGGGTATGGCCGGCCGTTTCCGATGCGCTTGAAGATCACACGGAAAGCCTACCGGTCAAGACCTTCCGGGCGCAGCCTCGGCGGCGGAGTGTGATGCTGGAAAAGATGCCGTAAGAGGGGGCAAACCGGAACAGGTGCCTGAGATGAGTGACAGCGAGACCATGCCGCAGGCCGCCGCTCCCGAGGCCCCGGGCAGTGCCCCCGCCCTCCCGAAAGAGGCCCTCGAGATCGCCTCCGGGTACGCCTTCGGCGGTCCCGCCCTCGATCTCGGCGCCCTGCTCTGGGACGGGGTGTGCCTGCCGGACGCGCAGGTCAGGATCCCGCTGGCGATGCTGAACCGGCACGGCCTGGTGGCGGGCGCCACGGGCACCGGCAAGACCAAGACGCTCCAGCTGGTCGCCGAGCAGCTCTCCGCACAGGGTGTGCCGGTGTTCCTGGCCGACATCAAGGGGGACGTGTCCGGGATCTCGGCACCCGGCGCCGAGAACGACAAGGTCCGGGCTCGGGCCGCCGACGTCCACCAGCGGTGGACCGCGACCGGCTTCCCGGCGGAGTTCTACGCCCTCGGCGGCATCGGCCACGGCATCCCCGTGCGCGCCACGATCACCGACTTCGGCCCGCTGCTGCTGTCGAAGGTGCTCCAGCTGAACCAGACCCAGGAGCAGTCGCTCGGCCTGGTCTTCCACTACGCCGACAGCAAGGGACTCGAACTCGTCGACCTCAAGGACCTCCGGGCCGTCGTCACCTTCCTGACCTCCGACGAGGGCAGGCCGGAGCTGAAGGACATCGGCGGGCTGTCGAGCGCCACGGCCGGGGTCATCCTCCGCGCGCTCACCGCCTTCGAGGCGCAGGGCATGGCCGACTTCTTCGGGGAGCCGGAGTTCGACACGAACGAGCTGCTGCGCACGGCCGAGGACGGGCGCGGCATGGTCTCCGTCCTCGAACTGCCCGCCGTGCAGGACAAGCCGCGGCTGTTCTCGACGTTCCTGATGTGGCTGCTGGCCGACCTGTTCCACGATCTGCCGGAGGTCGGGGACACCGACCGGCCGAAGCTCGTCTTCTTCTTCGACGAGGCGCATCTGCTCTTCCACGGCGCCTCGAAGGCGTTCCTGGAGTCGGTCACGCAGACCGTCCGGCTGATTCGCTCGAAAGGGGTCGGCGTCTTCTTCGTGACGCAGACCCCGAAGGACGTGCCCGCCGACGTCCTCGCCCAGCTCGGCAACCGTGTCCAGCACGCCCTGCGGGCCTTCACCCCGGACGACCAGAAGGCGCTGAAGGCCACCGTGCGGACCTTCCCGGACTCGGCGTACGACCTGGAGGAGCTGCTCACCGGACTCGGCACGGGAGAGGCGGTGGTCACGGTGCTCAGCGAGAAGGGCGCCCCCACCCCGGTCGCCGCGACCCGGCTGCGCGCCCCCGAGTCCCTGATGGGCCCGGTCGACACCGCCGCCCTCGACAGCGCGGTCACGGCCTCGCCGCTGTACGGGCGTTACGCACAGGCTGTGGATCGCGAGTCGGCCTACGAGAAGCTGGGCGCCCGGCGCGGGGCGAAGGGGCCGGACGAGATGACGGCCGAGCCGGCGCCCCCGGCCCCGGCGGGCTCGCGGAAGGAGGAGCCCTCCGTCGTCCGACAGGTCGTCGACAGCGGCGTGTTCAAGTCCCTCGCCCGGTCGCTGGGCACGCAGATCGGCCGGGAGATCAGCCGTTCGATCTTCGGTACGGCCCGGCGGAGGCGGTAGCCGGACGGGCCCCGCCTCCGCCGTGGCCCTCGCTCAGCGCGCCCGCTGTTCCTGCGGGGACGGCTGCGGCTTCTGCTCCTGCCGGGCCTGCGGCCTGGGCGCGTTGCGGGAGGCCTCGGCGCGCACGAGGGCGCGCAGGACGGCGTACGGGTCGACGGGCATGGTGGTGCTCTCCTCGGGTCGCTGCTGACTGGCCTGTGTCCTCGGGGCGAGGGCCGGTCAGCAGCGCAGGACCACCGTGCGCAGGAGGGGCAGGGCGTACGGCGGCCGGGGCGGTACCGGCAGGGGCCGGTCCGCGGGCACACCGGGCGCCGGGGCGGGGCGGGGCGCGGGGCCCAGGGGGGCGACGGGGCGGTGGGCGGCGCGGGCCGGGGGCCGCAGGGCCGTGTCGAGGACGTCGTACTCGACGAGCTCGGCGGAGACGGCCGGGGCGACGGCGGTGGCGGCGTGCGCCCCGGCGTGGCCGCCCGGCACGAGCAGCGCGAGCAGCAGGACGAAGGCGCGGAGCCAGGTTCTGGTGCTGCTCATGATTGCTGCTCTGCCCCAGGGAGTACGAGGTTCATCGCGTCGTCCGTGAGATCCGCCCGCACGGGTTACTCACACCGTGCGGGGCACCTGAGCCGCCCGCCCGCGCATCCGTACCGCGGTGACGATCTCGACGACGCCCACGGCGACCAGCCAGATCCCGCCGACCACGGTGAGGACGGCGACCGACTCGAAGGGGGAGTCGATCAGCACGATCCCGGCGACGAACGTGAGGATCCCGAGCAGGACGTGCCAGCCGCGGGCGGGCATCGCGGGGTCGGAGGCGGCGGCCAGGGTCTGGGTGATCCCGCGGATGAGCCAGCCGATGCCGATCCACAGGGCGAGCAGCAGGATCGACTGCATGGGGCCGCGGAAGCAGAACAGTCCCAGCAGGATCGACAGCGCCCCGCTGAGGAAGGCCAGGACGCGCAGGCCCGTGGTCCGGTGCGTGCCGAAGGCGGAGACCAGCTGGAACACGCCGCTGACGACGAGGTAGACGCCGAAGAGGACGCCGGTGGCCCGGAGCGTGGAGCCCGGCCAGATCAGCACCAGCACGCCCAGGACCAGCGAGGCGACACCGGTGAGCAGGACGACCTGCCAGGCCGCCCGGGACAGCGCGTGCAGGGGGCCCTCGAGGGGCGGCTCGGGCTCATGGGCGCGGTGCCGCGTGTGAACCCCGCGGTCGTCGTACTCCGGCCCCCGGGGGGAGCCGCTCGGTGCTTCGGTCATGGTCCATGCTTGGACCGGGCGCGACCCGCCCGCGCGGTGGGCTGCGCCGATCGGCTTACCCCTTGGCGGCCTTCGCGGCCTTGGCCGCCGCCTTCATCTCCTGCTTGTGCGCCCGCACCTTCGTCAGCGACTGCGGACCGGTGATGTCGGCGACGGACCGGAAGGCGTCGGCCTCGCCGTACGTGCCGGCCGCCTCGCGCCAGCCCTGGGGCCGTACGCCGAGCTGCTTGCCCAGCAGGGCCAGGAAGATCTGGGCCTTCTGCTTGCCGAAGCCGGGCAGCGACTCCAGCCGTGCCAGCAGCTCGCGCCCGTCGTCGACGCCCTTCCAGACGAGCTCGGCGCTGCCGTCGTAGTGCTCCACGAGGTACTGGCACAGCTGCTGGATCCGCTTGGCCATGGAGCCCGGGTAGCGGTGCACCGCGGGCTTCTCCGAGAGCAGCGCCGCGAAGGCCTCGGGGTCCTGCGTGGCGATCTCGTGCGCGTCCAGGTCGTCCCCGCCGAGGCGGTCCGCGATGGTCCGGGGCCCCTTGAACGCCCACTCCATCGGAACCTGCTGATCCAGCAGCATCCCGACCAGCGCGGCGAGCGGGGAGCGCCCGAGCAGCTCGTCGGCCTCGGGGTCCTGGGCGAGGTGCAGGGTGACGTCCATGACCCCGATCATGCCCCGGAGCGCGTCGGAGCTCCACGCGGGGAAGGCCGGCGCGGCGCCCGACCCGGCGGCTCCGGAGGACGCCCGCGCCACGGGACCCTCAGGCCGCCCGCCAGTACCCCAGGGCGTGGGTGCGGTCCTTGGGGACGCCGAGGTCCTTGCGGACGTAGGCGGACAGGGTGCGGGTCGTCGCGGTGTCGCAGGCGATCCAGACGTAGGCGTCCGGGTGGGCCTTCAGGAGGTCGGGGAGGTCTCGTTTGACCTCGTCGACCAGGGCGGTGGAGGCGCGGACCTCGTGGCGGGAGGGGTCGGTGCGGAAGGGGAGGCCGGTGGTGGAGCCCTCGAACCAGATGGTCGCCGGGGACGAGTCCAGCGCGTCCAGCAGGGAGTTGATGGCGGGCAGGGACGCCGGGTCGCCGATCGCGACGACGTGGGTGGGGGCCGGGTCGGGGTGCTCGAAGCCCGTGCCGTGGACGGTGGCCTCGATCGTGTCGCCGGGCCTCGCCGTACGCGCCCAGTCGCTGGCCACGCCCTCGTGCAGGGCGAACTCCAGGCTGAAGGTGCCGGCCGCGGGGTCCGGGTCGACGAGGGTGTACGCCCGCTGGTGCGGCTTGCCCGCGGCGGAGAACCACAGCCGGACCCACATCGTGGGGTGCACGCCGGTCGCCGCCAGCATCCCGCCGTCGGTCAGGTGCAGCCGCCGGTAGGCCGGGGTGACGTCCTCGGCGCCCGTGACGGTGAAGACGTAGTCCTTCGCCCGCAGCAGTCGAAGGACCGCGCCCTCCCAGCCATGCCCCTGCGCCATCGTCTCTTCACCTCTCGCGTACGCTTCCACCACTGATAACTTAGGTGAGCCTAACCTAAAGCACAGGAGAGACCCAGAGTGAGCGCCGAGATCTACCGGGATCAGTGGGGTGTCCCGCATCTGCGCGCCGGCAGCGTGCGCGAACTCGCCCGCGCCCAGGGCCGGGTCACCGCCCGCGACCGGGCCTGGCAACTGGAGGTCGAGCGGCACCGGGCACGCGGCACCTCCGCCGCCGTCCTCGGCGCCGACGCCCTGCCCTGGGACCGCTTCGCACGACGCGCCCGCCTCGACGACACCGCGCGGCGCTGCTTCGCGACCCTGAGCGGACAGGACCCGGAGACCGCCGCGTGGGTGCGGGCGTACGTCGACGGCGTCAACGAGCAGCTCGCCGAGGAGAGCCTGCCGCTCGGCACCCCCGGCCGCTGGGAGCCCTGGACCCCGCTCGGCGTCTGGCTCGCCACCCACGTCCTCTTCGCGGGCTTCCCCGCCAAGCTCTGGCGCGAGCAGGCGATCCGGCACCTCGGCGAGGAGGCCGTCGGGCTCTTCGCCGCCGACGGGCCCGGCACCTCGGGCAGCAACGGCTGGCTGGTGAGCGGCGAGCGGACCGTGACCGGACAGGCGATCATCGCCGGCGACCCGCACCGCTTCATCGAGGACCCCGGCGTCTACCAGCAGATCCACCTGTCCTGCCCGGAGTTCGACGTCGTCGGCCTCGCCGTCCCCGGCATTCCCGGCCTCGCCCACTTCGGCCACACCGGCACCGTGGCCTGGGCCATCACCAACGCCATGGCCGACTACCAGGACCTCTACCAGGAGCGGCTCAGGAGGACCGGCGCGGGCGTCGAGGCCCTCGGCCCGGACGGCAGGTGGCGGCGCGCGTCCCGGCACACCGAGACCGTCGAGGTGGCGGGCGAGGAGCCGGTCGAGGTCGAGGTCATCGAGACCGAGCGCGGCCCGGTGATCGCCGGCGGACCCGAGGGCCTCGACGACGGCACCCCCCTCGCCCTCAGCCTGCGCACCCCGCCCCGCGTCACCGGCGACCTCGGCTTCGGCGCCCTGCTGCCCCTCCTGCGTGCCCGCCGCGTCGCCGACGTGGACCGGGCCTTCGACGCCTGGGCCGAGCCCGTCAACGTCGTCCAGGCCGCCGACACCGAGGGCGGGCTGCTGCACCGGGTCGCGGGCAGGGTGCCGGTGCGCTCCACGGCCAACCGCACCCGGACCGTCCCCGCCTGGGAACCCGGGCACGCGTGGACGGGCTGGCACGCCATGCCCCGCGCCGGACTCACCGACGGGGTCGCGGTGATGGCCAACCAGCGCGGCCCGGCCGCCCCGCTCGGCGTGGAGTTCGCCCCGCCGCACCGCGCGCACCGCATCGCGCGGCTGCTCGCGGAGAAGGAGCGGTGGACGGCGGACGACATGCCCGCGATCCACATGGACACCCATCTCGCGTCCGCCGCACCCCTGTTGGACCACCTCGCCGCGCTCCCGGACCTGTCCCCCGCGGCCACCGAGATCCGCGACACGCTGCTGGCCTGGGACCGCCGCATGGACGCGGACAGCACCGGCGCCGCCCTCTACTCGGCGGTGCGCGGCGCGGTCGTACGCCGGCTCGCCGCCCACCCCGCGTTCGCCGCGCTGACCTCCCCGCCCGCCTACCCCGAGGTCCTGCTGCCCTGGCTCGCCCTGGTCCCGAGGATCGGCTACGCCCTCGAACACCTCCTGCGCGCCGATGACTTGTACGGGATCGACCGCCCCGCCGAGATCCGCGCGGCCGTCGAGGAGGTGGCCGCCGGGAAGGCCCCGGGGACCTGGGGCGAGACCCACCGCCTGTTCGCCTGGCGGGCGTTGCCGGACCCGGCGGACGAGGAGCACACCGCACCCGCTCTGTCCGGCGACCACGACTGCGTGCTGTGCACCTCGGCCGTCCCCGGCCTGACCGACCGGGCCGCGCGCGGGCCCGCCGCCCGGTACGTGTGGGACCTGGCCCGGCGCGAGGACAGCCGCTGGGTGGTCCCGCTGGGCGCCTCCGGGGTGCCCGGCTCACCCCATCACCGTGACCAACTGCCCTTGTGGCTGGTGGGCGACCTCGTCCCGGTCGTCACCGACTTCGAACAGCTCAGCAAGGAGAGCGATGTCTGAGACCTACGTCCACGAGCAGAAGGTCGACGGTTTCGGCACCGTCCGGGTCCGCGTCCTCGACGCGCGGGCCGACGCCGAGGTGCTGCACGGCTGGGTGAGCGAGGAACGCGCCGCGTTCTGGGGCATGAACGGCCTCACCCGCGACCAAGTGGCGGAGATCTACGCCCACATGGACACCCTCGACACCCACCACGCCTTCGTGCTGGAGAAGGACGGCGAACCGGTCGGGCTGCTCCAGACCTACGAACCGGAGGCCGACCGGGTCAGCGAGTGCTACCCCGTCGAACCCGGGGACATCGGCGTCCATCTGCTGCTCGCGCCCGCCGGGGCCGACGGCGGGCACAGCGGCTGGTCCTCGGCGCTCCTCGGCGCCGTCGCGACGTTCGTCCTCAAGGACCGCCGACGGGTCGTGGTCGACCCCGACGTCCGCAACGGCAAGGCCATCGCCCGCTTCCTGCGGCAGGGGTTCGTGCCCGGCGAGCGGGTCGTGCTGCCGGAGATCGACCTCCCGGGCGTGTACCTGCCCGAGAAGCACGCCCAACTCGCGTTCCTGACACGGGAGGTAGCCTTCTCCGGGTGACCCCGGAAGACCTCGTCGCCCACTACGGACTGGAACCGATCCCGCGCGAGGGGGGCCTGTTCCGCCGGACCTGGGCGGGCCCCGAGCGCGCGGACGGCCGTCCCGAGGGCTCGGCCATCGTCGCCCTGCTCACCTCCGACGACTTCTCCGCCCTGCACCGCCTGCCCAGCGACGAGATCTGGCACTTCTACCTCGGCGACCCCCTGGACCTGCTGCTCCTCGCCCCGGACGGCACCTCCTCGACCCCCGTCCTCGGACCCGACGTCCGCGCCGGGCAGCACCTCCAGCTGACCGTGCCCGGCGGCACCTGGATGGGGGCGCGCTCCCGGGGCGCCTGGACCTTCTTCGGCTGCACGATGGCCCCCGGGTTCACCTACGAGGGCTATGAGCACGGGGAGTTCGAGGCGCTGGCGGCGCGCTATCCCGCGCAGAGCGACCGGATCGCGGCACTGTGCCGCCCATGAGACTCCTCGAAGGTCAGGTCGCCCTCGTCACGGGCGCGGGCGGCGGCATCGGTCGGGGCATCGCGCTGCGGTTCGCCGAGCAGGGGGCCGCGGCGGTCGCCGTGCACTGCCGTACGGCGGAGGCGGCGGCCGAGGACGTGGCGGCCCGGGTCCGGGAGGCGGGCGCCCGGTCCGTCGTCCTGCGGGCCGACCTCGCGGACGCGGACGCCTGCCGGGAGCTGGTGCGGGAGGCGTCCGCGTGGGGCGGCGGGCTGACCGCGCTGGTCAACAACGCCGGGGTGCAGCCGGTGCGGGCGCTGCCCGGGATGACGGCCGGCGAGTGGCGGGACGTCGTCGACACCAACCTGACGAGCGTGTTCGCCTGCACGCAGGCCGCGGCCGAGGTGATGGAGGGCGGGTCCGTCACCCACATCGCCTCGATCGAGGCGCACGCCCCGGCCACCGGCCACGCCCACTACGCCGCGTCCAAGGCGGCCGTGGTGATGCACGCCCGCGCGGCGGCCCTCGAGTACGGCCCGCGCGGTGTGCGCGTCAACAGCGTCTCGCCCGGCCTGATCGACCGGGACGGCCTCGCCGGGGAATGGCCCGACGGGGTCGGCCGGTGGCTCGACAAGGCGCCCCTGGGCCGGCTGGGACGGCCCGAGGACGTGGCCGACGCCTGTGTGTTCCTCGCCTCGCCGCTCGCCTCCTTCGTCACCGGGCAGGACCTGGTGGTGGACGGCGGGATGTCGGCGCGGCCCACCTGGTGAGTGTTCCGGCGCCCGGGTCCGTACCTCTGGCGGAGGCGAGTCCAGGGCTGGGGAACTGACATGGGGCGTGACGGTGGACGACGACGGCGTGGAGTTCAGAGCCTGGTGCTGCTCGGCACCGTGCTGGTCCTGCTCCTCTTCCAGGGCGCCGGACCGGCGTCCGCCCATGCCGCCCTGCGCTCCAGCGACCCCCGCGACGGAGTCGTCCTCGCCTCCGCGCCCCGCCACATCACCCTCACCTTCACGGAGTCCGTCGGACTGCTCGACGACTCCTTCCGCGTGCTGAGCCCGAGGAACGAGCGGGTGCGCACGGGCGAGGCCGACCACGTGCCCGGCCGCTCCGACAGCGTCCGGGTCGCGCTGCCCGCCGCCGGGCTCGGCGAGGGCACCTTCACGGTGGCCTGGCGGGTCGTCTCGGCGGACAGCCACCCGGTGTCGGGGGCGTTCACCTTCTCCGTCGGCGAGCCCTCGGCGACGGCGGTGACCGTCGACCCGGGGCCGGTGGAGAACCCGGCGACAACCGGCCTCTACACCATCGCCCGCTACCTGGCCTATCTCGCGGTGGCGCTGCTCGTCGGCACCGCGGTCTTCCTCGCGCTGTGCCGCCCGGCGGACCCGAACGTGCTGCCCCGGCTGCTGCGGGTGGGCTGGTGGACCCTGCTCGGCGCCACGGTCTCGCTGTTCGTGCTCCGGGCGCCCTTCGAGGCCGGCACGGGCCCCGCGACGGCCTTCGGCGCCGCCGCCCTCGAACGGACGGCGACCAGCCGCCCCGGCCTGGTCCTGCTGGCCCGCCTCGCCCTCCTCGCGCTCACCGCGGTCTTCCTGCTCCGGCTGTTCCGCCGCCGCAGGTCCTCCTACGCGATCGGCGCCGCCCTCGCCCTCGGCCTCGCCCTGACCTGGGCGGCCGGGGAGCACGCCTCCGCCGGCATCCAGGTGCCGGTGGCGATGGCCTCCTCGGTGCTGCACGTGCTGGCGATGGCGGCCTGGCTGGGCGGACTCACGGCCCTGGTCGTCACCCTGTCCCGTGCGGCGGTCCTGGAGCCGGCCACTGTCACGCGCTTCTCCCGGCTGGCCTTCACCTGCGTGAGCGTCCTCGTCCTCACCGGCGTCTACCAGTCCTGGCGCGGCCTCGGCTCCTGGTCCGCGCTCACCGACACGACGTACGGCAGGCTCCTGGTGGCCAAGCTGACGGCGGTGGTCGTGCTGCTGACGGCGGCCGGGTTCTCCCGCCTGTGGACGGTACGGCTGGCGACGGCGGGGACGCGGACCGCGGTCCCGCGACGGGTACCGGAGCCGGTCGGCGGCCCCGCGCTGCCCGACGGCCCGCAGGACGGCCCGCCGGAGGAGCCGCCGGTCGTCGCGGACCGGCGGGGGCTGCGCAGGTCCGTGCTCGCCGAGGTCACCGTCGGGGTGGTGGTGCTGGTGCTGACGACCGTGCTCACCGGGACCGTGCCCGGCCGCGCGGAGGCGGAGGCCGCGCAGAGCCCCGCGGCCGCCGGTCTGCCGGTCGCCTCCGTCAGCCACGTGCCGTTCGAGGTCGGCGGCGCGCGCGGCCAGGTGCAGATCACCCTCGACCCCGCGCGGGTCGGCCAGAACTCCGTGGAGGCCGTGGTCCTCGACGCCGAGGGCGGCTTCGCCATCGTGCCCGAACTCCGGCTGTCCTTCTCCCTCCCCGCCCAGGACATCGGCCCCCTCGACGCCCGGCTCACCGACCGGGGCGGCTACTGGGGCACCAACGACCTCGACCTCCCCCTCGCCGGCACCTGGGAGATGAAGGTGACGATCCGGGTCTCGGAGATCGACCAGGTCAGCGAGACGAAAACGGTGCGGATCGGCTGACCGGTCCTTCGACCCGCCGGTGCCGGTCGAACCCGCTCTCGCGACCGATGAGTTCCGGCCCCTCGGGCGGTCCACCCTCCGACACCCGCCGAACCGAGAGGACACGATCGCCATGACCGCACCCGTGAAGGGCCCCGCCAGCTACTTCCCCTCCATCGAGAAGAAGTACGGCCGCCCGATCGCGCAGTGGCAGGACCTGATCCGCGCCTCGCCCCTGACCCGGCACATGGAACTCGTCGCCTGGCTGAAGGCCGAGCACGGTCTGGGGCACGGCCACGCGAACGCGCTCGTGGCGCACACCCTGGCGGAGGGCAGGTGAGCTGACGGCGGCCGGTGAGTGCCGGGTGCGGAAGTACCCGGTACAGATCCGCCGGCGAGCGACGCGGGCCGTCCCGCGGTCACCGCTCGCCTCCTGCGTCACTGACGTGGCCTTATAGCACATGTGACGGTGAGTAACCTGAACTGGAATCGCTTCGTCCGTAAAATCCCGGGGAACTCTTCTACAACCTTCGCTTCTGCATGCCAGTCTGCTTAACGCAGAGATGTTCGACAGAGTGATGGAAGAGGAGCCCAGAACGTGACCGTGCGTTCCTTTGCCCGGCGGATAGGGCCGCGAGTCGAGCGGAAGGCCGCCGAGAGCGTGTGGCAGCTGCGTACCATGCGGCGCCGCCGTCGGGCCGCGGTCACGGACCCGGTGCTCCGCCCGGTCGCGGTCCGCGGCCAGCGCCTCTACGGCCGGGTCGTGACCCGGTTCAGCGCCGCCGAGGCCGCCGCCGGCAACCTCGGCCTGGTCGTCGCCGCCCTGGAGCAGGAGGGCATCCCGTACTTCCTGGTGCCGACCGCGCGGACCCGGTACACGGTCGGCGTGAACTCCGTGCACCGCGAGCGACTCATCGCCGCGCTCGAGGCCCGCAACGAGGGCAAGGCGGTCTTCATCGGCCGGCCGCTGCCCGGCGGGAAGCTCAAGCACCCCGCGCTGTTCATGGACGGCGTGCTGCCGGCCGGCCTGCGCACGGCACCGGTCCTGCGGATCGGGGAGAACCACCTCGGCCCCGCGGGCCAGCTGCTCGCCGGCCCCGAACTCGCCTGCGACGTGGAGTTCTGGGAGGACGGGGCCCAGCTCCTCGCCTCCGAGGACGGACCCCGGCGCCTGGCCAAGGTGCAGCCCCAGGCCTCCGAGGACATCTTCGCCGACTCCCTCGTCGCCCCCCGGAACAACGGTGTCACCGACGTCCTGCCGGCCTCCGAGCAGCGACCCGCCACCGTACGGGTCGGCGAGCGGGAACTGCCGAGCTTCGTCCCGCTGACCCTGCCGACCGTCGACGACGTGACCTTCCCCGTCGACGTCGTCTACACCTGGGTCGACGGCGAGGAGCCCGCGATGCGGGCCAAGCGCGCCCGCTACCAGGAGCGCGGCACCGCCGAGATCCTGGACAAGGAGATCAACGCCTCCCGCTACACCAGCCACGACGAACTGAAGTACTCGCTGCGCTCACTGGCGATGTACGCGGACTTCGTGCGCCACATCTACATCGTGACGGACGGCCAGAAGCCGCACTGGCTCGACGACAGCGCCCCCGGGATCACGGTCGTCGACCACCGCGACATCTTCCCGGCGGACGTGCTGCCCGTCTTCAACTCGCACGCGATCGAGACCCGCCTGCACCACATCCCCGGTCTGTCGGACCACTACCTGTACTTCAACGACGACGTGTTCGTCGGCCGCCGGGTCACCCCCGAGCACTTCTTCCACGGCAGCGGTCTGATGCGCATCCCGGTCTCCCCGCTCAAGATCGGCGTGGGCAAGCCGCACGCCGAGGAGACGGCGACCAACTCCGCCAGCAAGAACGTCCGGGCGCTGCTGCTGGAGCGGTTCGGCCGGATGACCACGCACAACTTCATGCACACCCCCCTGCCCCAGCAGCGCCGGACGCTCCAGACCCTGGAGGAGCTCTTCCCGGAGGACATCCGCCGCACCACGGCGTCCCGCTTCCGCGCCCCCCAGGACATCGCCCTGACGGCCCCGCTGCTCTACCAGTACGCCCTGATGACCGGCAACGGCCTGCCGGGCAGGTACAGCTTCCGGTACGTCAACATCAGCCGCCCGGACGCCGACCAGCGCCTGGCCGACCTGCGCCGCAACCGCCGCTTCGACTTCTTCTGCCTCAACGACGTCGACGTACCGCCCGAGGAGCGCGAACAGGTGAGCGTCCGGATGCACGAGTTCCTGGAGGACTACTTCCCGTTCGCCAGCCCGTACGAGAAGCAGGACTGACGGGCCGGGGGGAAAGACGATGGGGGGAAGGGACATGGGTCTTCGCTTCGGACTGCCGGGGGGCGTCCGAGCGGCGCGGAGACGCCTGCTGAGCCTGCGCGCCTGGCTGACCGCCCGGCTGTGGGCCCTGTACGCGGCCGGGCCCCGCCGACGCCTGCGGGCCGCGGTACCGGGCCTGCACCGGGTCAGCTTCGGACCGACGCGTCTGTACGGCCGTACGGTCGCCGGATACACCGCCGCGGACGCGGTGGCGGCCGACCTGGAGCGGGTGTGCGCCCTGCTGGACGGGATCGGCGTCCCGTACTTCCTGGTCCCCGCCGACCCCGGACAGGGCACGACCCGGCAGGTCCTCGGCGTCCCCGAGAGCCACCGCGAGGCGCTCCTGGCGCAGGCCCGCCGCCGTTTCGCCGGGACCGTCGGATACGTCGGCGCGGTCGGACCGGACGGCACGGTGACGAGCGCGGCACTGTGGGCGGACGGCAAGCTGCCGCGGGCCCTGCGCCGGGCCACCGTCCTGCGCACCGGCGTCGTACGCCTGGGCCCCGAGCGACAGGTGCTCACCGGCCTGGAGACGGGCTGCGACATCGAGTTCTGGCGCCACGGCCGGGACCTCGGCAAGGACCCCGCCTGGCTCACCGTCCCCGGCGACCGCCTGCCGGACGTCTTCGGCCCGGCCCTGGTCGCCCCGCGCCGCAACCCGGTCTCGGAGGTGCTCCCGGTCACCGCGCAGCGCCCGGCCACGGTGCCCGGCCGCCACCGCGCCGTGCCCACCTTCGCCGCGTTCGCCGAGCCGGGCATCGACGAGGTCCGCTTCCCCGTCGACGCCGTCTACACCTGGGTCGACGGCGACGACCCGGCGATGGCCGCCAAACGCCTCGCCCACCAGGCCCACCACACCGGCGCCATCGCCGCGCGCGAGACCGGCGCCTCCCGCTACACCAGCCACGACGAGCTCAGATACGCCCTGCGCTCACTGGAGATGTACGCCGGTTTCATCCGCCACGTCTACCTGGTGACGGACTCCCAGATCCCGTCCTGGCTGGACCCGGCGGCGGAGGGCCTGACGGTGATCGACCACCGCGACATCCTCCCCGAGGCCGCCCTCCCCGTCTTCAACTCCCACGCCATCGAGAGCCGCCTGCACCACATCCCCGGCCTCTCGGAGCACTACCTCTACTTCAACGACGACGTCTTCATCAACCGCCCGGTACGCGCCGAGCACTTCTTCCACGGCAACGGCATAGCCCGCATCCCCCTGTCCCCCCTGAAGCTGGGAGTGGGCGCCCCGCACCCCCTGGAGCCGGCCCCCAACTCCGCCGGGAAGAACGCCCGCGAGGTCATCAGCCACTTCCACGGCCGCCAGATCGCCCACAAGTCCCTGCACACCCCGCACCCCCAACTCCTCGCGGTCATGCGGGAGATGGAGGACCTGTCGATCGAGCAGCTGGAGCGCACGGCGTACTCCCGCTTCCGCTCCACGACCGACGTGGCCCCGGCGTCCACCCTGCACCACCACTGGGCGATGGCCACCGGCAGAGCCGTCCCGGCGGAGTACCGCTTCCGCTACGTCCAGCTCGGCACCCCCGACATGCACCGCCGCCTCGCCCGCCTCGCCGCCGGCGACGACGTCGACTTCTTCTGCCTCAACGACGTCGACACCCCCCCGCACACCCGAGAGGCGGCCCGGACCGCGATAGCGGCCTTCCTGCACCGCAAATACCCCTTCCCCAGCCGCTTCGAGACGACCACACCCGAACCGGACGACCACGCCCCGACCCCGGCGCTCACGTATGCGGGGCGACGGGGGGACGGGGGCCGGTGAACCGGGGGCCGGCCGCCGGGTGCGGCCGGCTGACGCGCGCGTACGCGCGGCACGCGACGCTGCACGGCCGCGCGTGCCGGGCCGCCCTCGTCGACGGGCGGTAGCCGGAAACCGCAACCACACACGACGAAGGGCCCCACCGCGAACGGTGGGGCCCTTCGACATCGTGCCCGGTGAGGCACTGGCGGAGGATACGAGATTCGAACTCGTGAGGGGTTGCCCCCAACACGCTTTCCAACTGTGGTGGTGGGGCGGCGGGTTGTGTGCCGGGGCGTTCACCTGGGTTCGTCCAAGGTTGATCGCCAACGTGAGTCGGCCTCGTGGTCTCCGTTGAACGACCGTGAACGTAGGTGAATGAGACGGAAACTGAGACGGCTCCTGGCAGGCGACGCCCTCCCCTGCGTGCTCACAGACGCGTCATGATCAGCTACATGAGGGCGTAGCTTGTTGCGCCACTTCGGCACCGAGCTAGGTGTGGTCAGACCGAAGGATCAACGAAAGCGCGGGATGGACCGGCGGCGAGTGCATACAGTCGTACCGTGAGTAAAAGGACTGAGGATCAGGTAGCTGATGGCTTGAAGCAGATAGCCGCCGCCACGGCTGGAACAGCAGTCGGTGCCATGATCGGTGGATCTGAGGGGGCACTGTTCGGAGCGGCCGTTGGCCCTGCCTTGGCAACGAGCTATGACATGGTCGCGGATCGGATCGCAGCACACCGTGCCAGTCGACGTTCTGAGTTGGTTCGCGAAGTGACACGCGTGCTGCGGATCGATCCGGAAGAACTACAGGACCGACTTCTCTCTGATGAGCGGTTGCTCGAGTTCGCCGGGAGGGTTGTCAGTGCCGCGCAGGACATCTCACTCAGCCAGAAGCGACGGGCGCTTGCTCGTGCCCTAGCCGCAGCGGTGGCAGACCCAGCGCCAGCACGCCTCGACATATGGGAACTACTACAAACAGCCATTAAAGAGATTGATCCCCCGCATATCAGGCTCATGCACGTCATCTCGTCGGCGACACCGTTGCCACGGCCTCCCGAGCGCCCTTCGGAGGGGGTGAAGTACGGCATGACGTTGCAGGACGTATGCCGGATCGACCCTGGCCCTAGAAGTAGGTGGGCACGCAGTCCTTCAGAAGCTCATCTCGCTAGGACTGGTAGAGAGCGCCCTTCACGGCGTGATCTACGGAGGCACTTACCGACCGTACGCCCTCTCGGGTCTCGGCCGACGTCTGCTGACGCTGTTGCAGGAAGAGGCGGAACTGTCACCTCGATGACGGAGTCGAGTCACGTAAGTCTCGCAATCCGCCGTCGCGAGGGTGACTGTGAACTTGGGAAGCTGAGATCTTGTGTGGCCGATCGAGGTTCTGACCTGGGCAAGCGGCCCAGGTAGACCCTCTTCGACTGTGCCCGCCTTTACCGTGACCCACCGTCGTTTCCCGCTCGTTTCGTTTTGGTGCGCTTGTGGTGCGGTGCCGACGCTCTGTTCGGGCCAGATTGACTAGCGGGCCGTGGCCGCACTGCGCCGCGTGCCCGGTGACCTTGCAGGGACTGAGGGCGTGCCGTGAGGCACGCAAGGGACATCAACACTGCGCTCGTGAAAGGCGTTGACGGCTGGCTTCTTGGTCATGCCTCTGCACATGGTTGGCCCCTGTGGATCGCCGTACCTCACTGCTACATCGGCAACATAGATGGATGATGCTGGCAACTCGGGCTCTGTGGCGGGAAGTTGTTGTGCCTTCGATCGGCAGAACCCGTTCGCTACCTACGTCAAAGAAGGGCCTCGACTTCGCGCAACTGGCCCACGCGGGCGTGTGGTTAAACCTATACTGACTTCTGCAGATTTCTGCAATTCGAGTCATGCCTGTTCAGGATGCACTGAAAGGAAAAAAATGCAGGGCGACGATAAGGTTCTGGAGAGGTTTAAGCGCGCCCAGGAAAGCCTGGTTTTGCAATCTTCGGATCTCCCGCTACAGACCATCGCGGCCATGGTTCAAGCAAAGGCCATTGACATTGATCCGGCATATCAGCGACGCGAGCGTTGGAGTTCAGAAAAGCAGTCCGCGCTCATCGAGTCATTCCTTATTAATATCCCGATCCCTCCGGTCTATCTCTCCGAGGAAGACTACGGCCGGTACAGCGTTATCGACGGCAAGCAGCGAATCACGGCCATCTATAAATTCCTTACGGGGAGTCTCTCCCTCAAGGGTATTGTGGAGTTGCCAGAGCTGAATGGTCGCACCTTTGATCAGATCCCCGAAGCGCTTAAGCAGACGCTCACTGTGCGACCTTACCTGCGCGTTGTGACACTTCTTAAGCAGAGTGATCCAGAGCTCAAGTATGAGGTCTTCACGCGATTGAACTCGGGAGGGGAGAGGCTTGAGTTGCAGGAGGTGCGAAACGTCGCCTTCCGCGGTCCACTCAATGACCTAATTTACGAGCTGGCTGAGTTGCCTTTTTTGAGGCAACAACTGAAGATTACTTCGCCAAAATCGGCAGCCTACGCCGACATGACGGACGCAGAATATGTTCTGCGATACTTCACGCTTAGGGAAAGTTGGGATAGCTTCTCGGGTAGTTTGTCTCGCTCGATGGACGATTTCATGATCCGCAATAAGGGTCGCGGCGAAGATTTTCGTGAGGAGTTGCGGAACAAGTTTGTCGATGCCCTGGATATGTGCCGTAGGATTTGGGGTAAGAACGCCTATAGGCGCCCTACTGGACCTGGCGCGTGGAGAGATCAGACGCTCGCGGGAATGTACGATGCCCAGATGGTGGCCGTTTCGATGCTGACGGACGAGGAGAGGTTGCGCGCAATCAGGAATTCCGTTCACATTGCTAACCTCACGGAGCGGGAATTCCTGAGTGATCAAAAATTCGAAAAGGCTGTCCGCGTTGCCACGAATACACCGAGCAGTGTCGCCTACAGAATTGAGAAGGTTTACCAAATCCTTGTGAATGGCGGGCAGGCGTGAGTGTATCAAGGTCCCGCGAGTGCTTCGTAGCCCGAATGCATGCCCTGATCGAGGCATCTCAAGAGAGCGCTTTGATCCCTAAAGGGCCGATCTCAGGTGATCGCGATCCGTCCCGCCTAATGCGGAACGGCCTTGCTGTAGTCGCGTACTCCTCATTCGAGGATTTTTTCGCAACGCGCACAGGAGAGGTACTTGAGTCTTTTGACGCAACGCTGGTGGCTTTTGATCAGTTGCCTGAGAAGCTAAAGGAGGCTGCGACTGTCGGCGCACTTAGAGCTCTAGGGTTTCGGATGAACTTCGAGCCAGACGCAGCCTCTAAGAGATCCTACATTCAGCTGCACGCGGCTTCGATTGCAACCACAAGCAGCTCGGGGTATAAGTTCTCTTCTTTGTCTTTCATGCCATCCTCTTCTAATTTGAGCGATGAGGACCTTGAGCGCTGTTTGAAGGCGCTTCTGGTGGAGGGGCCTTGGCTTGAGCTAGAAAAGATTACGTCTCGTATCGGCTATGGCGTAGTAGGACTCAGGCAGCGCTTCAAGCAATTGGCCTCTCAGCGTCATGAGGCAGCTCATGCGGCGCATGCTGATATCAGTGTGGCTGATTTGCGTCAACTACCACATGACCTTTTGGCAATCTCGGCGGCATTTGATGCCATCTTTTCGCGTGCCGTTGATGAAATTTTGACGAGAGGTCATTCTGTGGATGCGCAGAAAAAAATCTCACTGATCGCCGAAAGTGTCGAATTGTGCTTTATCGATTTTGACGGGAAGAAATATAGTGAGAAGGTCGAAGGGAAAGATAGGGCCCGCAAGAGATACGACTCTGTTGAAGAGGCGTGGAGAGGGGCATTGGGTAGATCATTGAAAGGTAAGACGCTCTTGGTGATGCGGGATGAGAAGCAGCGGCCTGTGGACTGGAGGATGAGTGACTAACAGGGGGCAGGGGTGCAATGATGGTCGGAGGAGCGGCTTTGGGGTGGCGCTGCTTTGGCGCGAGTGATCATGGCCCCGTAAGCTTCCGGCGCGTCGGGCAGTCTGTGGACCTGCCCGGTAAAGCACGACGTTGGGGCCATGATCTGCGAGGCTCGCGCCAAAGTGGCTCCGTAAAGCCGTGGAGCCGACCGCCCCAGCCACGACGTATCCCTTCTCTGGCATCAGGCGGCTGCACGCTTTGAGCGCGGCACGGGCGCCGGCCGGGCTGGAGCGGGGCGTAGACAGGAGCGCAGGCCCGGCCGGGGGCCGGGCCGCGCGCGGGGAGCGGAGCGAGCCGCCTTGAACCCGTAGAGAAAGTTGTAACTCATTCGGGCGTGTGGGGCTTGACGGCTACGAAGCAGCCGTTCTCTGGAATGCCCACGCGGGCGCCCTCTGGCGACGCTTCTCGACGTACCTGCGCCGTGAGGTTGCCAAGCGCGCCGGCCTCACGCAACGCAGGTTCCGCGACCACGCGCGCGTGTCCTTCGCCAAGGTCGCCGAGTACCGGAAGCGTGGTGCGGTCCACTTCCACGCCGTCATACGCCTCGGCGGCCCGGGAGGCGGCGACACCCCGCCCCCGACCTGGGCCACCGCCGAGCTGCTCACCGACTCCATAGGCGCTGCCGCAACCAAGACGAGCGTGGACGGCCCGACCATCGACGGCCGCACCCACACCTTCACCTTCGGCCGCCAACTCGACGTCCGCACCATCCGATCCGCCGACTTCAACGACGGCCAGGAGCTGACCGGCGAGCCGTCGCCGCCTACATCGCCAAGTACGCGACCAAGGGTGCCGAGACAGCCACGGGAGCTCTCGACCGCCCGCTCAAGTTCGCCGCAGAGCTGGCCCAGCTCGACATCAGCGACCACGCCCGCAGCCTGGTCCGAACCGCCTGGACCCTCGGCGCCCGCAAGAACCTCGAACACCTCCGCCTCCGAGCCTGGGCGCACATGCTCGGCTTCCGCGGCCACTTCTCCACCAAGTCCCGCCGCTACTCCACCACCCTCGGCGCCCTCCGCGACGCCCGCGCCGAATGGCGCCGCGCACAAGCCGCCCCATCCACGCGCGAACCCGAGACGACGTACGTCCTCGCGCACTGGGTCTTCGCCGGAAGAGGCCTCTCCGACGCCGAAGCCTGGTTGTCCGCATCCCTCGAACCCGCCCCCGGAACGGAAGGAGAGCCCACCCGTGGCTGAGCCCCGCGTCGTTGCTGTCGTGCCCGAACAGTTCGACCCGTCCCTGGCCCTGCTGACCGTCGAGGAAGCGGCCCGGCGGCTCCGGATCGGTCGTACGACCTGCTTCCGGCTCGTCCTCGCCGGAGAGATCGAGTCCGTCATGGTCGGGAGGCTGCGTCGAGTCCCCGCCGATGCCGTGCCCGCTTACGTCGCGAAGCTCCGCTATCGACCCGCCGAAGCTGCTTGAGGGGGATGCCATGGCAGAGAACAAGCGCAGTCGTCAGCCCAACGGAGCCTCCTCCATCTACTTCGGCAAGGACGGCAAGTGGCATGGCCGAGTGACGGTCGGCGTCCGCGACGACGGCAAGCCGGACCGCCGCCACATCGAGCGCAAGACCAAGGCCGAGGTGACCAGGGCCGTCCGTGACATGGAGCGGGCCCGGGACGAGAAGAAGCTCAGGAAGCCGGGCCAGAGCTGGACGGTCCAGGCCTGGCTTGAGCACTGGGTCGAGAACATCGCCAAGCCGTACGTCTCCGAGAACACGTACGACGGGTACGAGGTCGACATACGCGTCCACCTCGTGCCTGGTCTGGGCGCTCACAAGCTCGACAAGCTGGAGCCCGAACACCTGGAGCGCTTCTACCGGAAGATGCAGGACGCCGGGAGCTCCGCCGGCACCGCTCACCGCACGATCCGGGTTGCCCTCGGTGAGGCCAAACGGCGCGGTCACGTCGCCACTAACGTGGCCGAGATCGCCAAGGCTCCGCGTCTCGAAGAAGAGGACATCGAGCCGTTCACGATCGAGGAGGTTCAGAGTCTCCTCGTCGAGGCGGCCAAGCTCCGCAACAGCACGAGGTGGGTAGTCGCCCTGGCGCTCGGCCTCCGCCAAGGGGAGGCGCTCGGGCCGCACTGGGAAGACGTCGATCTGGACGCGGGATACGTCCGCATCCGCAAGAACCGTCTCCGTCCCAGGTACGCCCACGGCTGTGGAGACACCCCGTGCGGCCGGAAGGCCGGCTACTGCCCCCAGAAGCAGCAGACCCGCTGCGAGCACAAGTCCACCAAGTCCCGCGCCGGGCGTCGCACGATCGGTCTGCCCGACCCGCTGATCAAGCTCCTCCGCCAACACCAGGAGGCACAGGAGAAGGAGAAGACGGCGGCCGGTGCCGACTGGGAGGACAAGGGATACGTCTTCGCCTCCCCGACCGGCGGCCCGCTGAGCCCGAACACGGACTTCCACATCTGGAAGCGACTGCTGCGGGACGCGGGCGTACGAGACGGCCGTCTTCATGACGCTCGCCACACCGCCGCGACCGTCCTCCTGATCCTCGGCGTCCCGGACGTCGTGGTCGACGCGATCATGGGCTGGGAGCCTGGGGGAGCGGCCCGCATGCGCGCCCGCTACATGCACGTCACTGGAACGCTGCTGCGGAAGGTGGCCCAGCAAGTCGGCGACGCTCTCTGGGAGCTCCCGAAGACGAACTGAGACGGAAACTGAGACGGACAACGACGAAGGGCCCCACCGCGAACGGTGGGGCCCTTCGACATCGTGCCCGGTGAGGCACTGGCGGAGGATACGAGATTCGAACTCGTGAGGGGTTGCCCCCAACACGCTTTCCAAGCGTGCGCCCTAGGCCTCTAGGCGAATCCTCCGCGGCAAACAATACAAGACGTTGAGGAGTGCTCGCGAACTCGTTCCCACCCCCTGCCATCGGGTACTGTTTGGGCAGCCCCTCACGCGGCGCTATCTGACTGAACTCCCCCAGGGCCGGAAGGCAGCAAGGGTAGGTCGGCTCTGGCGGGTGCGTGGGGGGCGCTTGCGTTCCCGGGTGGGGCCGGGCGGGCCGGGGCCGGGGATGCGGTCGGTTCCCGTGGGGCCGTGTTGTCAGTGGGCGCCTATAACCTCGTATGCGTGTCGTCTCTCGCGCTGTACCGCCGCTATCGCCCGGAGTCGTTCGCCGAGGTCATCGGGCAGGAGCATGTCACCGACCCGTTGCAGCAGGCGCTGCGGAACAACCGGGTCAATCACGCGTACCTGTTCAGCGGTCCGCGCGGTTGCGGCAAGACGACCAGCGCGCGCATCCTGGCCCGCTGTCTGAACTGTGAGCAAGGTCCCACGCCGACCCCCTGCGGCGAGTGCCAGTCATGCCGCGACCTGGCCAGGAACGGGCCGGGGTCCATCGACGTCATCGAGATCGACGCCGCGTCCCACGGTGGTGTGGACGACGCCCGTGAGCTGCGCGAGAAGGCCTTCTTCGGACCCGCGAGCAGCCGTTACAAGATCTACATCATCGACGAGGCCCACATGGTCACGTCGGCCGGCTTCAACGCCCTGCTCAAGGTCGTCGAGGAGCCTCCGGAGCATCTGAAGTTCATCTTCGCCACGACCGAGCCCGAGAAGGTCATCGGGACCATCCGCTCGCGGACCCACCACTACCCCTTCCGGCTCGTCCCGCCCGGGACCCTGCGCGACTACCTCGGCGAGGTGTGCGGCAAGGAGAACATCCCGGTCGAGGAGGGCGTCCTGCCGCTCGTCGTGCGGGCCGGCCAGGGATCCGTGCGTGACTCCATGTCCGTCATGGACCAGCTGCTCGCCGGGGCGCGGGAGGAGGGTGTGACGTATGCCATGGCCACTTCCCTCCTCGGCTACACCGACGGTTCGCTCCTCGACTCCGTCGTCGAGGCCTTCGCCACCGGTGACGGTGCCGCCGCCTTCGAGGTCGTGGACAGGATCATCGAGGGCGGCAACGACCCCCGCCGCTTCGTCGCCGACCTGCTGGAGCGGCTGCGGGACCTCGTGATCCTCGCCGCCGTCCCTGACGCCCTCGAGAAGGGGCTCATCGACGCCCCCGTCGACGTCCTGGAGCGCATGCAGGCCCAGGCCGGCACCTTCGGCGCCGCCGAACTCAGCCGCGCCGCCGACCTCGTCAACGACGGTCTGACCGAGATGCGCGGTGCCACGTCCCCGCGCCTCCAGCTGGAACTGATCTGCGCGCGCGTGCTGCTGCCCGCCGCCTACGGCGACGAGCGGTCCGTCATGGCCCGGCTCGACCGGCTCGAGCGCGGCGTGAACTTCTCCGGCGGCGGTGGCGCACCCGCGATGGGTTACGTCCCCGGGCCCGAGGCCCATGGCGGAGCCGCGGCCGCGCAGGTCCCGCCGGTGCCCCCGGGGGGCGGCGCCGCGGCCGTGCGGGCAGCGGTGCGGGCCCCGGGCGCCGCACCGCAGGCCGGACCGGGCTCGACTCCCTCGTCCGGTGCCCCCGCGGGCTTCGGCGACGGGTCGGGTCCTGGCGCGGGTCAGGGTGGGGCCGCAGGTCCGGCCGCGGCAGCCGGCGCCGGTACGTCCGCCGCCCCGGCCAGTGGTCCCGCCGGCGGCATCGGCGACACGCCCTCCCAGCAGCCGCAGCCTCCTCAGACTCCCGTCACCCCCGCCCCCGCGGCCCCCACCACCTCGGCCCCCGGCGCCTGGCCCACCGCGGCCCCCGCGGGCGGCGGCCGACGCCCCGGTGGCTGGCCCACGACGACCCCCGCCGGAGGCGGCCAGCCCCCGGCCGCGCCGACCCCGAGCCCCTCGGGCCAACCCACCCCCGCACCGGCGAGCACCCCCGCGCCCGCCCAGCCCCAGCCGACCGCGGCGGCAGCCGCCTACGCACCTCCGGCCGGCGGCCTCGATCCCCGCATGCTGTGGCCGAACATCCTGGAGGCCGTCAAGAACCGCCGCCGCTTCACCTGGATCCTGCTCAGCCAGAACGCCCAGGTGGCCGGCTTCGACGGCACCACCCTCCAGCTCGGCTTCGTCAACGCCGGCGCGCGCGACAACTTCGTCAGCAGCGGCAGCGAGGACGTCCTGAAGCAGGCGCTGGGGGAGCAGTTCGGCGTTCAGTGGAAGATCGAGGCGATCGTCGACCCCTCGGGCGGCGGCGCCGCGCCCGCCCAGACCGGCGGCGGCATGCCCGGCCACCAGGCCAGCGGTGGCGGCTACGGCGCCCCGGCCCCCGGCGGCTACGGCGCCCCGGCTCCCGCCCCGCGCCCCGCTACCCCGGCCGCCCCCGCGGCCCCCACCCCGGCCTCCTCGGCACCCCCGACACGGCCCCCGTCCCAGTCGGCCCCCGCACCCCGGCCCACCGCCCCGGAGCCGCCCCCGGTCGCCCCCGAGGACGACACCCCCGAGGACGACGACCCCGACCTCAACGAATCCGCCCTCTCCGGCCGCGAACTGATCGTGCGGGAGCTGGGCGCGACGGTGGTGGAGGAGTTCACGAACGAGTAGGGCGCCCCTCGGAACCCGGCGGGGGCACGAGGAGGGCCGGGGCGAGCGGACTCACCGACCCCGTGGACCCCGCATCCCCCAGGCACCCCCGCCCTCCCAGCCCCCGCCCCAGGCACCCCCCACCCCCCCTGGCCCCCCATTTCAGAGAAACCCACAACCCCCACCCCCGCCCCCCTTCAGCAACCCGCACAATTCCCCGCGCCCCGCTCCGGCTACGCTGACCCCGTGAAGGTCCTCGTCATCGGCAGCGGCGCCCGCGAACACGCCCTGTGCCGCTCTCTGTCCCTCGACCCCGACGTCACCGCGCTGCACTGCGCCCCCGGCAACGCCGGGATCGCCGAGGTCGCCGAGCTGCACCAGGTCGACGCCCTGGACGGCGCGGCCGTCGCCGCGCTGGCCACCGAGCTGGGCGCCGGGCTGGTCGTCGTAGGCCCGGAGGCGCCCCTCGTGGCCGGCGTCGCCGACGCCGTGCGTGAGGTCGGCATCCCGGTCTTCGGCCCCTCCGGGGAGGCCGCGCAGCTCGAGGGCTCCAAGGCCTTCGCGAAGGACGTGATGGCGGGGGCCGGCGTCCCCACCGCGCGCTCCTACGTCTGCACGACCCCCGAGGAGGTCGACGAGGCCCTCGACGCCTTCGGCGCCCCGTACGTCGTCAAGGACGACGGCCTCGCCGCCGGCAAGGGCGTGGTCGTGACCCCCGACCTGGAGGCGGCGCGGGCGCACGCCAACTCCTGCGAGCGGGTCGTCATCGAGGAGTTCCTCGACGGCCCCGAGGTCTCCCTCTTCGCCGTCACCGACGGGGTGACCGTCGTCCCGCTCCAGCCCGCCCAGGACTTCAAGCGCGCCCTCGACGGCGACGAGGGCCCGAACACCGGCGGCATGGGCGCGTACTCCCCGCTGCCGTGGGCCGACCCGAAGCTGGTCGAGGAGGTCATGGAGACCGTCCTCCAGCCGACCGTCGACGAGATGCGCCGCCGCGGCACGCCGTTCTCCGGTCTCCTCTACGCCGGTCTCGCGATCACCAGCCGGGGCGTCCGGGTGATCGAGTTCAACGCCCGCTTCGGCGATCCGGAGACCCAGGTCGTCCTGGCCCGCCTGAAGACGCCCCTCGCCGGGCTGCTGCTGGCCGCCGCCAAGGGCGACCTCGCCGATCTGGCGCCGCTGCGCTGGAGCGAGGACGCCGCGGTCACCGTGGTCGTCGCCTCGCACAACTACCCCGGCACCCCGCGCACCGGCGACCCGATCACCGGCCTCGACGAGGTGGCCGCCGAGGACGCCCCGCACGCGTACGTGCTGCACGCCGGTACCCGGCACGACGGCGACGCCGTGGTCAGCGCGGGCGGCCGTGTCCTGTCCGTCACGGCGACCGGCGCGGACCTGAACGAGGCCCGTGACCGCGCGTACCGGGCGGTCGCGCGCATCCGCCTCGACGGCTCCCAGCACCGTACGGACATCGCGGCGAAGGCTGCGGCGGGAGCCTGAAAAGCCGGAGTCAGAGAAGAAGGCGACGGCGGGAAGCCTGAAAAAACCGTCCGCCGATGAACCCCCCGGGCCCTGGATCCGTCTCTGGATCCGGGGCCCGTCCCCTGCGCCCACCGACCCGCCCGCCCCGCCCGCGCACGGGACCGCGCAGGCCTGCCGTGACTGTGAACACGAACCCGTACGTGACTGAATACGAGTCAAGATCCAGGGCCTGATCCTCGCTGTCCGTCATCCACCTTTCCCCAAAGCCATTCCATCGAGTGACCGATCCGATTTCCGGCTGACGTGGGCCGGGGCCCCAACTAGGGTGCGGCGCAAGCGTTCCGGCACTTGGCCCACCGGCATTGCGATGTCGGTGGCGGGTGCCACAGTGGGGGAGTGAGCAACGCCAGGACAGCCAGGCAGCCAGGACAGCAGCGAGGGGGTGACACCCGGTCGTGACCGGAATGGGTGGAGAAGCGGGCGCACAGGCCGCGCGGTCCTGGGCGCTCGCCGTGCTGCGCGTCCGTAGCCGGGCGCTCGCCGTCGCGCTGCTGCCGGCGGCCGTCGCCGTGGTGCTGTACGCCGGAGGCACCACCGGCCACCTCGTCGGCCCCGGCTGGCACGCCGCCCGCTGGGCCGTGACCCCGGTCGCCGTCCTCGTCCTGCTGGCCGCCGCCGGTATCGCCCTGGTCGTCGCCCGCGCCCGCCCGGCGATGAGTCCGACGGTCCCGATCGCCGAGGCCTCCGCCCCGGACCTGTACCGCATGGTGCGCGACCTGGCCGACCGTCTCGACGTGCCCGCGCCCTCCGCGATAGCGCTCACCCCGGACTGCGACAGCTGGCTGGAGGACCGCACCCACCCCTCGCACGGCCCGCCGAGGCAGGAGGACCGCGACGAGCTCACCGGCGCCCGCGGCCCGAGGCGTACGGCCGCGGCCCCGGTCCTGGTCATCGGCTCCCCGTTCCTGTGGTGGATGCGGGTCGGCGAGCTGCGCGCCGTCCTCGCCCCCGTCGTCGCCGGTACGGGCCCCTCGGCCCACCCGGACATAGCCGCGGCCCGCCGCTTCGTCCGCGGACTGGACGCCGCGGTGGCCGTGGCCTCGGCGCCCGGCCGCTGCCCGCTGACCCGCGTGGTGTGCGTCGGCCTCGGCTGGGTGGCCCGCCTGCTGCTGCGCGGCGTCCGGGAGCACGCGACCCAGATGGAGCGCGGGGTCGCCGCGGCCGCCGCCGAGCGCGCCCAGGCCGTGGACTACGGCCTGCGGATCGTCGCCCAGGAACAGGTCGGGCTGGCGTACGCCGGCTGGGACCGCCTGCTGACCCGCGTCGCGCTCCCGGCCTGGCGGATGGGCCGCTGGCCGTCCCGCCTGGACGCCGGAGTGGTGGCGGCCCTCACGGAACTGTCCCGCCGCGACCGCCTGGCCGAGGGCTTCGCGTCCCGCCTGGGCGAGCGCCCCGCCTGTGACCTCCTGGAGGAGCCCGGCGCGATCGACGAGGCCACCTCCCTGCTGGCCGCCCGCCTCTTCCACGGCGGCCCGGCGGAGTCCGGCCCCGACTGGTCCCCGGTCGACTGGCAGGAGTACCCGGACCAGGTCGTGGACCGGAAGTGGCGCCTGGACGCGTCCCGCCTGCACCGGGTCCTGGACGCCCAGGGAGTCCGCCGTACCCCGGGACCCACCGCCGCGGAGTCCCCCGGCCCCACCCTGGCGAGAGTCCTGGACCACCTGTCGGCTCCCCGGCGCCTCGCCGCCGTGCCGCAGGGGCACCCGGGCGGCGTGACGGCCGACGGCGAGCCCGAGGCCCCGGCCGACGACGAACGCACCGCCACCCTCGCCGCGGCCCTCACCGCCGAACTCGCCCGCGAGGAAGCCGCCGCCCCCGCCCCCCACAGCCCCGACCCCACCCTCTGGGACGACGGCTCGCTCCCGCTCTTCCCCCCGCAGGCCCCGCGCTCCTCCCGTGAGCTGCTCACCGACCACGTCACCGCCATGATCTGCTGCGCCGCGATGGACACCGCCGGCGCCGCCCCCGGCCTCGACTGGCTCGACGGCCCGACCCTCCTCATCAACGGCGACCGCGCCTCCGACCTCACCCCCGTGGTCCTCAGCCTCGTCGAGGACGGCGACCCGGCCCCCCTGCGGGCCTGGCTGCTGGAGTCCGGGATACGCCCGGAGAAACCGGTCCGTCTCGTCTGAGCCGCCCGGCGCCCACGCACCCCCCTTACCGGAAGCCCTCATTCCACTTTCGGCCAATTCGCAACGAGTAGTGACAGCGTGCGTGCGGAATGTGATGTGCTGGGACCGATCGCACCCATGGCAAGGGCGTGCGACATAGGACAGACGTCACAGCCACGAACGAACGACCGCACCACGGCGGTCGACGGCCGCCCACGAGACGCCGACGCCGACCACGTCAAGGCCGACCTCGCCGACGCCGACCGCACGAACACCTGACCGCACGAACACACGGGGGCACGAAGGAGGGGAGCAGCCATGGAGTCGGAGCAGATCCGCCGCTGGGAGTCGGGAGCGCTGGCGCACGCGGTGACGGACCCCTTCGGGCAGGGCCCGGTCCCCTGGCTCCGCGGCGAGACGACGTACTTCGACGACACCGGCCAGGTCGTCCCCTGGTACGTGGACCCCGCCCAGCAGCCCACCGCACCGGGCGCCCCCCGCGTCCCCGGCCCCCGGAGCGCCGGCGGGCCCCGCGCCGCGGACGACGTCCGCCGCCAGATCAAGGGCTTCACCGCGACCGGCGCGGTCGCCCCCGGCGAGGCCATCGACTTCCACATCACGGTCGACCCGCCGCAGGAGTTCAGCGTCGACGTCTACCGCATCGGCCACTACGGCGGCGACGGCGCCGCCAAGATCACCACCAGCCCGCGGCTCTCCGGCATCGTCCAGCCCCCGCCGCTCGCCGCGGACCGCACGGTCTCCTGCCACCACTGGTGGCTGAGCTGGCGCCTCCAGGTCCCGTCCTTCTGGAGCGTCGGGGCGTACGTGGCCGTCCTCACCACCGCCGACGGCTACCGCTCCCACGTCCCCTTCACCGTCCGCGACGACCACCCCGCCGACCTGCTGCTGCTCCTGCCGGACGTCACCTGGCAGGCGTACAACCTCTACCCGGAGGACGGCCGCACGGGCGCCAGCCTGTACCACGCGTGGGACGAGAACGGCCGTCTCCTCGGCGAGTCCGACGCGGCGATCACCGTCTCCTTCGACCGCCCGTACGCGGGCGCCGGTCTGCCCCTGCACGTGGGGCACGCCTACGACTTCATCCGCTTCGCCGAGCGCTACGGCTACGACCTCGCCTACGCGGACGCCCGCGACCTGCACTCCGGCCGGGTGGACCCCACCCGGTACCGCGGCCTGGTCTTCCCCGGCCACGACGAGTACTGGTCGGTCGCCATGCGCCGCACGGTGGAGCGCGCCCGCGACCACGGCACCTCGCTGGTCTTCCTCTCCGCCAACACCATGTACTGGCAGGTGGAGTTGGGCCCGTCCCCCTCCGGCGTCCCGGACCGCCTGCTGACCTGCCGCAAGCGCCGGGGCCCGGGCCGCCCGGTGCTGTGGCGGGAGATCGACCGCCCCGAGCAGCAGGTGGTCGGCATCCAGTACGCGGGCCGCGTCCCCGACCCGGCCCCCCTGATCGTGCGCAACGCCGACCACTGGCTGTGGGAGGCCACCGGCGCCCACGAGGGTGACGAGATCGAGGGCCTGGTCGCGGGCGAGGCCGACCGGTACTTCCCGCGCACCCCGCTCCCCGAGCACGACGACCGCATCCTGCTCGCCCACTCCCCGTACGCCGACACCGAGGGCACCCTCCGCCATCAGGAGACCTCCCTCTACCGCGCCCCCTCCGGCGCTCTGGTCTTCGCGTCCGGCACCTTCGCGTGGTCCCCGTCCCTGGACCGCCCCGGGCACGTCGACCCGCGCGTCCAGCGGGCCACCGCCAACCTGCTGGACCGCATCTGCAAGCGCGACTGACGTCACAGACCCGCAGGCCACAGACCCCCTGTCCGAGACCCGGCGCCCCATACGGGACAATCGAGCCACTTGGACAGAACCACGGGGAGGAACCGTGTCCGGATTCGTAGAAAAGCCCGAGCCGCTTCAGGTTCCGGGCCTGGTCCACCTCCACACCGGCAAGGTGCGCGAGCTGTACCGGAACGAGGCGGGCGACCTCGTGATGGTCGCCAGCGACCGTATCTCCGCCTTCGACTGGGTGCTGCCGTCCCAGATCCCCGACAAGGGCCGGGTGCTCACCCAGCTCTCCTTGTGGTGGTTCGAGCAGATCGCCGACCTGATGCCCAACCACGTCCTGAGCACCGACCTGCCCGAGGGCGCCCCCGCCGACTGGGCGGGCCGGACCCTGGTCTGCAAGTCGCTCCGGATGGTCCCCGTGGAGGCCGTCGCCCGCGGCTACCTCACCGGCTCGGGCCTGGTCGAGTACAACGACTCCCGCACGGTCTGCGGCCTCGCCCTCCCGGAGGGCCTCACGGACGGCAGCGAGCTCCCCGCCCCGATCTTCACCCCGGCCACCAAGGCCGCCGTCGGCGAGCACGACGAGAACGTCTCCTACGAGGAGGTGGCCCGCCAGGTCGGCGCCGACACCGCCGCCCAGCTGCGCCAGGCGACCCTCGCCGTCTACTCCCGGGGCCGGGACATCGCGCGGGAGCGGGGGATCATCCTCGCGGACACCAAGTTCGAGTTCGGCTTCGACGGCGACACCCTCGTCATCGCCGACGAGGTCCTCACCCCGGACTCCTCCCGCTTCTGGCCGGCCGAGCAGTGGGAGCCGGGCCGCGCGCAGCCGTCGTACGACAAGCAGTTCGTGCGCGACTGGCTCACCTCGGCGGAGTCCGGCTGGGACCGCAGGAGCGAGCAGCCCCCGCCGCCGCTGCCGCAGGAGGTCGTGGACCGCACCCGCGCCAAGTACGTCGAGGCGTACGAGCGGCTGACGGGCACGAGCTGGTCGTGACGCGAAAGGCCCCCGGTGAGAACCGGGGGCCTTTGCCGAAACAGAGCGAACGACGAGGTTCGAACTCGCGACCTCAACCTTGGCAAGGTTGCGCTCTACCAACTGAGCTACGTTCGCATGCGCCGTGGCGCGAGAACCACTATACCCAACCTCGCTCCCGCGCGAGCCGCACGGCCGTGTGCCGGTTCTCCGCCCCGAGCTTGGAGACGGCCGACGACAGATAGTTCCGTACGGTCCCCTGCGACAGCGCGGCCCGCTCGGCGATCTCCGCGACGGGCGCCCCGTCGGCGGCCAGTTCCAGCACCTCGGCCTCCCGCGCCGTCAGCGGCGAGTCCCCGGCGGAGATGGCGTCGGCGGCCAACTCCGGGTCGACGTAACGGTTTCCGGCGTGCACGGTACGGATGATCTCCGCGAGCCGCTGCGCGCTGACCGTCTTCGGGACGAACCCGCGCACACCGGCCTCCAGGGCGCGCTTCAGATGCCCGGGCCGCCCGTGGCTGGTCACGATCAGCACCTTGCAGCCGGGCAGTTCGGCGCGCAGGGATGTGGCGACCCTCACACCGTCCGCCCCGGGCATCTGCAGATCCAGTACGGCGACGTCGGGGGCGTGGGCCTTCGCCATCGCCAGCGCCTCGGGACCGGAAGCGGCCTCGGCGACGACCGCGAGGTCGTCCTCCAGCGAGAGCAGCGCCGCCAGGGCGCCCCGGATCAGATGCTCGTCGTCGGCGAGCAGCAGTCGTACCGTCACGCCGTGACCTCGCTCACTTTCAGCGGCACTTCGGCCACCAGCCGGAAGACGCCGGTGCCCACCGGTCCCGCCTCCAGCGTCCCGTCCACCGCCGTCAGCCGTTCCCGCAGTCCGGCGAGCCCGGACCCGCCCGGCCCCGCGGGGGCGGCGGCCCCGTCGTTCTCCACCGTCAGCACCACCCTCTCGCCCGTCACCCGCACGGCCACCTCGCACCGCCCGGCGTCCCCGTGCCGCAGCACATTGGTCGTCGCCTCCCGCACGACCCAGCCCAGGGTCGACTGCACGTCCACCGGCAGCCCGGCCGCGTCCCCCGACACCTCGCACCGGATCCCGGCCGCCTCCAACACCCCTTGCGCACCGGCGAGTTCCACCCCGAGGTCGGCCTCCCGATACCCCCGTACGACCTCCCGCACCTCGCGCTGCGACTCCCGGGCGATGCGCTGCACCTCGACCATCTGCGCCTCGGCCTCGGGCCGCCCGCGCCGGGCGAGCTGCACGGCGAGCTCGCTCTTCAGGGCGATCACCGCGAGGTTGCGCCCCATGACGTCGTGCAGGTCCCGCCCGAACCGCAGCCGTTCCTCGGCGACGGCGAGCCGGGCCCGGGTCTCGCGGGCCTCGTCGAGTGCGTAGACGGCGGTGAGCAGCCAGACGGAGAAGACGGCGCTGAAGGCGATGAACCCGCCGCCGAAGAGCACCGCCGCCGCGGTGATCAGGGTGGGCAGGGTCGGCAGGCCCAGGGGGAACGCGATCACGGCCGCGCCCGCCGCGAACCCGCCGACGGTCGCGAAGACCCTGCGCCGGCTGCGCACCCCGAGGGCGACGACACCGGCCCCGTAGGTCAGCACGACCCCGAACAGGGCACCCGCCGCCGAATCGGCCTCGCGCCCCTGCGGCCCGTGCTCGGCGACGGCCAGGGCCGTGACGGCGACCGCCGCGGAGTACGCGCCGAGCGTCCACAGCAGCCGCACGGGCTGATCGCGGCGGCCGCGCACCCAGTCCAGGGAGCGGGAGACGGTCAGCACGCAGAGCGCCGAGTGCACGCACAGCAGGGCGAACAGGGTGGCGCCCGGCACGGACCCGATCGCGGCGGCGATGGGCGGCCCGACCGCCAGGACCTCGACAAGCGCGATGGAGTGGAACGACCACCGTGTGTAGGTCTCCACCTTCTGCGGCGTGCTCTTGCGCCGCCACCAGCCCCCCGGCCCGACCATGCTCTCCCCGTACGTCAGCGCCTCGGCTCCCACCGGAACCACCGGCCTACAGCAAACACCGCGAGCGCGGTCCAGGCCAGCGCGGTGGCCAGGGCGCCCAGCGACTCGTAGACCGACAGGCTGCCCGTCCAGCCGCCGCGGACCAGGGTGATCACCGGCGACAGCGGCAGCAGCTCGCAGACGGACGCGAACCCGTCCGGCAGCACCTCCAGGGGGACGGCGACGCCCGAGAAGATCATCGAGACCATCACGAACGGCAGCGTGGTGACCTGCGCGCTCTCCACGGTCCGGGTCACCGCCGCCGTGACGGCCGCCAGCGCCGCGCACATCACCAGCCCCAGCAGCAGTCCCAGCACGGCGAGATGGGGCGCCTTCGGCGCGGCCACGTCCAGCAGGGCGGTGCTCCCGACGGCCAGCACCAGGCACTGCGCGAGCCCGGTCGCCCCGATCGGCAGCGCGGCCCCGAGAAGGATCTCGGTGTCCCGCGGCTCCCCGGTGCGCAGCCGCTTGAGCACCAGTTCCTCGCGCCGGGCGGTGTAGACCCCGACGAGGGCGCTGTAGACGCCGAACAGCAGCGAGAACCCGATCCCGGCCGGCAGCAGCACCAGGCCGACGCTGAGCCCGGCATCCTTGATGTCCATGTCGTCGATGAGGGGCCGCAGGCTGAACGGCAGCGCGAGCGGCACCAGGACGGCCGTGAGGAGGGTGGCCTTGCTGCGCCCGAGCAGCGTGAACTCGGCCCGGGCGAGCGCGCCCATCCGGCCCGCAGGTGTGGTGGCGACGCCGCTCATACGGTGACCTCCTCGGACGCGGCGATCCCCAGGAACGCCTCTTCCAGCGACGCCGACCGCACATCGAGCCGGCGCAGTTCCACCCGGGCCCGCTCGGCCCACACCAGCACCCCGGTGGCCGCCCGCTGCAACTCCCGCGTCCGCAGCCGTACGACCCTCCCGTCGACCTCGTGAGAGAGCACCCCCAGCTCGCCGAGCGGCGGCAGGTCGCCCACGAAGTACCCGTCGGGCAGTTCGAAGGAGATCCGCGAGGGCTGCTCGGCCGTCACCTCGGCCGGGGTCCCGGAGACCGCGATCCGCCCCTCGTGCAGGATCGCCAGCCGGTCGGCGAGCCCTTCGGCCTCCTCCAGGTAGTGCGTGGTCAGCAGCACGGTCGTCCCGCCGTCCCGCAGCGCCCGCACCAACTCCCAGGTGTCCCGGCGCCCTTCGGCGTCCAAGCCGGTGGTCGGCTCGTCGAGGAACAGCACCTCGGGCTTCCCGAGCAGCGCGAGCGCCAGATCGAGCCGCCGCCGCTCACCCCCGGACAGCTGCTTCACCCGTACGCCGGCCCGCCGCGCGAGCCCGACGAGCTCCAGCGCCTCCAGCGGCGGCCGCGCCCCGCTGACGCAGCCCGCCCACATCCGCGCGGTCTCGGCGACGGTCAGCTCGGACGGGAACCCGCCCTCCTGGAGCATCACCCCGGTGCGCGGCCGTACGGCGGCCCGCTCCTCGTAGGGGTCGTGCCCGAGCACCCGCACCCGGCCCCCGGCCGGCCGGGCGAGCCCTTCCAGCAGCTCGACCGTCGAGGTCTTGCCGGCCCCGTTGGTGCCGAGCAGCGCGAAGACCTCGCCCCGGGCCACGGAGAAGCTGATGCCGCGGACCGCCTCGAACCCGCCCCCGTAGACGCGTCGCAGGTCGGTGACCTCAATCACGTTCGTGTTCATGAACCCAGCATCCCGGCGTCCGGGGCCCGGAGGCAGTGCGCGCTGTCATCGCTGTGCATGACAAATGTCAGGGCTACGCCTACGACGAAAAAGCCCCCCGACAGAAGCCGGGGGGCCTTCGAATCAAGAGCGAACGACGAGGTTCGAACTCGCGACCTCAACCTTGGCAAGGTTGCGCTCTACCAACTGAGCTACGTTCGCACTGCATCCGACCGGCTCTCACCGATCGGCGCGGACACCATCCTACCTGATCCACAAGAGTGGTCAGATGGTGGTGCAGAGCGGGTGACAGGAATTGCACACTGCGCCTTCCCCCTGGAAGGGGGATGTTCTACTACTGAACTACACCCGCATGTACCTCGTGGGCTGGGCTTTTCCGTCCCCGCCCCTCGGCGTGCTCCAGACTCTAGCCGACCAGGTGGGGTGCCACGCAAGTCGGCTGTCCCGAGGGGCGGGTGACCGGCCGTCGGCCCGGGCTACTGGGCCTCGGTGAAGGCCTCGTAGACCTTCTTGGGGATCCGGCCGCGCGCGGGCACGTCCATCTTGTTCGCCTGGGCCCAGGCGCGGACCGCCGCCGGGTCGGGGGCGACCTCCGTCTGCCGGTACGCCTTGCCGGATCTCGACCGCTTGCGGCCGGCGTCCACGTAGGGCTCGAGCGCCTTGCGCAGTTTCTTGGCATTCGCTTGATTCAGGTCGATCTCGTACGACTTGCCATCGAGTCCGAAGGCGATCGTTTCCGCCGCTTCCGAGCCGTCGATGTCGTCAAAGAGAGTGACCACGACCTTCTGCGCCACGAATATCGGTCCCTTCATACGGCACGTGCCAATTCATTTGTACAGTGCCCGACAATGCAATGGGAAGCCCGACTAAATCCTTCCGCGTGTCAAAAAGCAAGGGGGAGCGGAAGCGACTTCGATTGAGGGTGGTGGGGGGAGACGGGCGGGCGCAATAGGTATCGGGTGTCGATCGGGGATCTTTCCCGGAAATTTTCGCGAACGCCCGGCCCGATACCAGATCGTGACGGTCGTCACGTAGTTTCCTACAAGTCGACGCGCGTAGAAATTTTGTGCGGGTAGTCTGAAACCACCTTGCAGGAACCTGCTCAGCACCACACCACCGGGAGTGCACGTGGCACGCGTCGTAGTCGACGTCATGCTCAAGCCGGAGATCCTCGACCCCCAGGGCCAGGCGGTGCAGCGCGCACTGCCGCGTCTGGGTTTCGAGGGCATCTCGGACGTACGTCAGGGAAAGCGATTCGAACTGGAAGTTGACGGACCGGTCGACGAGGCCGTCCTCGCCCGCATCCACGATCTTGCGGAATCCTTCCTCGCCAACACGGTGATCGAGGACTTCACCGTGAAGGTCGAAGAAGTCGCGGAGGCGGTGAAGTGACCGCTCGTATTGGCGTCGTCACTTTCCCGGGAAGTCTCGACGACCGGGACACCCAGCGCGCGATCCGCCTCGCGGGCGCCGAACCGGTCGCCCTCTGGCACAAGGACAAGGACCTCCACCAGGTGGACGCGGTCGTCCTTCCCGGTGGTTTCTCCTACGGCGACTATCTGCGGGCCGGCGCCATCTCCCGCTTCTCGCCGGTGATGGAGACGGTCATCGAGCAGGCGAAGGCGGGTCTGCCCGTCCTCGGCATCTGCAACGGCTTCCAGATCCTCACCGAGGCCCACCTCCTCCCGGGCGGGATGCTCGGCAACGACCACCTCCACTTCATCTGCCGCGACCAGAAGCTGCGGGTGGAGAACGCGGACACCGCCTGGACCGTCGACTACACGTCCGGCCAGGAGATCCACATCCCGCTGAAGAACATGGACGGCCGGTACGTCGCCGACGCGTACACGCTGGACAAGCTGGAGGCCGAGGGGCGGGTCGTCTTCCGCTACCTGGACGTCAACCCCAACGGCTCGCTCCGCGACATCGCCGGCATCACCAACGAGACCGGCAACGTCGTCGGCCTCATGCCGCACCCGGAGCACGCCACCGAGCCGCTGATCGGTACCGGCCGTACCGACGGGCTCCCGTTCTTCACGTCGATCCTCAAGAAGCTGGTCAACGCATGAGCCGGACGCCTCTGGACACGGTCGAGCACGCGGCCGCGACCCCCGACGTCGAGCTGCCCTGGGCCGAACTCGGCCTGAAGAAGGACGAGTACGAGAGGGTCGTCGAGATCCTCGGGCGCCGGCCGACCGGCGCCGAGCTCGCCATGTACTCCGTCATGTGGTCCGAGCACTGCTCGTACAAGTCCTCCAAGGTCCACCTTCGCCAGTTCGGTGAGAAGGCCCCCGAGTCCGACGCCCTCCTCGTCGGCATCGGCGAGAACGCGGGCGTGGTGGACGTCGGCCAGGGCTACGCCGTGACCTTCAAGGTCGAGTCGCACAACCACCCCTCCTACGTCGAGCCCTACCAGGGCGCGGCCACGGGCGTCGGCGGCATCGTGCGCGACATCATCGCGATGGGCGCGCGACCGGTCGCGGTCGTGGACCCGCTGCGGTTCGGTGCCGCCGATCACCCCGACACCAAGCGCGTGCTCCCCGGTGTCGTCGCCGGCATCGGCGGCTACGGCAACTGCCTCGGCCTGCCCAACATCGGCGGCGAGGTCGTCTTCGACGCCTGCTACCAGGGCAACCCGCTGGTCAACGCCGGTGCCATCGGCGTGATGCGGCACGAGGACATCCACCTCGCGAAGGCGTCCGGCGCGGGCAACAAGGTCATCCTGTACGGGGCCCGCACGGGCGGCGACGGCATCGGCGGCGCCTCGATCCTGGCCTCCGAGACCTTCGACGACGCCAAGCCCTCGAAGCGCCCCGCGGTGCAGGTCGGCGACCCCTTCCAGGAGAAGCTCCTCATCGAGTGCACCCTGGAGGCCTTCAAGGAGAAGCTGGTCGTCGGCATCCAGGACCTCGGCGCGGCCGGTCTGTCCTGTGCCACCTCCGAGCTGGCCTCCAACGGCTCCGGCGGCATGCGCGTGACGCTGGACGACGTACCGCTGCGCGACTCCACGCTCTCGCCCGAGGAGATCCTCATGAGCGAGTCGCAGGAGCGCATGTGCGCGGTCGTGGAGCCGGAGAAGGTCGACCGGTTCCTGGAGATCTGCGACAAGTGGGACGTCATCGCCACCGTCATCGGTGAGGTCACCGACGGCGACCGGCTGGAGATCTACTGGCACGGCGGCAAGATCGTCGACGTCGACCCGCGCACGGTCGCGCACGACGGCCCGGTCTACGAGCGCCCCTACGCCCGCCCCTCCTGGCAGGACGAGCTCCAGGCGGACGACGCGAACAAGCTGCCGCGGCCCTCGTCGAGCGAGGAGCTGAAGGACCAGGTCCTGAAGCTGGTGTCGTCCCCCAACCAGGCCTCCAAGAAGTGGATCACCTCGCAGTACGACCACTTCGTGCAGGGCAACACGGTGCTGGCCCAGCCGGAGGACTCCGGCATGATCCGCATCGACGAGGAGACCGGCCTCGGGGTCGCCATCGCGACGGACGGCAACGGCCGGTACGCCAAGCTCGACCCGTACACGGGCGCCCAGTTGGCGCTCTCGGAGGCGTACCGCAACGTGGCGACGACCGGCGCCAAGCCGCTCGCCGTCTCCGACTGCCTGAACTTCGGCTCGCCCGAGGACCCGGCCGTCATGTGGCAGTTCGCGGAGGCGGTCCGCGGACTGGCCGACGCCTGCCAGCAGTTGGGCACGCCGGTCACCGGCGGCAACGTCTCGCTCTACAACCAGACCGGCGAGGCCGCCATCCACCCGACCCCCGTGGTCGCGGTCCTCGGCGTCATCGACGACGTGGCCCGCCGCACGCCGGTCGCCTTCCAGGAGGACGGCCAGCTGCTGTACCTCCTCGGTGACACCCGTGAGGAGTTCGGCGGCTCGGCCTGGTCCCAGGTCGTCCACGACCACCTCGGCGGTCTGCCGCCCAAGGTCGACCTGGAGCGCGAGCGGCTGCTGGCCGAGATCCTGATCTCCGCCTCCCGCGACGGCATGATCGACTCCGCGCACGACCTCTCCGACGGCGGCCTGATCCAGGCGGTCGTGGAGTCGGCGCTGCTCGGCGGCAAGGGCGCCCGCCTGATCGTCCCGGACGGGCTCGACGCGTTCACGTTCCTGTTCTCGGAGTCGGCCGGCCGCGCTGTCGTGGCCGTCCCCCGCTCCGAGGAGGTCCGCTTCAACGACATGTGCGGCGCACGGGGACTGCCCGTCACCCGCATCGGTGTCGTGGACGGCGAGACGGTCGAGCTCCAGGGCGAGTTCGAGCTGACCCTGGAGGAGCTGCGCACGGCCCACGAGGAGACCATCCCGGCGCTCCTCGCGTAGTCACCGCACGCCCCGGAAGGCCCCGCCCGCCCCCACGGACGGGGCCTCCCGGCATCCCCCCGCCCCACCGGCGTCCGAGGGCGCGGGGCGGGGAACCATAGGCTGACCCCCATGCCCCCGGCCAAGAAGCGCGCCCGCGCCTACGACCCCGCCAAGATCCGCACCGCGGTGCTCGCCCAGTTCCACCATGTGCGCCGAGCCGTGGGCACGCTCACCGACGAGCAGCTCGCCCGGCCCACCCGCCTCGGGGACTGGACCGTCCGCGACCTCGCCGCGCACCTCACCATGGCCGTGGAGACCGTCAGCCGGAACATCGACCGCGAGGAGCCGTCCGAGCCGGGCCTGACCCTCCTGGATTGGCCCTTCGCCACCGCCGCCCGCGCCGAGGGCATCTCCGACGACACCCGCGTCCTGGCCGCCGCCCACCCCGACCTCGTCGCCCTCTACGCCGACACCGAGGAACGCCTCACCCGCAAGCTCGCCGAGACCCCCGGCGACCGCCTCCTGGGCACCCGCACCGGCGCCATGACCCTCGCCGACCACCTGGTCACCCGTACCGTCGAACTCGTCGTGCACACCGACGACCTCAACGCCGCGCTGCCCGGCCTCGACGTCCCCCACGACCGCCAGGCCCTCGCCGCCTGCACCCGCCTGCTGGCCGACGCGCTCGCCGCCAGGGCGCCGGGCGGCTCGACCGAGGTGCGGATCCCGCCGTACGCCGTCGTGCAGTGCGTGGAGGGGCCGAGGCACACCCGCGGCACCCCGCCGAACGTCGTCGAGACCGACCCGCTGACCTGGATCCGGCTCGCGACCGGCCGGGTGACCTGGCGGGAGGCCGTCGAGGACGCGAAGGTCAGCGCCAGCGGTGAGCGGGCGGACCTCGGCCGGCTGCTGCCCCTCATGGGCTGAGCCGTCCCCCGGAAGAACCAGCGGGGGAACCCGTTCGGCGCCCCACCCGTCCCATCGGCATGGACACACAGCGACTGACCCTCGTCGTCCTGACCGTGCTCCCGCTCGCCGTGGCCTGCGGCTCCGAGACGGCGGGCAGCGGTTCGGTCGGCGCCGAGAAACCCGTCACCGGCGTCCACTGGAGCGTCGACAGCGTCACCGTCGACGGCACCACCCACAAGGCGCCCACCGGGGCCGACGTGGAGATCGAGGACGGCAGGGCGGCCGGCAGCTACGGCTGCAACCACTTCAACGCCAAGGTCAGCACCGCGGCGGACGGCACCATCCGGCTGAGCCGTGCCACGACCACCAGGATGGCCTGCGAGAAGCCCGTCATGACCTTCGAGCGGATCCTCGCCGGCACCCTCGTCGGCGGCCCCCTGAAGACCACCGTCAGCGACGACCGCCTCACGCTCACGACCGCGGGCGGAGACACCGTCCGCCTGACGGAGTCCACCGGCTGAGAGGTGTGCGGCACCTCACTCATCTCTGCGAAAAGGCCGTCCACGCACGGCGCTGACCAGCGAAAACGAAAAATCCGCCAAAGCCCTTGCCGCCGTGGGACTCACCAAAGGTCCGTATCCCCCCTGCGGACCAGTGGCCGACCTCGCCTACACTCGGAAACGTGCCACGTGGTGACGGTCGACTCAATCATGATCTGCTCCCCGGCGAGAAGGGCCCCCAGGACGCTTGCGGCGTCTTCGGTGTCTGGGCTCCGGGTGAAGAGGTCGCCAAGCTCACTTACTTCGGGCTCTACGCCCTCCAGCATCGGGGTCAGGAATCCGCGGGAATCGCGGTCAGCAACGGCTCCCAGATCCTCGTCTTCAAGGACATGGGCCTCGTTTCCCAGGTCTTCGACGAAACCTCTCTCGGTTCCCTCCAGGGTCACATCGCGGTCGGTCACGCCCGCTACTCGACCACCGGGGCCTCCGTGTGGGAGAACGCCCAGCCGACGTTCCGTGCCACCGCGCACGGCTCGATCGCGCTCGGCCACAACGGCAACCTCGTCAACACGGCGCAGCTCGCCGAGATGGTCGCCGACCTGCCCAAGGACACCAACGGCCGCTCGACCCGGGTGGCCGCCACCAACGACACCGACCTGCTGACCGCGCTCCTCGCGGCCCAGGTCGACGAGGACGGCAAGCCGCTGACCATCGAGGAGGCGGCCCACCAGATCCTCCCGCAGGTCAAGGGCGCGTTCTCGCTCGTCTTCATGGACGAGCACACCCTGTACGCCGGCCGCGACCCGCAGGGCATCCGCCCGTTGGTCCTCGGCCGCCTGGAGCGCGGCTGGGTCGTCGCCTCCGAGTCCGCCGCCCTCGACATCTGCGGCGCCTCCTACGTCCGCGAGATCGAGCCGGGCGAGTTCGTCGCCATCGACGAGAACGGCCTGCGCACCTCCCGATTCGCGGAAGCGAAGCCCAAGGGCTGTGTCTTCGAGTACGTCTACCTGGCGCGCCCCGACACCGACATCGCCGGCCGCAACGTCTACCTCTCCCGGGTGGAGATGGGCCGCAAGCTCGCCAAGGAAGCCCCTGTCGAGGCCGACCTGGTCATAGCGACCCCGGAGTCCGGCACCCCGGCGGCGATCGGTTACGCGGAGGCCTCCGGCATCCCCTTCGGCGCGGGCCTGGTGAAGAACGCCTATGTCGGGCGTACGTTCATCCAGCCCTCCCAGACGATCCGGCAGCTCGGCATCCGGCTGAAGCTGAACCCGCTGAAGGAAGTCATCAAGGGCAAGCGCCTGGTCGTCGTCGACGACTCGATCGTGCGCGGCAACACCCAGCGCGCCCTGGTCCGCATGCTCCGCGAGGCGGGCGCCGCCGAGGTCCACATCCGGATCTCCTCCCCGCCCGTGAAGTGGCCCTGCTTCTTCGGCATCGACTTCGCCACCCGCGCCGAGCTCATCGCCAACGGCATGACGATCGACGAGATCGGCACCTCGCTGGGCGCCGACTCCCTGGCGTACATCTCCATCGACGGCATGATCGAGGCGACCACCATCGCCAAGCCGAACCTGTGCCGTGCCTGCTTCGACGGCGAGTACCCGATGGAGCTCCCGGACCCGGAACTGCTCGGCAAGCAGCTCCTGGAGACCGAGCTGGCCGCCGGTCCCGCGGCCACGGCAGCGGCCGACGCGATCCGTCGCCCGTAAGCCCGTCCTCTCCGCAGTACGACACGAAAGTTCTCACCGTCATGTCTGAGACAACTGGTGCCAGCTACGCAGCCGCGGGCGTCGACATCGAAGCGGGCGACCGCGCCGTGGAGCTGATGAAGGAGTGGGTGAAGAAGACCCAGCGCCCCGAGGTCCTCGGCGGCCTCGGCGGTTTCGCCGGTCTCTTCGACGCCTCCGCCCTCAAGCGCTACGAGCGCCCGCTGCTCGCCTCGGCGACCGACGGCGTCGGCACGAAGGTCGACATCGCGCGCCAGTTGGGCGTCTACGACACGATCGGCCACGACCTGGTCGCGATGGTCATGGACGACATCGTGGTGTGCGGCGCCGAGCCGCTGTTCATGACCGACTACATCTGCGTCGGCAAGGTCCACCCCGAGCGGGTCGCCGCGATCGTCAAAGGCATCGCCGAGGGCTGTGTGCTGGCCGGCTGCGCCCTGGTGGGTGGCGAGACGGCCGAGCACCCCGGACTGCTCGGCGCGGACGACTTCGACGTCGCCGGCGCCGGTACGGGCGTGGTGGAGGCCGACCGGCTGCTGGGCCCGGATCGCATCCGTACGGGTGACGCGGTCATCGCCATGGCGGCGTCCGGTCTTCACTCGAACGGGTACTCGCTCGTCCGGCATGTGCTGCTGAACGAGGCGGGCCTGTCCCTGGACGCCCGGATCGAGGAGCTCGGCCGCACCCTGGGCGAGGAACTCCTGGAGCCGACGAAGATCTACTCGCTGGACTGCCTGGCGCTCGCCCGCACCACCGACGTGCACGCGTACAGCCATGTCACCGGCGGCGGTCTGGCCGCCAACCTGGCCCGGGTGATCCCGGACGGGCTGCACGCCGTCGTCGACCGCTCCACCTGGACCCCGGCCCCGATCTTCGACCTCGTCGGCAGGACGGGTCAGGTCGAGCGCCTGGAGCTGGAGAAGACCCTCAACATGGGCGTGGGCATGATCGCCATCGTCCCGGAGGAGTCCGCCGACGTCGCCCTGACCACGCTGGCCGACCGTGGGGTCGAGGCCTGGGTGGCCGGCGAGATCACCGACCGCGGCGACCGCACCACGGGTGCGGAGCTGGTCGGCGACTACAGCGCCTGAGGGTCGCGCGGGGCAGCGCAAAACCCGGTCCGGTGGTGTGGACCACCCCGGACCGGGTCAAGCACAGCTGATGCGTCAAGCGCCGCGGCGATGTTGGGACGCGGGACCGGACTGATCGTCCTCGTCCTCATCGTCGTCGTTGTAGAGATCCGCGTACTGGGAGTACGGGTCGTCTTCGTCCTCGTCGTCCTCGAACGGCTCGCCGTTCGGCGGCTGGCTCGAAGTCGAAGCGCCCAGCTCATTGGCCAGACGCGACAGATCAGTCCCGCCGCTGCTGTACTTCAGCTGGCGGGCGACCTTCGTCTGCTTGGCCTTTGCCCGGCCGCGCCCCATGGCTCGACCCCCTCGGATACGGGGCTCGGTGGCCCCAGAGTCTTGACACGCGTTCATGATCTGGAACGGGCTCTCCGCAGAGAGACCGGTCCGTAGGGCTCCCACGGTACCTGAGCCCACGCACATACGGTACGTCGCCCGCAGGACGCGGCTGCACCCACAACCCTCGGGGTGCCCTGTACCCGCTGGTCAACCGCGATTTTAACCACTTCTCGACGGCCGACCCGCCGACGAACGTGAGAGTTGTCTCCACGTGCCCGTCGGCGGGTACCGGCCGCACCCCTACGGGCGCCGCCGGATCACCGGGCCCGGCGAGCCATCGCCGCCTCGTGCATCCGCTGCTCGGCGATCCGGTCCGCCGCGGCGGCCGGCGGGATCCCGTCCTCCTTCGCACGTGCGAATATGGCGAGGGTGGTGTCGTAGATCTTCGCCGCCTTCGCCTTGCACCGCTCGAAGTCGAAGCCGTGCAGCTCGTCGGCGACCTGGATGACACCGCCCGCGTTCACCACGTAGTCCGGCGCGTAGAGGATCCCGCGGTCGGCGAGGTCCTTCTCCACGCCCGGGTGGGCGAGCTGGTTGTTGGCGGCGCCGCAGACCACCTTGGCGGTCAGCGCCGGGACGGTGTCGTCGTCGAGGGCGCCGCCGAGCGCGCAGGGGGCGTAGACGTCGAGGCCCTCGGTGCGGATCAGGGTGGCCGTGTCGGCGACGGCCGTGACGCCCTCCGGGTGCGCGGCGAGGATGCGCCCGACGGCCTCCTCGCGCACGTCCGTGATCACGACCTCGGCGCCCTCGGCCCGCAGGTGCTCCACCAGGTGGCGGCCGACCTTCCCGACGCCGGCGACGCCGACCTTCCGGCCGGCCAGTGAGGGGCTGCCCCACAGGTGCCGGGCGGAGGCCCGCATGCCCTGGTAGACGCCGAAGGACGTGAGCACGGAGGAGTCCCCGGCGCCGCCGTTCTCGGGGGACCGCCCGGTCGTCCAGCGGCACTCGCGGGCGACGACGTCCATGTCGGCGACGTACGTACCGACGTCGCACGCGGTGACGTAGCGCCCGCCGAGGGAGGCCACGAACCGGCCGTAGGCGAGCAGCAGCTCTTCCGTCTTGACGGAGTCCGGGTCGCCGATGATCACGGCTTTGCCACCGCCGTGGTCGAGACCCGCCATGGCGTTCTTGTAGGACATCCCGCGCGAGAGGTTCAGGGCGTCGGCGACGGCCTCCTCCTCGGTCGCGTAGGGGTAGAACCGGGTGCCGCCGAGGGCGGGGCCCAGCGCGGTGGAGTGGAGGGCGATGACGGCCTTGAGGCCGCTGGCACGGTCCTGGCAGAGCACGACTTGCTCATGACCGCCCTGGTCCGAGTGGAACAGGGTGTGCAGGACGCCGGCTGATACGTCGGTCACTGTGGTGACTCCTGGGTAAGTAGCCGCTGTTGGGACCAGCTCCCGTAGGGGTGGCGGGCGCTGTGAGCACGAGATTAGAGCCTGGCCGGCCCCGCGGACCTCGCCGTGCTCAGGATCACCCCCTCGCGGAGTACGCCCGTGCGACGATCTGCGGGGATTTCCGGCTCGTCCGTGAGCGGGTTCCGCAGGTTTTCCCGGCAGCGGGCGGGGGAGGGAGCAGGCGTGCCCAAGGTGTCCTCGGTGGTCGTCCCGTACGCGACCTATCTGCGCGTGTACGAGCCTCTGGCGGCCTTCCCGGAGCCGGAGCGCGGTCACTGGACGCGCTACGCGCGCCGCCCCGACCGCCCCTCGTACCAGGACGAACTGCGCCGCTCCCTGGCCGACTTGCTGCCCACCCCGCCGATCGCGGTGCCGGTGCACGAGAGCGGCGACGCGTTCGTGATCGACGTGGACGGGGTGGTCTGCGTCTGCCCCTGGCGGACCCGGCTGCGCGGCTGGCTGGCGCTCCAGGAGCTGGACGAGGAGCTGCCGGGCCCGGTCCTGGACGCGGTGCTGCCGGAGGTCGTACGACGCCAGGCGGCACAGGACTACGAGCGCTGGCTGGTCCGCAACCCCGACGCCCGGCCCTGGATCCGCACCTCGACCTGGCAGGTCCCGCTGCACTGGTTCGTGCTGGTGGCGGACGAGGAGCGGGCCTTCGACAAGGGGTCCGGGCAGGATCCGCCGACGCTGCGCTACCGGACGCCGATGGTGCAGGCGCGGCGGCGGGTGGCGCGGGCCCTGCGGACGCTGAAGGACTCCGTCGAGGAGGGGCCGCTCACCGACGGGCTGGTGGACGTGGGGCGCTGGCTGGAGGAGTTCCATCCGCGTTCGCACGTGGAACTGGACTACGGCGGTCTGGTGCACGCCCTGCCGCCGGGGGAGCTGGAGGACGACCACTCGGCGGCCGACGTCGCCGCCGGCATCGAGGCGTTGCGGCTCGGCGACGGGGCGGCCGCGGGGGAGGCGTACGCGCGGCTGGTGGAGCGCTGGCGGTCGGTGCGGGACCGTCGCTCGGCGAACTGAGTGTGCTTCAGGTCACTTTGGTCACGGACCGGTGCGCCTTCGATCACGAACTGACGTTTGACGAGACGCCCGTTTTGGGGTTTCGTCCTCGGTCAAGGAGTCACCAAGTTTCGCCTGATGCTCAGCCAACAAGGGACGTAGGTCCCTATCCGGGCGTACGCCTCACAGAGTGTCAAGCGTGACGGACCGCACGTACCCGGCCCTTGCATCTCTTGCCCCTCCTCATGCCAAAATAGGACAAGGGGCCCGGGGGAGGTTCCGCTTTGGGGGGTCTGGTGACTCCTGATCGCCTCTGTGACTGATCGTCACAGTGGCGTGACTGTCCGCTATGGCATGGTCCATCGGCCTCTGTCGCCGATGAACGTCTGGGGGGCAATTCCATCGGTTTGGCCGACGCGGCTGGACAGATGGTGTAGTTGTAGTGCCGAGGACAAGCCGTTCGTCCTATAACCGACTCGACTCGCGTCCGCCATTTCGGGCAACGCGGGTCAAGGTGCAGAATTTAGAGGAAAGAACCGAGAAGGTTCGGTTCTCCCGAGGAGGCCGCTCATGACCGCTCGCACCCCTGATGCCGAGCCGCTGCTGACCCCGGCTGAGGTCGCCACGATGTTCCGCGTCGACCCGAAGACGGTCACGCGGTGGGCGAAGGCTGGGAAGCTCACGTCTATCCGTACGCTCGGCGGGCACCGCCGCTACCGCGAGGCGGAGGTCCGTGCACTGCTCGCGGGCATCCCGCAGCAGCGCAGCGAGGCCTGAACCAACTGAATAACGGACAAACCGGCAGGTCCCCCAACATGCCGCGGCGTCCGTGACCCAAGCTCCAAGCGACGCGGGTTCTGCCCCAACAGGGCCCACGCCCAAGCTCGTCCAAGAACATCACAGGGTGCGTCGTCGATCGCGCTGGACTCCGCCGAGTCCAGCGCGATCTTTTTTGTGCGCGGAACGGGCCCTTGCGCACGGCGCTGTGAGCGGGCTTGTCGGAGTCTGGGGAGGGGTGTCGGATCTCCTGTGGGCCCTCGCGGACGTACCGACGGGTCGGCCTGCGGGCTGGTGCAATTGCACATATTAAATTGACCAGTTGTAGGCGGGTCGTAAGTACCGCAGTTTCAGAAACTCATGCGGTGACACCCGTCACATGCCAGGGTCCTTGTTGCCCCTGGCGCGGGTGCGCTAGAGGAGGCGCTTGTTCCACCGTCCCACGCCCGCACGGGTGTTGGGGCCGCCGTTGGTCACGCGTCGGCGGGACTTTCGTCCTCGACGGCCTCCCCGGCCGTCTCGCCGGCCCGGGAGGCGGAGGGGGCCGTGGGGGCGGTGGGGGCGGAGTCCAGGGCGAGCCGCAGGAGCTGGTGGCAGATGGGGCAGTGCCGCGTCAGATGGCGATAGGAGGAGGCGGCCGCCAGATGCGCACGGAGCAGCGCCCGCGTCTCGTGCCGAGCCGAAGCCGCCATGCGCCACCTCCAGGAGGCCGCCCCGGAAACGGCCCTGGTTTCTGGAGTACCGAGCGATTGTCACGCCGTCAAGACGGCCTGGGACGCCCGCGGGTGCCGCGACCGGGCGCGCTCACCGAGCCGGGGCGCAGTGGGGCACGCCGGTGCGCACCGGGAACGAAGAAGAGCCCGGATCCGAAGATCCGGGCTCTTTCACTGCGGTCCTGACGGGATTTGAACCCGCGGCCTCCACCTTGACAGGGTGGCGAGCACTCCAAACTGCTCCACAGGACCAGGTTTCGCAGTGCGATTCGTGCGTTGCGCTGCGAGAAGGACTGTACAGGAGGGGGAGCCTCCTGCGCGAACTCACCCAGGGTGCGGGGTCCGTCACGGTGCGGCGGCGTCGATGGCCTTCACGATCCGCTTGTCCGAGACGGGGTACGCGGTGCCCAGCGCGTGCGCGAAGTAGCTGACCCGGAGCTCCTCGATCATCCAGCGGATGTCCAGGACCGACGCGGGCACCGGACGGCCCTTCGGCAGCTGCTCCAGCAGCCACGCGAACTCGTCCTGCATCTCGTGGACCTTCTCCATGCGGGTGGTGTCCCGCTGGACGTTGGTCGGCATCTGCTGGAGCCGCCGGTCCGCCGCGACCAGGTACCGCATCAGGTCCGGCAGCCGCCGCAGTCCCGCCTCCGTGACGAAGCCGGGCTTCACGAGGGCGTCCAGCTGCTTGCGCACGTCCGTCAGGTTCGCCAGCAGCGCGGGGCTCCGTACGGCCTTCAGACGGCGCTCACAGGCCTGCCAGGCGGCCAGCACCTGCTGCACCTGGCCCACCGTACGGACCGTCAGGTCGACGATCTCGGCGCGCACCTTGTCGTAGAGCTTCCGGTACGACTCCTCGTCCCACGCGGGCCCCCCGAAGTCGGCGATCAGCCGGTCCGCCGCCGCCATCGCGCAGTCGTCGAAGAGCGCCTGGATCGTGCCGTGGGGATTGGCCGACAGGGCCAGCTTCTGGGGGTTCGTCAGCTTCTCCGAGGCGAACTTCCCCGGGTTCACCGGGATGTTGCGCAGGATCAGCCGGCGGGTGCCCTTCCACATCGCCTCGGCCTGTTCCGCCTCGGTGTCGAAGAGGCGCACGGAGACCGTGTCACCGTCGTCGACCAGCGCCGGGTACGCCTTCACCGGCTGCCCCGCGCGCCGGGTCTCGAAGACCCGCGTCAGCGTGCCGATCGTCCAGTCCGTCAGGCCCTTGCGTTCCAGGGACTCGCCGCCCTGGCGCTCGGCGGTGGCGGCGGCGGCCTGGGAGAGCGCCTTGCGCGCCTTGGGCTTCAGCTGGAGCTTCAGCGCCTCCAGGTCCTTGTCCTCGGCGATCTTGCGGCGCCGCTCGTCGACGATCCGGAAGGTGACGCGCAGGTGGTCCGGGACCTTCGACCAGTCGAAGTCCTCGGCCTCGAAGGGCACCCCGACCATCCGCTTCAGCTCGCGGGCCATCGTGAGGGTCAGGGGCTCCTGGAGCGGCACCGCCGTGGCCAGGAAGCGCTGCGCGAAGTTCGGTGCCGGCACGTAGTTGCGCCGGATCGGCTTGGGCAGGGAACGGATCAGCTCCGTCACGACCTCTTCCCGGAGCCCGGGGATCTGCCAGTCGAAGCCCTCGTCCGTGACCTGGTTCAGCACCTGGAGCGGGACGTGGACCGTCACACCGTCCGCGTCCGCGCCCGGCTCGAACTGGTACGTCACCCGGAACTTCAGCTGCCCCTGCCGCCACGAGTCCGGGTAGTCGGCCTTGGTGACCGCCTCCGCCGACTCGCGGATGAGCATCTCCCGCTCGAAGTCCAGGAAGTCCGGCTGCTCGTGCCGCTTGTGCTTCCACCAGGAGTCGAAGTGGGCGCCGGAGACGACGTGTTCGGGCACCCGCTGGTCGTAGAAGTCGAAGAGGGTGTCGTCGTCGACCACGATGTCCCGGCGCCGGGCCCGGTGCTCCAACTCCTCGACCTCGCTGAGGAGTCGGCGGTTGTCGGCGAAGAACTTGTGGTGGGTGCGCCAGTCGCCCTCGACGAGCGCGTTGCGGATGAACAGCTCGCGGGAGGCCTCTGGGTCGATCCGGCCGTAGTTGACCTTCCGCTGGGCGACGATCGGCACGCCGTACAGCGTGACCTTCTCGTACGCCATCACGGCCGCCTGGTCCTTCTCCCAGTGCGGTTCGGAGTACGTCCGCTTCAGCAGGTGCTCGGCGAGCGGCTCGACCCACTCGGGCTCGATCTTCGCGTTGACCCGGGCCCACAGCCGCGAGGTCTCCACCAGCTCCGCCGACATGACGAAACGCGGCTGCTTCTTGAAGAGGGCCGAGCCGGGGAAGATCGCGAACTTGGCGCTCCGGGCGCCGAGATACTCGTTCTTGTTGCCGTCCTTCACGTCCTTCATGCCGATGTGCGAGAGGAGGCCGGCGAGCAGGGAGACGTGGACGCTCTGGTCGGCCGCGTCCTCCTCGTTGAGGTGGATGCCCATCTGCTTGGCGACCGTGCGCAGTTGGGAGTAGATGTCCTGCCATTCGCGGATGCGCAGGAAGTTGAGGTACTCCTGCTTGCACATCCGGCGGAAGGACGACGAGCCGCGCTCCTTCTGCTGCTCACGGACATAGCGCCACAGGTTGAGGTAGGCGAGGAAATCGCTCGTCTCGTCCTTGAAGCGGGCGTGCTGCTGGTCGGCCTGGGTCTGCTTGTCGGCGGGCCGTTCGCGCGGGTCCTGGATGGAGAGCGCGGCGGCTATGACCATGACCTCGCGGGCACAGCCGTTCTTGTCGGCCTCCAGGACCATGCGCGCGAGGCGCGGGTCGACCGGCAGCTGGGCGAGCTTGCGGCCGGTGTCGGTGAGCCGCTTGCGGACGTCCTTCTGCGCCGGGTCCAACGCGCCGAGTTCCTGGAGGAGTTGGACGCCGTCGCGGATGTTGCGGTGGTCCGGCGGGTCGATGAAGGGGAACTTCTCGATGTCGCCGAGGCCGGCCGCGGTCATCTGGAGGATGACGGAGGCGAGGTTGGTGCGCAGGATCTCCGCGTCCGTGAACTCCGGGCGGGCGTTGAAGTCCTCCTCGCTGTACAGGCGGATGCAGACGCCGTCCGAGGTACGGCCGCAGCGGCCCTTGCGCTGGTTGGCGCTGGCCTGCGAGATCGGCTCGATGGGCAGCCGCTGGACCTTGGTGCGGTGGCTGTACCGGGAGATGCGGGCGAAGCCGGGGTCGATGACGTACTTGATGCCCGGGACGGTCAGCGAGGTCTCGGCGACGTTGGTTGCCAGAACGATCCTGCGGCCGGTGTGCGGCTGGAAGACGCGGTGCTGCTCGGCGTGCGAGAGCCGGGCGTACAGGGGCAGGACCTCGGTGAAGCGGTAGTTCTTCTTGGTGAGCGCGTCCGCGGTGTCCCGGATCTCCCGCTCGCCCGAGAGGAAGACGAGGATGTCCCCCTTGCCCTCGCCCTGGAGCTCCTCCACGGCGTCGCAGATCGCGGTGATCTGGTCGCGGTCGGCGTCGTCCGAGTCCTCTTCCAGCAGGGGCCGGTAGCGCACCTCCACCGGATACGTCCGGCCGCTGACCTCGACGATCGGGGCGTCCCCGAAGTGCCGGGAGAACCGCTCGGGGTCGATGGTCGCCGAGGTGATGACGACCTTGAGGTCGGGGCGCTTCGGCAGCAGCTGGGCGAGATAGCCGAGCAGGAAGTCGATGTTGAGGGACCGCTCGTGGGCCTCGTCGATGATGATCGTGTCGTAGGCGCGCAGCTCGCGGTCGGTCTGGATCTCGGCGAGCAGGATGCCGTCCGTCATCAGCTTGACGAAGGTCGCCTCCGGGTTCACCTGGTCGGTGAACCGCACCTTCCAGCCGACGGCCTCGCCGAGCGGGGTGTCCAGTTCCTCGGCGACCCGCTCGGCGACGGTACGGGCGGCGATCCGGCGGGGCTGGGTGTGCCCGATCATGCCCTTGACGCCCCGGCCGAGCTCCAGGCAGATCTTGGGGATCTGGGTGGTCTTGCCGGAACCGGTCTCACCGGCCACGATCACGACCTGGTGGTCGCGGATGGCGGCCGCGATGTCGTCCTTCTTCTGGCTGACCGGGAGCTGCTCGGGATACGACACGGCGGGCACGCGGGCCCGGCGGGCGCCCACCCGCTCCTCGCCCTTGCCGATCTCCGCCTCGATCTCGGCCAGCACGGCGGACCGCGCCTCCGGCTTGCGGATCCTGCGCGCGCCTTCGAGCCTGCGCCCGAGCCGGTGCGCGTCACGCAGGGAGAGCTCGGTCAGGCGGGCGGCGAGGTCCGCGAAGGCGGGGGCGCCGGGGGCGGGGGCAGGGTGCGTAGACATACGCGATCCAGGATCTCATCCCGGGGAAATTACTGGCGAACGGTTTTGCCCCGGCATACACCAAGACCCCGATCCGAAGATCGGGGTCTGTGCTGTGGCTGGGGCCGGGGTCGAACCGGCGACCTATCGCTTTTCAGGCGATCGCTCGTACCAACTGAGCTACCCAGCCACGAGGTTTCCGGGGAAACCTCAGCGGTCCTGACGGGATTTGAACCCGCGGCCTCCACCTTGACAGGGTGGCGAGCACTCCAAACTGCTCCACAGGACCAAGCTGTGTGCGCGAACAGTCTCGCACACGGTGTTGCGTGCCCCCAACGGGATTCGAACCCGTGCTACCGCCTTGAAAGGGCGGCGTCCTAGGCCGCTAGACGATGAGGGCTATCGGCCCGCCTTGCGCTTCGCAGCGCGTCGGGGACGTGAGAAGCATATGGGATGCCGGGAGGTATCGCCAAAACGGTTTAGGGAGCGCTCGGTGAGGGGGTGGACGGCCGGGCCGGGGAGGACGGCCGCGGGGTGGGCGTCGGCGTCGGGGTGGCCCCGGGCTGGTTCTCCTCCGGCAGGTGGCGGCTGACCTCGGCCGTCGTCAGGCCGAGCCCGCCGAGCCTGATCTCGTCCCAGGCCTGGAGGCGGCGGGAGTCACGGTCGAGGTAGAGGATCGAGGCCTCGATGGGGTCCGGGTACGTCCCCTCGACGGCACGCAGGCCGCTGCCGCCGGTGGAGCCCTCGACGCGCAGCCGGGTGCCCAGGCGCATGACCTCCATCTCCTGGTGGTGCAGATGCCCGGAGAGCACCAGCGGCACCGACCCGTCGACCTCCCGCGCGGCCGACGGCTCGTGCACGACGGCCACGTCGACCGGCTTCCCGGCGGTCGTGTAGTCGCGCAGGGCGGCGGCCAGCCGGGCGCCCGCGGCCTCCTGGGACTCCTCGGCGCCGGGCTTCTCGCTGCGGTCGGGGGTGTACTGGGGGTCGCCGATCCCGGCGAAGCGCACGCCCGCGACGGTCTGTGCCCGGCCGTCGTCGAGGACGTGCACGTTCTTCAGGCCCTCCAGATAGCGCTGGGTGATCCGGGAGTCGTGGTTGCCCCGCACCCACACGTACGGCGCCCCGAGGTCCTCGACGGGATCGAGGAAGCCGTTCTCGGCGGCGGTGCCGTGGTCCATGGTGTCGCCGGAGTCGACGATGACGTTCACCTGGTACTGCTCCACCAGCGAGGCGATGATCTTCCAGCTCGCCGGGTTCAGATGGATGTCGGAGACGTGCAGGACGCGGATGGTGGTCGGGTCGGGCGCGTAGGCGGGGAGCGTGGAGGTGACGTCGTAGAGCTTCGTCACGTTGGTCACGAGGCGGGCCAGCTCGCGCTGGTAGACGTCGAACTCGGTGACGATGTTGCGGGCGTTGCCGACCAGGGACGGGGCCGAGGAGAGCAGTCCGGAGAACCTCGGCTCCAGGACGGAGTCGGGGTTCCAGGTGGCGTACGCCGTCCCGCCGGACGCGGCCAGCAGGCCGAGGGCGAGACCGCCGGCGGCGAGGGCGCGGCGGGGGCGGCGGTAGACGGCGAGACCGAGGGCGGTGGCCCCGCCGACGACGGCGACGCAGGACCGTACGGCCAGGTCGAGGGTGCCGTGCTCGACGTCCTCGGCGACCTCCTCCTGCAGTCCCGAGATGCGCTCGGGGTGGTCGACCAGGGCCTGGGAGCGGGCCGGGTCGAGCTGGTCGACGTTGACGTCCAGGCGGACGGGGGCGTGGTGGCTGTCCAGCTGGAGGGCGCCGAGCGGGGAGACGTTGATCTTCGTGCCGCCGGTGAAGGACGGGCGCAGGGTCATCGTCGTGTTCATGGGCCCGACCGGGGTGCGGACGTTGCCGACGATCAGCAGGCCCAGCCACGCCCCGAGCAGGACGACGGCCACCAGACCGAGGGCCCGGGTCCAGGGGTGCGGCTGGTGGACGAGTTCGAGGGTCGGCTGCGGGCGCCGGGTGCGGTAGCGCCGGGCGAGGGCGCGGGGGGAGCGGCGGACACGGACCAGGACGTTCAGGACTGCGGCGGGGACGCGGGCCATTGGTCCCCTATGCCCAGGTGCGGGGGTCGGTATGCGGGCGCCGAAGGCCCGCCGTGATCAGCCCCAGCCCAGTTCGTGGAGGCGTTCGTCGTCGATGCCGAAGTGGTGGGCGATCTCGTGGATCACGGTCACGGCGACCTCGTGCACCACGTCGTCCTCGGTCTCGCAGAAGCGCAGGGTGGGGCCCATGTAGATCGAGATGCGGTCGGGCAGGACGCCTGCGTACCACTCGCCGCGGTCGGTGAGGGGGGTGCCCTCGTAGAGGCCGAGCAGTTCGGGGTCGTCGGCGGGCGGCTCGTCCTCGACGAACACGGCGACGTTGTCCATGACCCGGGTCAGCTCCGGGGGGATCCGGTCCAGGGCCTGGCTCACGAGTTCTTCGAAGGCTTCGCGCGTCATCTCCAGCACAGGGACATTGTCGGGGACGCGGTGCCCGCAGCGGAGGCGGCCCGGGACGGGGCTCGCGCGTGTCCTCTTGTGGGCGGCGGGAGTTGAACGGGTTGACTCCTCACAACCGCCCTCGGAGGTGGCTGCCCGTGCGCCCCATGTACGTACCTGTCCGTCTGGCCGCCACGGTGCTGGCGGTCGCCGCCGCCACCGGCTGCATGAGCGTGGGTGACGACGACGGCGGCAAGGACGCCAAGCCGTCCCACTCCACCGGGCAGCGCGGCGGGAAGGCGCCGGACGGCGGTCCGGCGGTGTCGGGCGGGGGCGGCGGGTACGGGGCCGCCGCGGCGGACGCCAAGCACGGTCGCAAGAAGGGCAAGGGCAAGGCGGACGCGTCGGCGTCGCCCTCCGCCTCGGAGTCCGCCGGCGCCCAGGCGTCCCCCACCCCGGGGGGAAAGCCCGGCAAGCCGGACCAGCCGCAGCCGACGCCGACCAAGGCGCAGCCGACCGCGACGAAGCCCGCCGAGCCCACCCCCACTCCGACCCCGGAACCCCCCACCCCCACGCCGACGCCGACGGTCGCCGAGCCCTCCTCCTCCGCCCACCCGGACAACCAGCCGCAGCTGGCCCAGCGGGAGCCGGCACCGGCGGCGGGGGCGCCCGCGTAGGCGGACTCGCATCGGTGTGACGTACGTCTACGGGGGTCGGTTTGCCTTCAGGGGTGATGGGTGCGTATGGTTATAGATCGTTTGATTCATTTGCCCGGCGCCAACGCAGAAGCGCGCCGTGTGGCGCGTTCTCTCCCCTTACCGTGGCTGACCGCATCGAGGCGGTCGTATTGCGAAATCACGGAGTTGACGGGCGCGTGCCGACGAGACTCCGGAAGGTTTCGCATACGCATGTCCATTTCCAGTTCTGATCACGCCGTCATGCCCGGGAACGGCGAGAACGAGATCGTCGAGGAGACCCCCGAGGTCACCTTCGCCACGCTCGGTCTCCCGGAGGGCGTCGTGCGCAAGCTCGCGCAGAACGGCGTGACCGCCCCCTTCCCGATCCAGGCCGCGACCATCCCGGACGCCCTGGCCGGCAAGGACATCCTCGGCCGTGGCCGCACCGGCTCCGGCAAGACCCTCTCCTTCGGTCTGCCGACCCTGGCGCGACTCGCCGGCGGCCGCACCGAGAAGCACAAGCCCCGCGCGATCATCCTCACCCCGACCCGCGAGCTCGCCATGCAGGTGGCGGACGCGCTCCAGCCGTACGGCGACGTCGTCGGCCTGAAGATGAAGGTCGTCTGCGGCGGTACGTCGATGGGCAACCAGATCTACGCCCTCGAGCGCGGCGTCGACATCCTCGTCGCCACCCCGGGCCGGCTGCGCGACATCATCAACCGCGGCGCCTGCTCCCTGGAGAACGTCGAGGTCGCCGTCCTCGACGAGGCCGACCAGATGTCCGACCTGGGCTTCCTGCCCGAGGTCACCGAGCTGCTCGACCAGATCCCGGGCGGCGGCCAGCGCATGCTGTTCTCGGCCACGATGGAGAACGAGATCTCCACGCTGGTCAAGCGCTACCTGACCAACCCGGTCACGCACGAGGTCGACAGCGCCCAGGGCAACGTCACGACGATGTCCCACCACATCCTCATCGTGAAGCCCAAGGACAAGGCGCCGGTCACCGCCGCGATCGCCGCCCGCAAGGGCCGCACGATCATCTTCGTCCGCACGCAGCTGGGCGCCGACCGTATCGCCGAGCAGCTGTGCGAGTCGGGCGTGAAGGCGGACGCGCTGCACGGCGGTATGACGCAGGGCGCCCGTACCCGCGTGCTGGAGGACTTCAAGAAGGGCTACGTCAACGCGCTCGTCGCCACGGACGTCGCCGCGCGTGGCATCCACGTCGACGGCATCGACCTGGTGCTGAACGTCGACCCGGCCGGTGACCACAAGGACTACCTGCACCGCGCGGGCCGCACGGCGCGTGCCGGTCGCACGGGCACGGTCGTCTCCCTGTCGCTGCCGCACCAGCGCCGCCAGATCTTCCGCCTCATGGAGGACGCGGGCGTCGACGCCGGACGGCACATCATCCAGGGCGGCGCCGCCTTCGACCCCGAGGTCGCCGAGATCACCGGCGCCCGGTCGATGACCGAGGTGCAGGCGGAGGCCGCGGGCAACGCGGCCCAGCAGGCCGAGCGTGAGGTCGCCTCCCTGACCAAGCAGCTGGAGCGGGCGCAGCGGCGCGCGACCGAGCTGCGCGAGGAGGCCGACCGTCTCGTGGCCCGGGCCGCCCGTGAGCGCGGTGAGGACCCGGAGGCCGCGGTGGCCGAGGCGCAGGCCGCGGCGGTCGTCGAGGCCGCCGAGGCGTCGGTGCCCGAGCAGTCGCCGGCGCAGGACGCCGACCGCGCCGAGGGCTCGTCGTACGAGCGTCGTGACCGTCGGGACAACGACCGTGGCGGTTTCCGCCGTGACGAGCGTCGTGACGACCGTGGTGGCCGTTCCTTCGAGCGCCGCGACGACCGCGGTGGCCGTTCCTTCGAGCGTCGGGACAACGACCGTGGCGGTTTCCGTCGCGACGAGCGTCGGGACGACCGTGGTGGCCGCCCCTTCGAGCGCCGCGACGACCGCGGTGGGGTCAACCGCGACCGCGGTGAGCGTGGGTTCGAGCGTCGGGACAACGACCGTGGCGGGTTCCGCCGTGACGAGCGTCGGGACGACCGTGGTGGCCGTTCCTTCGAGCGCCGCGACGACCAGGGCGGCCGTTCCTTCGAGCGCCGGGACAACGACCGTGGCGGCTTCCGTCGCGACGAGCGTCCGGCCGCCGGCCGTTCCTTCGAGCGCCGTGACGAGCGCGGTGGCCACCGGGGCAGCGACCGCCCCTTCAACCGTGACCGCCGCGACGACCGCCCGGGCTTCCGCTCCGGCGGCCACGAGCGCCCCTACGGCCGCCGTGACGACCACCGCGGTACCGGCACCGGCACCGGTACGGGTTCCGGTTCCTCCTTCGGCCGCCGTGACGACAAGCCGCGCTGGAAGCGCAACGGCTGACGGCCCGTAGGCACCTAGGCACATAGCTGCGCGAAGGGCCCGTACGACTCCGGTCGTACGGGCCCTTCGGCGTTCGTTTTTGGCCATGCTGTGACGTGTGTCACGCCTCTCGTGAGGGAATTGCTGGGGGCATGACAGATGACGCGATAGCGAGCGGGCAGTCCAAGGGCTCATCCGGCCTGTCGGACGAGGAGCGGCTGGCCCAGCTCGGTTACACGCAGGTCCTGGCCCGCCGCATGTCGGCGTTCTCCAACTACGCGGTCTCCTTCACGATCATCTCGGTGCTGTCGGGCTGTCTGACGCTGTACCTGTTCGGGATGAACACCGGGGGCCCGGCGGTGATCACCTGGGGCTGGGTGGCCGTGGGCCTGATGACGCTGTTCGTCGGGCTGTCGATGGCCGAGATCTGCTCGGCCTACCCGACCTCCGCGGGCCTGTACTTCTGGGCCCACAAGCTGGCCCCCACCCGCACCGCCGCCGCCTGGGCGTGGTTCACGGGCTGGTTCAACGTGCTCGGCCAGGTCGCGGTGACCGCCGGCATCGACTTCGGCGCCGCGTCCTTCCTGGGGGCGTACCTCAACCTCCAGTTCGACTTCGAGGTGACCCCGGGCCGCACGATCCTGCTCTTCGCGGGCATCCTCGTGCTGCACGGGCTGCTGAACACCTTCGGCGTCCGGATCGTCGCGATCCTCAACAGCGTCAGCGTGTGGTGGCACGTGGTGGGCGTGGCCGTGATCGTCGGTGCGCTGACCTTCGTACCGGACACCCACCAGTCCGCGTCCTTCGTGTTCACCGAGTTCGTCAACAACACGGGCTGGGGGAGCGGGGTCTACGTCGTCGCGCTGGGCCTGCTGATGGCCCAGTACACCTTCACCGGCTACGACGCCTCCGCCCACATGACCGAGGAGACCCACGACGCCTCGACGGCCGGCCCGAAGGGGATCGTGCAGTCGATCTGGACCTCGTGGATCGCCGGATTCGTGCTGCTGCTCGGCTTCACCTTCGCCATCCAGTCCTACGACGGGGCGCTGGGGTCCCCGACCGGCGCGCCCCCCGCCCAGATCCTGCTGGACGCCCTCGGCGCGACCGCGGGCAAGCTGCTGCTGCTCGTCGTGATCGGCGCGCAGCTGTTCTGCGGGATGGCCTCGGTGACGGCCAACAGCCGCATGATCTACGCCTTCTCGCGCGACGGCGCCCTGCCGTTCTCGCACCTCTGGCACACCGTCAGCCCGCGCACCCGGACACCCGTCGCGGCGGTGTGGCTGGCGGCGCTGAGCGCGCTGGTGCTGGGCCTGCCGTACCTGATCAACGTGACCGCGTACGCGGCGGTGACCTCGATCGCGGTGATCGGGCTCTACATCGCCTACGTCATCCCGACCCTGCTGCGGCTGCGCCGGGGCGAGGCCTTCGAGCGCGGGCCGTGGCACCTGGGCCGCTGGTCGAGGGCGATCGGCGTGGTGTCGGTGGTGTGGGTCGCCGTGATCACGGTCCTCTTCATGCTGCCGCAGGTCTCGCCGGTCACCTGGGAGACCTTCAACTACGCCCCGGTGGCCGTGCTGGTGGTCCTCGGCTTCGCGGCGACCTGGTGGTGGGCGTCGGCCCGGCACTGGTTCCTCAACCCCGAGCACGAGCGGACCCGGGCCCGTGAGGCGGCGCGCAAGGGGGCCCCGGAACCGGTCGATCCGTGACCTTTCCGCCCCGACCCGCCCATCCGGCGCGGCCGTGTCCCCGATACCCGATCGGAGAGGCGGCCGCGTCCGGCTATGCTCGGGGAGGCAACATCGCCTGGGCCCTTAGCTCAATTGGCAGAGCAGTGGACTTTTAATCCATTGGTTGTGGGTTCGAGTCCCACAGGGCCTACCCGCGAGCCCCCGCGTCAGACGGTTCTGAGGTGGGGGCTTCGGTGTGTCCGGGGGACCCGCCCGGTTAGCCGGCGATCGGTTCCGTCAGTTCGGTCAGTGGCAGGGTGTGCTGGGTCTGGAGGACCTTGGCGCGCAGGTAGCGGACGTTGTGGGCGGTGGTGAAGACCCCCGTGGGGACCCGGTCGTGGACGTCGATGCCGAGGGCGCGCAACTGGCCCGCCTTGTCGGGGTTGTTGGAGAGCAGGTCCAGCCCGCCGATGCCGAGGGCGTGCAGCATCTGGGCGGCGGCCGTGTAGTCGCGGTCGTCCTCGGGCAGGCCCAGCGCGGTGTTCGCGGCGTAGGTGTCCAGGCCCTGGTCCTGGAGGGCGTAGGCGTCGAGCTTGTTGTAGAGGCCGATGCCGCGGCCCTCCTGGCGCAGGTACAGCAGGACGCCGCCGTGGTCCGCGATCCGCTCGACCGCCTCGCGCAGCTGGGGGCCGCAGTCGCAGCGCGCGGAGCCGAAGACGTCGCCGGTCAGGCACTCGGAGTGCAGCCGCACCAAGGGGCGGGGGCCCGGTTCGCCGAGGACGACGGCCACGTGCTCCTGGCCGTCGACCAGGCCGTGGAAGGTGACGAGCTCGGCATCGACGCTGTAGCCGTCCCCGAAGCGCAGCGGGACGCGGACGCGGGAGCGGGGGGTGGCGGCGGGGAGGTCGATCATGCGGTTACTCCGGTCCGTGGGGTCCGTAGCCTGCGTGGGCACATATCTGCTTAAGATTTGAAGCATCTCTACGGATCGAGACCCTACCTCATGCTTGAAAGTTGAAGCAAAGGGTTTGTGGAGTGGCTCAGGAGCACGAGGGCGAGGAGCGCCGCCGCCACGGCACCTCGTCGCCCGCCGGTTCCTGGAGCCCTGCCGCGATCCCCGAGCAGATCTCCTCCAACTGGGCCACCTGCTCGGGGGTGAGCCGGTCGAAGAGCGCGGAGCGGACCGTCTCGACATGGCCCGGTGCCGTCTCCTCCAGCACCGCCATGCCCTCGTCGGTCAGCACCGCGACGCTCCCGCGCTTGTCCCACGGGCAGCTCTCGCGCCGGATCAGCCCGTCCTTCTCCAGTCGTGTCACGGCGTACGTCAGCCGTGGGCGCGTGATCTTCAGCCCCTCGGCGAGATCGGTCATGCGCAGCCGCCGGTCCGGGGTCTCGGACAGGAGGGCGAGGATGGAGTAGTAGAGATGGGGCATGCCGGCGTCCTGCTGGAGCTGCCGGTCGATCGCGTCCTCCAGGAGGTGCGTCGCGGCCACGTAGGCGCGCCAGGCGCGCTGCTCCTCGGCGGTGAGCCAGCGGGTCGTCATGCCTCCAGTGTAGGTTTGCTTCAAAATTTAACCAAGCTCGCCGTCCGTCGACCGGAGGAACCGCGCCGATGTCCCACCCGTACGTCCTCCTCTCCGCCGCCGTCTCCCTCGACGGCTACCTCGACGACACCGGCCCCGACCGCCTCCTGCTCTCCAGCCCCGCCGACTTCGACCGCGTCGACGAGGTCCGCGCCTCGGTCGACGCGATCCTGGTCGGCGCCGGCACGATCCGCGCCGACAACCCCCGCCTGCTGGTCAACTCCCCCGAGCGGCGCGCGGCCCGGGTCGCGGCGGGCCTTCCGGAGTACCCCCTGAAGGTCACGGTCAGCGGCTCGGGCGACCTGGACCCCGGGGCGAGGTTCTGGCACACCGGCGGCGACAAGGTCCTCTACACGACGGAGAAGGGCGCCGAGCGGGCCCGCGCCGTCGGTCTCGCCGCCGACGTGGTCAGCCTCGGCACCGACCTGCACTGGCCCCGGCTCCTGACGGACCTGGCCGGCCGCGGTGTGCGGCGCCTCATGGTCGAGGGCGGCGGCACCATCCACACCCAGCTCCTCCAGCAGGGCCTCGCCGACGAACTCCAGCTGGTCCTCGCCCCCCTCTTCGTCGGCACCCCCGAGGCGCCCCGCCTCTTCGGCCCCGGCGCCTACCAGGGCGGACGCCTCCGGCTGGTGGAGTCGAGGCGGATCGAGGACGTCGTCCTCATGCGCTACGAGCCGACCGCGCCGGGCGGTCCCGCCGCCGACCGCCACTGGCTCCGCCTCGCCTGCGAACTGGCGGCCCTGTGCCCGCCCTCGCGGACCGCGTTCAGCGTGGGCGCGGTCGTGGTCGCCGCCGACGGCACCGAGCTCGCGCGCGGGTACTCCCGCGAGGGCGGGGACGAGGTGGTCCACGCCGAGGAGGCGGCCCTGGCCAAGATCGCCGCGGACGACCCCCGGCTGGCCTCGGCGACGGTGTACAGCAGCCTGGAACCCTGCGCCCGCCGCGCCTCCCGCCCCGCCCCCTGCGCCCGGCTGATCCTGGACGCCGGTGTACGCCGGGTCGTGACGGCCTGGCGGGAGCCCGACACGTTCGTGACGGCGGCCGACGGGAGCGGGCTGCTCGCGGCGCAGGGCGTGGAGGTCGTCCTCCTCCCGGAGTTCGAGGAACGGGCCAAGGCGCCCAACCTCCCCCTGCTCAGCTGACAGGGAACGACAGGAGACGGGGCCCTGACGACCGATCAGCCCAACATCTCCTGCGCGCCGCCCGCGGCAGGGTGACGCTGCCTGCATGAGGTCAGCCCGAATCCGTGCCGCCGCCGTGCTCCTGCTCCTCCCCCTTCTCGCCACCGCCTGCGGGGACACCGGGGCGGGGACCCGCACCATGGCCCGCGCCCTGCCCCCGGACGCGGAGTTCACCCACCCCGGGGTCCTCGTCAGCGACGCCCAGCTGGACGCCGTACGCACGCACGTCACAGCGGGGAAGCAGCCGTGGCTGAAGGCGTACCTGGAGATGCGGGACAGCAAGTACGGGGCGTACCGGTACCGGCCCGAGCCGTACGCGAGTGTCGACTGTCCCGGCGGGGACCACACCGACCGGCCCGCGCACGGGTGCGTGCAGGAGCGCGAGGACGCCATCGCCGCCTACACGCAGGCACTGCTCTTCCGGGTCACCGGCAAGCAGCGGCACGCCGTCAAGGCGCGGGAGATCATGGATGCCTGGTCGGCGAGGATGCGGCGGCACACCGAGGAGGACGCCGGGCTCCAGACCGGATGGGCCGGGGCGACCTGGGCGCGGGCGGCGGAGATCGTGGCGCACAGCCCGGGCGCGGGGTGGCCCGAGGAGCGGGTCGAGCGGTTCCGGACCATGCTGCGCAGCGCGTATCTGCCGACCGTCACCCGCAAGGTCCCCGCCCACAACGGCAACTGGGACCTCGTCATGACCGGCGCGGCCATCGGCATCGCCGTCTTCCTCGACGACCACCAGGCCTTCGACCACGCCCTGGAGCGCTTCCGGGAGCGCGTGCCCGCCTACTTCTACCTGGAGGAGGACGGCCAGGTGCCGCTCACCCCCAAGGGGGCGGGCGTGAACACCCCCGCCAAGCTGACGACGTACTGGTTCGGGCAGAAGACGTACCAGGACGGCGTCTCCCAGGAGACCTGCCGCAACTTCAAGCACGTCGGCTACTCGATCGCCGCCACCGCCCACATCGCCGAGACCGCCTGGCACCAGGGCGTCGACCTCTACGACGAGGTCGAGGACCGGCTGAAGGCGGCGCTCGACCTCCACGCCCGGTACCAGGCCGGCGAGCCCGCGCCCGCGTGGCTGTGCGGCGGGAAGGTGGAGCGGACCATGGGCCCGGACCTGGAGGTGGCCCTCAACCACCTGGAGAACCGCCTCGACGTCTCCGTCCCGGCCGCCCACCGGCTCGCCGAGGAGACCCGTCCCGCGGGCACCGACAACCTCTTCGTCTCCTGGGAGACCCTCACCCACGCGGACAACCCCGGCAGCTGAAAAAGCAGGTCAGTGGCGCCGTGAGCCCACCGTGGTGCTGAGCGTCCCGCGAATGGCGTATGCTGGTTTCAACGACGCGGGGTGGAGCAGCTCGGTAGCTCGCTGGGCTCATAACCCAGAGGTCGCAGGTTCAAATCCTGTCCCCGCTACTGAAGGCCCAGGGCCGGAGTCCAGTTCATGGACTCCGGCCCTGAGCGTTTCCCCCGGTCGGGCCACACCGCTCGCCGCCCCGTCCGGCTCCGGGAAACCTGGGGGCGTGGACCAGGAGGCGGAGGAGGGGCGGCACGTCTCCGCCCTCTTGCGGATGCTGCCCGCCGTACTGATCGTCGGCGGGATCCTCTACGACCTCCTGACCCCCCGCGCGTTCACCGCGATCCCCTTCTTCACCGCCGCCCCGCTGGTCGCCGCTCCCCTGTGCCCGCTGCTCGGCACCCTGGCCACCGGGGCCGTTGCGCTGGTCGCCGCCTTCGCCGTGCATCTGCGCTACGGCCTCCACCTGGACGCGGACGCCCTCACCGAGGTGCTCACCGTGGCCACCGTCGCCGTGCTGGCCACCGTCCTCAACCGGGTGGTGCGCCGCGGCGACCAACGGCTCGCCTCGCAGCGGGAGATCGCCGAGGCCGCCCAGCGGGCCGTGCTGCCCCGCCCCGCCGACCGGATCGCCGGTTTCGACATCGCGGTGCGCTACGAGGCGGCGCAGCAGGACGCCTTCATCGGCGGGGACCTGTACGCCGTCCAGGACAGCCCCCACGGGGTGCGGCTGGTGGTGGGGGACGTGCGCGGCAAGGGCATGGGCGCGGTGGCGGCCGTCGCCGTCGTCATCGGGGCGTTCCGGGAGGCCGCCGAGCAGGAGGCGGGCCTGGAGGCGGTCGCGCGGCGGCTGGAGCGGGCGCTGGCCCGGGAGGGGACCCGGCGCGAGGGGCTGGACGCCTTCGAGGGGTTCACCACCGTCGTCCTCGCCGAACTGCCCCACGGTGACGGGCTGGTCCGGATCCTCAACCGCGGCCATCCGCCGCCGCTGCTGCTGTGTCCCGACGGCACCGTGCGCTCGCTGCCCGCCGCCGAGGCCGCGCTGCCGCTCGGGATGGGGGAGTTGGGGACCTGGCCGGACCGCGCCGAGGAGGTCGCCTTCCCGGCCGGGGCGACGCTGCTGCTGTACACCGACGGGCTCTCCGAGGCCCGGGACCGGAACGGGGAGTTCTACGACCCGGCGGCGCGGCTCGCGGGACGCGCCTTCCGCGATCCGGGGGTGCTGCTGTCCGCGCTCGCGGCGGAGGTGCGCCGGCACACCGGGGGTGCGCTGACGGACGACATGGCGCTGCTCGCCGTACGCCGCCCGTGACATGGTCACGTCCGGTGACCGGTCGGGCGCCCTCCGCAGGGCGACTGACGTGCCGTCAGTTCCGGTGGGCCTGCTGAGGCGTGGTCAACTCGCCCGATTTTCACCGCTCATAGGTCTGTACGTCCCGCCGAGAAAGGTTAATGATCAAGCGGAACAGCTTGGAATCCACACCCCGGGTCTATTAACGTTCGATAACGCAGCGCGGTCGTCCCAGCCGTCACAAGAGACGGCTCCGTGCTCACGCGCTTAATCCCGCAAGGGAGCCGGGGAACCACCACCCTGGGGTGAATCGCGCGGATCCCGCCGTGGCACCACGGTCGGTATACGCGCGTAGGAGACCTTCCTGCTCCGAACCCGTCAGCTAACCCGGTAGGCGAGAAGGAAGGAAAGGAGTACGCCCACGTGGCGTCGAACCCGCCTGCCCCCGAGGCCCCGTACGTGCCGAGCCAGCGCAGCACCGATGCCTTCGGCCACGGCAGCTACCACCACGACGAGGGTCCGCAGGACGTCTGGAATCCCACCGAGGACTCCGTCCGACCGGCACGCGGAAAGCACCGGGTCAGCAAGCAGCGCAGCGGCGGATTCGCCCGCAGCTCCACCGTCCTGGGCGTAGGCGTCATAGCCGCCGTCGGCGGGGCCGGGATGGCCAGCGCCAACACCGGCAAGCCGCCGGTCTCCCTCTCGATACCGGACCTGCCGTTCGTGTCGGGCGAGGAGGAGGCGCCGCAGGGCTCGGCCACCGTGCTGAGCGACCTCGCCGCGGCCCCCGCGGCCCCCACGGCCGCCCCCGCGACCACCACGAACGCGATCCAGGCCGCCACCACCACCTCCGGCGCCGGCGAGACGCTGCGCAACCGGATCATGGCGCAGGCCGAGAGCCAGCAGACCCAGGTCGCCGACAAGGCGCAGCTCGCCACCCAGACCGCCCTCGCCGACGAGGCCGCCAAGGCCGAGGCCGCCGCGCTGAAGAAGGCCGCGGACGACGCCGCCGAGGCGAAGAAGAAGGCGGAGGCGGACGCCGAGAAGGCCGCCGAGGCCAAGCGTCTGGCCGAGCTGGCCAAGCAGTACACGCTGCCGACCTCCGCGTACACCATCACCTCCACCTACATGCAGGCCGGCTCCCTGTGGTCCTCCGGCTACCACACGGGTCTCGACTTCGCCGCCCCCACCGGCACGCTCATCAAGGCGGTCCACAACGGCACCATCACGCAGGCGGGCTGGGACGGCTCGTACGGCTACAAGACCGTCCTCACCCTCGACGACGGCACCGAGGTGTGGTTCGCCCACCAGTCCTCGATCAGCGTGAGCGTGGGGCAGAAGGTCGCCACCGGTGACGTGATCGGGCGCGTGGGCGCGACCGGCAACGTCACGGGCGCACACCTGCACCTGGAGGTCCACCCCGGCGGTTCGTCCAGCGGCATCGACCCGATGGCGTGGCTGCGCAGCAAGGGGCTCACGCCCTGAGGCTCCCCCCTTCCTGAGCACCGGCGGCCCTGACGCACACCCCCCGACGTCAGGGCCGCCGGTTTTGCGTGTGCTTTGCGGCCGTCGCGGAAGAGCGCCCTGTCCGCGGGCGTTGATCCTGCACATGACTTCTCTTCGCAAGCTGGGTTCGTCCGACCTCGAGGTCTTCCCGCTCTCCCTCGGCGGCAACGTCTTCGGCTGGACCGCCGACGAGGCGCAGTCCTTCGCCGTCCTGGACGCCTACACGGCCGCGGGCGGCAACTTCGTGGACACCGCCGACTCCTACTCGGCGTGGGTCGACGGCAACGCCGGCGGCGAGTCCGAGACCATCATCGGCAACTGGGTCAGGGCCCGCGGCAACCGCGACGACCTCGTGATCGCCACCAAGGTCAGCCAGCACCCCGACTTCCAGGGCCTGACCGCGGCCAACATCAAGGCCGCCGCGGACGCCTCGCTGAGCCGCCTCGGCACCGACCACATCGACCTCTACTACACCCACTTCGACAAGCCCGAGGTGCCGGTCGAGGAGATCATCGGCGCGCTCGACGAGCTGGTGAGGGCGGGCAAGGTACGCCACATCGCCGCCTCCAACATCTCCGCCGAGCGCCTGGAGGCCTCCCTGGCCTTCTCCGAGCGCGAGGGCCTGGCGCGGTACGTGGCGCTCCAGCCGCACTACAACCTGGTCTCGCGCGAGACGTACGAGGGTGAGCTCCAGGACCTGGCCGAGCGCGCCGGGCTGGCCGCGGTGCCGTACTTCGCGCTGGCCGCCGGGTTCCTCACCGGCAAGTACCGCGACGGCGAGGTGGTGGAGGGCGCCCGTGCCGCCGGCGCCGGCAAGCACCTCCGGACCGAGCGCGGCCGCAGGGTCCTCGCCGCCCTCGACGACATCGCCGAGGCCCATCGGGTGCCCGTCGCCACGGTCGCCCTCGCGTGGCTGGCCGCCCAGCCGACGGTGGCCGCGCCGATCGCCTCCGCGCGGACGGTGGAGCAGCTGCCGGCCCTGCTGAAGGTGGCGGACGTGAACCTGACGGACGACGAGGTGGAGGCCCTGACGACGGCGTCCGCCTAGGACGTGGCGGGGCGGGGGCGGCTCGCGCGCCGCGCCGGGGCGAACGTCGCCGGCCCCGCGGCCCTAGGTCCGGTACGGGTTGTACGCGGGGTACTGGACCGCCTGGTACCCGTGCACGGGCCACTGGGCCGGCGGGACGGGGGCGGGGACCGGCGGGGCCGTCATCCGGGCCGCGTGGTCCAGGGCCGGGCGCGCCACCTCCCGCCGGACCCACAGCTCGTGCAGCAACTCCCGCTCCCGTACGACGAAGTCGGCGTTGGCCCGGCCGAGGCGCCCCCGGTGGCGCAGGAACGCCAGGGACGTCGCGTACGCCTCGTACTGCGCCACCGCCCGCGCCGCCGCCTTGCCGGCGTGGGCGCGCGCGTACTGGCGGGCGATACGGCGGGCCCGCATCGAGCTGAGCGCGAAGGGCTCGGCGGGGGTGAGCCAGCCGGCCGCGGCGTAGGCGGGCAGCTCCTCGCGCACGGTGCGCAGCTCGCGCTGCCGGGTCCAGATGACGAGCCAGGTCAGCAGCCCGAACGCGGGGAGCATGAAGGCGGCGTACACCGCGAAGAAGCCGTACTCGCCGAAGGTCGCGGAGCCGTTCCAGACGGCGTGCATGGCCATCGCGAGCAGCAGGCCGGACAGGGGCAGGAGCACCCGGCGCACCTGGTGGCGGTCCGCGGACAGCGCGGCGATGCCGAATCCGATGCCGGTGAGCACGGTGAACAGCGGGTGCGCGAACGGCGACATGATGACGCGGACGAAGAACGTCGCCGCGGTGACCGAGGCGATGCCGCTGTCGCCGGTGAGCTGGTCGGTGCCGAAGGCGGTGCCGAGGTAGAGGATGTTCTCGGTGAACGCGAAGCCGGTGGCGGTGACCCCGGCTATCACCACCCCGTCGACGATCCCGGTGAAGTCCCGTCTGCGGAACAGGAAGACCAGCAGCACGGCCGCGGCCTTGGCGGTCTCCTCGACGATCGGCGCTATGACGGTCGCGCCCAGGGTGTCGGCGCTGGAGGGGTCCGCGGTCGCCGTCGCTATCCAGCGGGTGGCGAAGCTGTTGGCGACGATCGCTATCAGCGCCGCCGCGCAGGCACCCCAGGAGAAGGCGAACAGCAGATTGCGCCACGGCCCCGGCTCCACCCGGTCCAGCCAGCGGAAGGCCGCCATCAGCAGCGGCACGGGCAGGATCGCGAGCCCGAGCCCGACCAGGAAGCCCTCGGTGCCGGTCTGTTCGCGCACCAGAGCGAGGATGACGAGCCCGGAGAGCGCGAGCAGGGTGATGAGCGCGCCGTAACGCACCTCCTTGCGCTGCCACCAGTGCGCGTGCCGCAGCGCACCGCCGCCGGGAGGACCGGTGGGGTGGTGCGTCGGGTACGGGGGAAAGGTGGTCACGGCATCGACCCTAACGAGTCAGGGGCGCCGCCCGCAGGAGGGCCGAGACGGTCTCCGGCGCCGGTGGGGGGTGGTCGTCGCACGGTTGTCGCTGTTGTCCTACCGCTGTACGCGCCGGAACAACAGGTCGTTCACGACATGTCCCTTCTCCAGTCCCTGGCCCTCGAAACGGGTCAGCGGGCGATACTCCGGACGCGGCGCGAAACCCCCGTCGGCCTGGGTGTTCTCGAAGTCCGGGTGCGCCGTGAGGACCTCGAGCATCTGTTCGGCGTACGGCTCCCAGTCGGTCGCGCAGTGCACGATCGCCCCGGGCTTCAGCCGGGTCGCGGCCAGGGTGAGGAACTCCGGCTGGATCAGCCGCCGTTTGTGGTGCCGCTTCTTGGGCCAGGGGTCGGGGAAGTAGACGCGCAGCCCGTCCAGCGCGTCGGGGGCGAGCATCTCGCGCAGCAGGATGATGGCGTCGCCGTTGCCGACCCGGACGTTGGAGAGGCCGTGCTGGTCGGCGAGGTTGAGCAGGTTGCCCTGGCCGGGGGTGTGGACGTCGACGGCGAGGATGTTGGTCCCCGGGTCGGCGGCCGCCATCCGCGCGGTGGCCTCGCCCATCCCGAACCCGATCTCCAGCACGACCGGGTGGTCGTTGCCGAACAGCTCCACGGGGTCGATCACCCGCTGCCCGTCGATGTCCAGCCCCCACTGGGGCCACAGCCGTTGCAGGGCGTCCGCCTGCCCGGCCGTCACCCGGCTCCGGCGCGGCTGGAAGCTGCGGATCCGCCGCTCGAAGTGCGACCCGGCGGGATCGGCTTTCGGCCCGTCGGGAAAGCGCGGCTCCCCCTTGGTCCGGGTGTGCCGAACGGGCGCACCGGGGGTGGGGGCGGACTGGGACGCGTCGGGGGCGTTGGGGGAGTCAGACACAGTGGGGTCGATTTTACGGGGGTGGGGGCGAGCGCATCGGCCGCTGGGGAGGGGACGGGGCGGGGTGGCGGGGACGGCGGCGGGACGGCGGCGGGCGCGAGACCCCCCGCACCGCGGCCACCACGTCCCGTCACACGGCTCCGAGTGCGGCCACCGCGCCGCGTCACACGCCCCCCAGCGCGGCCACCGCGCCCCGCGTCACACGGCCGGTGCGGCCACCACGTCCCGCACACGCCCCCCAGCGCAGCCACTACGCCTGTCACACGGCTTCCAGCGTGGCCAACGCCCTCCTCGCCACCTCCCGCCCGATCGGCAGCGAGGCCGTCGCCGCCGGGGACGGCGCGTTCAGCACATGCACGGTCCGCGGGCCCTCCTTGATCAGGAAGTCGTCCACCAGCGTCCCGTCCCGCAGCACCGCCTGCGCCCGCACCCCCGCCGCTGCGGGCACCAGGTCGTCCTCCCGGACCGCGGGCAGCAGCCTGCGCACCGCCTCGGTGAACGCCGCCCTGGACACCGACCGCCGCAGTTCACCGGCCCCGTACCGCCAGTGCCGCCGCGCTATCCGCCACGACCCGGGCCAGGCCAGCGTCGCACCGAGTTCCCGGGGGTTCACGACCCCCCACCCGTACCCCTCGCGGGCCAGCGCCGGGACCGCGTTGGGTCCGATGTGCACGCCGCCGTCGATCCCGCGGGTGAGATGCACCCCGAGGAAGGGGAACGCCGGATCGGGCACCGGGTAGACCAGCCCCTTCACCAGCTCGGGCCGCGCGAGGGTGAAGTACTCGCCCCGGAACGGCACGATCCGCATCCCGGGGTCGTCCCCGGTCAGCCGCGCCACCTCGTCGCAGTGCAGCCCGGCGCAGTTCACCAGCACGCGTGCCCGGACGACGTCCCCGGCGGTCGTCCGCACGGCCACGCCGAGCTCGGGCCGACGGTCGACCCGCTCGACCCGGGCGCCGTAGCGGATGTCGGCGCCCGAGGCCTCCGCCAGCTGCCGGGCGACCCCGGTGAAGTCGCAGATGCCGGTCGTGCCGACGTGTATGGCCGCCAGTCCGCGCACCTCCGGCTCGTACTCCGTGATCTGCGCGGGGCCCATCTCGCGCACCGGGATGCCGTTCTCCCGGCCGCGCTGCACGAGCGCGTGCAGGCGCGGCAGCTCCGAGCGCTCGGTGGCGACGATCAGCTTCCCGGTCACGGCGTGCGCGATGCCGTACTCGGCGCAGAACTTCACCATCTCGGCGGCGCCCTCGACCGCGTACCGCGCCTTCAGCGACCCCGGCCGGTAGTAGATCCCACTGTGGATCACCCCGCTGTTGCGCCCGGTCTGATGCCGGGCGGGCCCGTCCTCCTTCTCCAGCACGGTCACCCGCGTCCCCGGAACGGCACGCGTGATCGCATACGCCGTCGACAACCCGACGATCCCGCCCCCGACCACGAGCACGTCGCAGTCATAAGCGATCTCCGGCCGCACCTGCACCACCTCCCGCTCTAGATAGTGCACTGCGCCACTGACAGAGCCTTCAAACGCGGGGGACGGCGGCAGGCGCCGCGGCCTACGCGGGGGCCATCAGCAGGGGGCGGGCGCGCTCCCGCAACTCGACGACCCGCGGCTCGTCGCCGTAGGGCTCCAGCCGGTGGAGGAGATCCTTCACGTACTCGGTGGTGCGGGCCGAGGAGATGCGCCCCGCTACCTCCACCGCCCGTACGCCCTGCTCGCACGCGGCATCGAGGTTGCCCGACTCCAGCTCCGCCACCGCCGACACCACCAGCCGCAGCCCGTGCGACCGTACGAACTCCTCCGTCGGCTTCGACAGGGCCTGCTCGGTGAACCTGCGGACCTGTCGTGGTGCCTTGAGGTCGCGGTAGCACTCGGCGGCGTCCGCGGCGAAGCGGTCGTAGGAGTAGAAGCCCAGCCACGACGGGTCCTGGTCCCCGTCCCGGGAGCGCTCCAGCCATCCCTCGGCCGCCTTCAGCGCGGCCCCGGCGGCCTGCGCGTCACCCGCGCGCGCGTGCGCACGTGCCTCGACGAGCCGGAAGAAGCTCATGGTGCGGGCCGTGGCCAGGCCGCGGTTGCGTTCCAGCGCGGCCTGGGCGAGGTCGACGCCCTCGTCGCCGAAGCCCCGGTAGGTCGCCTGCAAGGACATCGATGCCAGCACATACCCGCCGAGGGGTACGTCGGCTGCCGCGCGGGCCAGTCGCAAGGCCTGGATGTAGTACCTCTGCGCCGCCTCCTGCTGGCCGGTGTCGAAGGCCATCCACCCGGCCAGCCGGGTCAGTTCGGCGGAGGCGCCGAACAGGGCGCGGCCCACCTCGTCGGAGTACGAGCCGAGCAGCAGCGGTGCCGCCTCCACCCGTAAGCACTCCGGCACCATGGACGAACGCCAGTCGCCGCCTCCGTACTTGGAGTCCCAGCGCCTGGCGTCCTCGGCGGCCTCCCGCAGCTTCTGTACGTCGCTGTGGCCGACTTTGAGCGGTGCGCCGGAGGCTTCCGCGGAGTTCACCTCGCGCGCGACCGAACTGTCGGCCGGGGTTATCAGCCATCGTGAGGCGGGCGTCGCGTAGGCGCTCACCGCGAAGGAGCCGGCCAGCGACTGCCAGATGCCACCGGCACCGGAACGGCGCCCGGCGAGGTCCAGCCGGTACAGCTCGGTGGCCGAGCGGACGGCCTGTCCGACGTCCCTGGGGAAGGCGAGGCCCACTTCGGGTGCGGGGTCCGCGTCCGCCAGACCGATCTCGTGGAGCGGTACCGGGCGGCCGAGCTTCTGGCCGATCGCGGCGGCGATGAGGTGCGGCGCGGCGCCCTGCGGCACCATGCCCTTCGACACCCAGCGCGCGACCGAGGTCTTGTCGTAGCGAAGAGTCAACCCGCGTTGAGCGCCAAGATCGTTGACGCGACGCGCGAGTCCTGCGTTGCTGATTCCCGCGAGGGCGAGAACGGCGCCGAGTTTTTCGTTCGGCCCGCGTTGCTCCCTGGACATGCGCCACCCCTCGACACAGACGGCTGCCGCGCTGGCATAACCACCCGGCATTCGTAAACCCAGCGTAGTTCGCCGGATCCCAAGCGTTAAGGGGCATTGTTCCGGATGGCGGGATTGTGGTCCGTACGCGCGTACGGACTCCATACGCACCGTTGCGTCGTGCCCCCGCCGTGTGGCCGTGCGCCTGCGCGTGCGCTCTTCTCCGGCCATCGGGGGAGCGGTTCCATGGATCGTGCGTGGGTCGGCCCGCTGTACTGGATCCAGTGGGCTGGGGGATTCCGCCACCTCCATCCCCGCGGGTGGCGGAACGGTCCGGGGGGCGAACTCCGTTCCCCGGACTGCGCGTTGCCGATGCGGTGCGCAGAGCGTGTACGGAGCGTGCGCGAGCCTGTCCTCGCTTCGCCAACTTGGCCGAAAACCGACCCCGCGCCCAGCGGTCAATTACCGCTCCCACCACGGAAATTGACGGCGCGAAGGGCGTTCTGGGGGAGCGTATCGGGGGCGCATTCGCGTCGCGGACCCCCCGCCCCGTACAGGCGTCCGCCTCTTCACCGGCACGCGCGCGACGGCGCGTTGCCCGGCGCTCAAGCGGCTCCACCGCCTCTCCGGCGAGCCTCCTTCATGGCAGCATGGGGAACCGGTTCGTTCGGTGCACTGGTGGTCCACAGCCTGTGGAGGCGTCGATGCGGTGGTTGGTGGGGTGGAGCAGCACCGCAGCGGGGGCAGTCGAGATCGGCTCCGCGGGGGCGGCGGGCGGTGACGGCGAGACCGTGCACCCGGTGGGCTCCCAACTCCTGTGGGGCGACCCCGATCCGCTCTGGGCGGTCGGCGACTGGCGCCCCGACGAGGTGCGGGTGGTGCGGGCCGACGCGCAGAACCGCATCGCCGTCCTCGGCACCTGCGGGGCGACGGACGAACAGCTCAGGGTCGGTCTCTTCGCCGCGCGCGGAGGCGCCCTGCGGCATCTGACGGCCTGGCCCGGCAGCTACACGGCCATCGTCCAGGCGGGCCGCCGGATCACCGTCTGCGGCGATCTCGCGGGCGCGCGCCCGGTGTTCTACACCCCCTGGTCGGGCGGCACGGCGTACGCGACCGCCGCCCTCCCGCTCGCCGACCTCATCGAGGCCAACCTCGACTTCGGACATCTCGCCGCCCTGCTCGCCGCCCCCGACGTGCCGGCCGCGCTGCACGACTCCACCCCGTACGACGGCGTGCGGCGCATTCCGCCGGGGCACGCGCTGATCCTGCGCACCGGCGCGCGCGAGATCGCCGGGTACGAGCCGGTCGCCTCCCTCGCCGTGGCCGCGCCCTCGGCCGACCCGGACAGCGCCGTGGACGCCGTACGGGACGCGCTGGTGGAGGCGGTACGCGCGCGTCTGTCGGCACCTCGGCACGTGCCCGGCGCCGACATCGACCCCGGTCCGGTCCCGGGCATGGGTCCCGCCGAACGGCGCGCCGCGCGCGGGATGCCGGTCCCGGGGATCGGGGCGGACCTGTCGGGCGGGCCCGCGTCGGGAACGCTGGCGCTGCTGGCCGCGGGCCTGCCGGGCATGCCGGGCACGGTCCTCGGCCACGGCACGGGCGCCGGTGAGCGGCTGCTGGCGGTCACCTTCAACGACCTGGTCGTCGGCGGCCGGGAGGCCGAGGTGGAACGGGCGGGCTCGCTGGCGGCCAACCCGCGCCTGCACCACGTGGTGGTGGCCGGCGGCGAGGAGACACTGCCGTACGCCGACCTGGACGGCCCGCTGACCGACGAGCCGGCCCCGTCCCTGGTGACGGCCGCCCGCCACCGCGCGCGCCTGGCCTCGGGCAGCGCGGACCACTTCACCGGCTACGGCGCCCGCCAGGTCCTGGACGCGCATCCCGCGCGTCTCGCGGACCTCCTGATGGACCGCAAGCGCCGCCACCTGGTCCGCCCGGTCGCCGCGCTGGCCAGGGCGGACGGCTCGGTGATGGTCCCCGCGCGCGTGTACGGCGCGGCGCGGCGCCTGGCCCGCACCCCCTACCGCACCGGCCTGGACGTGCTCGCCGACCGCCTGATGGCGCGCAGCTTCGACGAACCGGGCGGCGCGGTGGGTGCCTCGCTCGCGGCCCTCGCCTGGGCCAGACCGGGCCCGGCGGCACGGTGGCTGACCGGGGAGGCGCTGGCTGAAGTATCGGTTCGTCTTCAGAGTGCGACGAGCCGCTCGGGCGTCGGCCCGGGACAGCGCCCCGGCGACTACCGCGCGCGTGCGGCCCTGGCACGCACCGCCGCGGACGTACGCATCCTGGAGCAGGCCGCCGAGATCCGCTTCCAGCGGCTGCACGCCCCCTTCCTCGACAACCAGGTCGTCCGCGCCTGCCGCGCCCTTCCGGAAGCCCTGCGCGTCCAGCCCGGCGCCCGGGCGGCGATCCTGCGCACGGTCCTCCAGGGCGCGGGCGTCGCCGACCTCCCGCCGGGCTGGGGCGCCCCCTCCCACGCCTCCGCGGCGGTGGCGGCCCGCACCGGCCTGCGGGTGGCGGCCGACTCCCTCATGTCCCTCTTCGGCACGCCGCTCCTCGCGGAAGCGGGCCTGGTCGAGGCCCGGGTCGTCCGCAAGGCCCTCCGCGCCGCGGCGGACGGCGAACCCCTCCCCCTGGACGGCCTCGCCGACCTCGTCTCCCTGGAACTCTGGCTCCGCCGCCTCCTGGCCCGCCGAGGCACCTGCTGGACCGGCACCCCGGCCCGAGCCCGCGCGGTACCGGCGGGGATCACACCACAGAGGGGGGCGTTGGGGGCGGGGGCTCGGAGGGGGTAGGGGGCGCCTGCCTGTTTTTCAGCCCGTCCAAGCGTCAGAGGACCGGGGTTCCTGTCTTTCAGCCCGTTCGGCGTCAGAGGACGGGGGTTCCTGTCTTTCAGCCCGTTCGGCGTCAGAGGACGGGGGTTCTTGCCTTTCAGCCCGTCCGGCGTCAGAGGACGAAGGCGCGTGTTTTTCAGCCCGTCCGGCGTTTGAGGACGAGGCCCTTTCGGGGCCGTCGGGGGTCTGGGGGCGGAGCCCCCAGGAGGCGGGGCCGAAGGGGCGGCAGCCCCTGGGGGACGGGACGGGTAGGGGCGGCGGGGGCGAGAAAAAACCTCCGCGAACCCCCACGACGCCGCACCCGCCCAGCCGACCCCGCCCCGCCCCCCCGCCGAGAGTCCCCCACGCCCGCCCCCCACACACGCCTCGCCCCAAAATCCCGCGCCCCCCACAGCCACCCCAGCGACAATGACCCGGTGCAGTACAGAATCCTGGGCGTCACCCAGGCCGAGGACGACCACGGCAACGCCATACCCCTGCCCGGCCCCCGCCTACGGGCCCTGCTCACCTCCCTCGCCCTCCGCCCCGGCACCCTCACCACCCCCGACACCCTGATCGACGACGTCTGGGCGGCAGACCCTCCCCAGGACGCCCCCGCCGCCCTCCAGGCCCTCGTCGGCCGCCTCCGCCGCACCCTCGGCAAGGACGCCGTCGCCTCCGTCCCCGGCGGCTACCGCCTCACCGCCACCAGCGACGACGTCGACCTCTACGTCTTCGAACGGCTCACCCGCCAAGGCACCGAAGCCCTCCACCGAGGCGACCCCCGAACCGCCACCCGCACCCTGGACGAGGCCCTCGCCCTGTGGCGCGGCCCCGCCCTCGCCGACCTCCCCGACCGCACCGCCGCGACCCGCGCGGAGACCCGACGCCTGGAGGCGCTCCGCACCCGCGCCGAGGCCGCGCTGAGGCAAGGCCGGGCCCAGGACGTCGTACCGGAGCTGACCGAACTGACCGCGGCGCACCCGTACGACGAACCGCTGCACGCCCTCCTCATCCGCGCCCTGCGCGACACCGGCCGCACCGCGGACGCGCTCGCCGCGTACGAGTCGGTCCGCCACACCCTGTCGAACGCCCTCGGCACCGACCCGGGCCCCCAGCTCCGTTCCCTGCACGCGGAACTGCTCAGCCCGTCACCCACACGGCCCACCGCACCCACGACACTCACACCGGCCACGGCACCCACGCAGACGCCCCCCACCCGCCCCGGCAACCTCCGCCCCCGCCTCACCTCTTTCGTGGGCCGGGAACCCGAGCTCGACGCCATCCGTTCCGAACTGCACAGGGCCCGCCTCGTCACCCTCACCGGACCGGGCGGCTCGGGAAAGACCCGTCTCGCCGAGGAAGCCGCCGCCGGGCGACCAGAGGCGTGGCTCGTCGAGCTGGCGCCGCTCGACCGGCCGGAGGCGGTGCCAGGGGCGGTGGTCAGCGCGCTCGGTCTGCGGGAGACCAAGCTGATCACCACCGAGCTGACACCCCAGCAGGACGACCCGCTCGCCCTGCTCGTCGAGCACTGCGCCCCGCGCAGCCAACTCCTGATCCTTGACAACTGCGAACATGTCATCGACGCGGCGGCCCACCTCGCCGAGACCCTGCTGACCCGCTGCCCGGGGCTCACGATCCTCGCCACCAGCCGTGAACCCCTGGGCGTCCCCGGCGAGTCCGTGCGCCCGGTCGAACCCCTCCTGCCCGACCAGGCCCACCGCCTCTTCACCGAGCGCGCGACGGCGGTCCGCCCCGACGCGGACGTCGTCCTCCGCGACACCGAGGCCGTCACCGAGATCTGCCGCCGCCTCGACGGACTGCCGCTCGCCATCGAACTGGCCGCCGCGCGGCTGCGTCTGCTCACCCCGCGCCAGATCGCCGACCGCCTCGACGACCGCTTCCGCCTCCTCACCTCCGGGAGCCGTACCGTCCTGCCCCGCCAGCAGACCCTGCGCGCGGTCGTCGACTGGTCCTGGGACCTGCTCGACGAGCGGGAGCGCCGGGTGCTGATCGAGGTGTCCGTCTTCGCCGGCGGGTGGGACCTCGCCGCCGCGGAGGCCGTGTGCACCGGCCCCGCCGCGGAGCTGATCGGGGCGCTCGTCGACAAGTCCCTGATCGTGGCCGCCCCGCACGAGGGAGCCGACGGCGGTGCCGCCATGCGCTACCGCATGCTGGAGACGATCCACGAGTATGCCGTGGAGCGCGCCGCCGAAGACCCCGCCGTGCACGCCGCGGCCCTGCGCCGGCACCGCGCGTGGGCCCTCGCCCTGGCAGAGGAGGCCGAGCCCGAGCTGCGCTCCGCCGGTCAGCTCCCGTGGATCTCCCGCCTGGAGACCGACCTGGACAACATCCGCGCGGCCCTGCACCGCGCGATCGAGGTCGGTGAGGAGACCGAGGCCGCCGCCCTGGCCCTCGCGATGACCTGGTTCTGGTGGCTGCGCAACTACCGCAGGGAGGGCGCGGACTGGGCCGGGCAGGTGCTGCGGCTGGGCGCGGCCCTGGACGCGGCCGGCGGCACGCTCCCCGCCGAACCGGACGCGATGTGCGCCCTGATGGCGTCCGTGGACCCCGTCGACGCCTTCCTCGCCACCCCCGAAGGTGAGACGCACCACCCGCTGCACGTCCTGCGGATGGACGTCAGGATGCTGCATCTGTTCCTCATGGCCGACGCCGAGCCGCCCCTGGACGGGCTGGACGAGCGGATGCGCCGGTACGTGGCACGGATCGGGGCCCACTTCGAGAAGGGCGGGCCACCGGCGGCCCGGCTGCCGGGCGTGGCCTGGCCGGTGACGCTCTTCGTCTTCCCCGGCCCGGTGGAGGACGCGCGGCCGATGCTGGACAGAGCGGTCGCCAACTGCCGCGTCCACGGCGGCGCCTGGGAGACCGGCGTGGTGCTGATGTTCCGCACGCACATGGTCGTCGACTCGCCCGGGGGCATGGACGGCATCGACGAGGACCTCGCCGAACTGCGGGTGCTCAGCCGGCGGGTCGGCGACCGCTGGCTGCGCGCCCAGGTGTGCAGCGCCGCGGGCGAGGCGGCCATGGCGCGGGGCCGCTCCGAGGAGGCCCGGGGCGACTACGAGGAGGCGCTGCGGCTCGCCCACGAGGTGGGGGCACACACCGAGAAGCCGTTCCTGCTGGCGCGGCTCGCCGAGATCGCCTTCCGCGCGGGCGACCGTACGACGGCGGTGGCCACGCTGGACGAGGCGAGCGCGATGGCCGCGCGGTACGCCGTGGCGGACTCCGAGGCCTTCGTGCTGCTTCAGCGCGCCTGGCTCGCGCTGGAGGAGAAGGACGCCGCCCGCGCGCGCGAGTTGTACGAGGCGGCTCGGGCGGCCATGGAACGGGGCACCCCGCCCCCGCAGTTCAGGGTGATGCTGCGATCGGTCGACGCCATGGTGTCGGCGGCCGAGTCCGGTCCCGCGGCGGCCCTGTCGAAGCTGGCCGACGCGCTGCGCACGGCGATCGAGACACGCTGCTCGGACGTCATCAGGGCGGCGCTCGCCGACAACACGGCGGGCCTGCTGACCGAGCTCGGCGACCACCCGCGCGCGGCCCGTCTGCTCGCCGTCGGCGACCACTGGCGGGACGGCAACCCGCGCTCCATGCCGGAGCGTGCGGACGCCGAACGAGCCGAGGCCGAGACCCGCGCGGCCCTCGGCGAGGAGCGTTACGCGGCGGAGTACACCAAGGGCTCCGCCCTCACCCCGGACGACGTCCTCGGCGAACTCGACGAGGCCCTGCGCGTCCTGCACCCAGCCCCAGCCCCAACCCGAGCCGTCACCATGGCCGAGGCTCCCGGCACCGCCACGGACCCGCCCCCTAGACGCACCTGACCTTCTAGGCGCACCTGAACTTCGACTCCGCCCAGTCCGCGAGCGCCAGGTCGTCGAAGGGGCTGTGCGGCTCCACCACCAGCCGTACGCTGTCGCGCCCGGCGAGGTTCACATGCACCGGCACCGCCGCGTCCCCGCCCTCGACCAGCCCGGACTTCCACAGCCGCACCCCGTCCGCGTAGACGGAGAAGTAGACCTTGCCGAGACCCAGCGCCATGTCGTCCACGCCGACCAGCGCGTCATAGGTGGTGCAGGCGCGGTTGAGGTCGATGGTGACGGAGGACCGGCCGTGGACGGTGACGCCGTGCGCGTACCGCGTGCCGCCGACCGAGACGCCGTAGCGCTGCCACACCCAGCTGCTCTCGGCGATCCGCATCTCCGGCCGGGTGCCGTCGCCGTTGATGTCGTAGGCCAGCTCGCTCCACTGGTAGACGGCCGGCGCGGGTGGCGGGGGCGGGGTCGGGGTGGGCGTGGGCGTGGGGCTCGGCCTGGGTTTCGGCTTTGGCTCCGGCTTCGGGGTGGGTTTCGGCTTGGGGGTGGGGGTCGGGCTGGGTTTGGGAGCCGGGGTGGGGGTGGGTGTCGGGGTCGGGGCGGGGCCGATGACCGGCGGGGCGGCGGCGGGCTCCTTCCGCGGGGGGTGGGGTGCGTTCTCGGCCGGTTTCACCACCGGGGTGGTGGCGGGCGGGCGCGCTTCCGGCTTGCTGTCCACCGGCGTGTCGTCGTTGGCCAGGGCGAGCGCCACCACCACGCCCACCGCGACCATCGCGCCCGCGGCGAGGCCCACCTTCACCGGCATGCCGACGCCCTCGGAGGCCGCCGCGCCCCCGCCCGCGCCCGCGCCGGAGGAGCCGCCGCTCGCCGCGGCCGCGCCCGCGACACCCGCCGCGCCCGCACCCGTGCCACCGGCGATGAGCGCCGCGACCTTGGCGTACCCGGCGGCGCCGAACCAGCCGATGACCGCGACCGGCACCACGGCCGGGATGCTGCTCGCGACCTCCGAGATCTGGGCGGCGGCGAGGCGGCACTTGGCGCACTCCTCCAGGTGCTTGCGCAGGCCCCGTTCGGCACGGGTGCGCAGCCGGCCACGGGCGTAGGTGCCGAGCTGGTCGGCGTAGCGGGCGCACTCCTCGTCGTCGGCGAGGGCGGCGCTGACATGGGCCTGGAGGTAGGCCTGCTTGAGGCCCTCACGGGCACGGCTGGCGAGCACGCGCGTGCCGTTGGCGTCGAGTCCGAAGAGCGTGGCGACCTCGCTCGGCGACTCGTCCTCGACCTCGGTGTGCCACAGCACCGCCTGCCAGCGCTCGGGCAGCGACCGGAAGGCCTGCATGGCCATGGACTGCTCGGCCTCGTGCATCGCGCGCACATCGGCGCCCAGGTCCAGGGTGTCGTCGTCGGAGCCCTGGGTCACGCGCGCGGACTGCGCGGCGAACAGCGCGAAGTCGTCGACCAGTTGCTCCCGCCTGGCGGACTTCGTCCAGTGCGCGGCCACGCGGCGGACCGTCGTCAGCAGGTACGCGCGTACGGCGTGCTCGGGCCCCGAGCCGCCGCGCACCGCCTGGAGCATGCGGGCGAAGACCTCGGCCGTGAGGTCGTCGGCGGTGTGGGCGTCGCGGCAGCAGGTGCGGGCGTACCGGCGTACCGCTTCCGCGTGGCGCCGGTACAGCTCCTCGTAGGCCGTGTCGTCCCCGGAGCGCATCCGACCGATGAGGTCGGCGTCGGAGGGCGGCGCCTCGATCGGGGGCGGCAGGACGCTGTCCTCGCCCCAGTCGCGCTGGGTCGGGACGCTGCGTTCGACCGGGACACCGCCGACCGGCCGACGGCCCGTGCGGCCCCCCTGGCTGGGCACCTGGGGCGACACCGGGTCGTTGGCCTCCGCGTCTCCGTCACCCTGTGACTCGTCCCGCCCGTCAACGCTCATCGCGGAAAGCCCCCGCCGCCTGCCCAACCAGTCACGAACACCGGGTCAGCGTGCCATATGGGCTTTTGGTCAAGACCCGTCAGCGCGGGGCTACCACTCGTCCGTGGGGATTCACCGCACCGCAGTACTAGCCGTCACCCGTGCGGGGAAGGATCAACTGACGTGGCTTGAGCGGGAGTTGGGGACGTGTCGGACAAGCCGGGCATGCCGACGGGGCGCGGGCGGCAGAGCACCCGCACCCCGTCGTCACCTGATCGAGGCACCGCGTCAAGCGGCCTTTACGACGGCCGCGACCGCAGACCCTCCAGCAGGATGTCCAGCAGCCGCGCCGAGGCCGCCGCCTGCTGCGCCGCGTCCGGCAGCGAGGGCGCCGCCGTGGCGATCACCAGCAGCACGTCCGCCACCGACACGTCGGCCCGCAGCTCACCCGCCGCGCGCGCTCGCTCCACGAGCTGACCCACCACGTCGAGCAGCGCCGCCGCCCCCGCGTCGTCATCGGCCGCGCTTCCCGGGTTCTCCGGCACCAGCCGCAGTTCCCCGGTGCCCGGCTGCGTCCGCTGCTGCGGCACCCGCGCCGCGTCGTACCCGGCGCTCTCGGTGCCCTCGTCCGCCACACCCACCCGCAGCACCTGCGGCGGCAGCAGCCGCCCGGCACCCGACGCCACCGACGTCCGCAGGAAGCGCGAGAGCGCCGACCACGGCTCGTCCTCCTGGCCGAGCGCCGCACGTGCCTGGTCGGTCAGCCGGGAGGTCTCCTCCTCGGCTATCCGGCGCACCAGGACGTCCTTGCTCGGGAAGCGCCGGTACACCGTGCCGACGCCGACCCGCGCGCGCCGCGCCACGTCCTCCATCGGCGCGCCGTACCCCAGCTCGCCGAAGACCTCGCGTGCCGCACGCAGTACGTGCTCCAGATTGCGCTGTGCGTCCACGCGCAGCGGGGTCGAACGCGAACCGCCGCGTCCGTTGCCCACCGCCGCGCTCATCGCTCCGCCACCTGGTGTGATGGCAGACGCGGAAGACCAATGAGAGTCCTGAACATGCATAAGCGTTCCCCCGGTAATGACGTCTCCCCCCGGAGACTCTCCCCGCCACTGAAAGCCGGAGTCGTGGGGAACACACACGGCTCACGGGCCGCCCGTCGCGGTCCCGCAGAGCGCATCCCCCTACACCCCGTCGACACACGAACATAGTTGAGAGGGGGTCAATTCAGAAGGGGCAGGTTCCGCACAGAGCGCCCCCCGATCGGAGTACGGGCCGTATACGTCCCGATTGCACCCCGCGCACACTCCCGGCGCGTACCCACTGACCTGCACATACTTCCCGTACACCGGCGATTCGGCCAACCCCGCCCGCGCGAGACGCGCGGTCACACAAATTGTCGGGCCTGTGGACAAACTCAAGCGCCGGGTGCGTCATGGGGTGGTGAAGGAACGCGCGCGCATTCTCGTTGTCGGTGGCGGCTACGTCGGGATGTACACGGCCCTGCGTCTGCAACGGAGGCTGAAACAGGAACTCCGGCGCGGCGACGTCGAGATCACCGTCGTCACCCCCGACCCGTACATGACCTACCAGCCCTTCCTTCCCGAGGCGGCCGCCGGCTCCATCTCCCCCCGCCATGTCGTCGTCCCGCTGCGCCGCGTCCTCGACGCCTGCCACGTGATCGTCGGCGAGGTCACCGCCCTCGACCACGCCAAGCGCACCGCCACCCTCACCACCCTCGCCACCGAGGAGGAGGGCACCGGGCCCCGGCAGCTGACGTACGACGAACTCGTCCTCGCCCCCGGCTCGATCTCGCGCACCCTGCCCGTCCCCGGCCTCGCCGACCACGCCATCGGCTTCAAGACCGTCGAGGAGGCCATCGGACTGCGCAACCACGTCATCGAGCAGATGGACATCGCCTCCTCCACCCGCGACCCCGCGATCCGCGACGCGGCCCTGACCTTCGTCTTCGTGGGCGGCGGCTACGCGGGCGTGGAGGCGCTCGGCGAACTGGAGGACATGGCCCGCTACACCACGCGCTACTACCACAACCTCCAGCCCGAGGACCTGAAGTGGATCCTCGTGGAGGCCTCCGACCGCATCCTCCCCGAGGTCGGCGCCGAGCTGGGCCGCTACACCGTCACCGAACTGCGCCGCCGCAACATCGACGTACGCCTGAACACCCGCCTCGAATCCTGCGCCGACCGTGTCGCCGTCCTCAGCGACGGCGCCCGCTTCCCGACCCGTACGGTCGTGTGGACCGCCGGCGTCAAACCCCACCCGATCCTCGCCGCCAGCGGCCTTGCGCTCACGGACCGGGGTCGGCTGAAATGCACCCCCCAGCTCACGATCGAGGGCACCACGCACGCGTGGGCGGCCGGAGACGCCGCCGCCGTCCCGGACGTCACGGCCGGCGAACCCGGCAGGGAGACCGCGCCCAACGCCCAGCACGCCGTCCGCCAGGCCAAGGTCCTCGGCGACAACATCGTGCACGCGCTGCGCGGCGAGGAACTCGAGACCTACTCCCACCGTTACGTCGGCTCGGTGGCCTCCCTGGGTCTGCACAAAGGTGTCGCGCACGTCTACGGGCGCAAGCTGAAGGGCTACCCTGCGTGGTTCATGCACCGCGTCTACCACCTCAGCAGGGTGCCCACCTTCAACCGCAAGGCCCGCGTCCTGGCCGAATGGACCCTCTCCGGGCTCTTCAAGAGGGAGATCGTCTCGCTGGGTTCCCTCGAACATCCCCGGGCGGAGTTCGAACTCGCGGCCGGTGGAAAGCCTCCTCAGGACCCCTCGAACGACCCGAAGGGGTCGTCCTGACCGGACCCAGGAACTCCACCGGCACGGTAGGCGTCTGACGGATGTCGACCCGGTCGGTCACACTGCCACACTGATCCCCGACCCAAGGACGGGTGGACGCCCGCCTTCCGCACCCGCGACGACCCGACACCGGGTCCGGAGCCGGCCGCAGACGACGACACGAGGCAAGGATTCGTGAACTTCACGCGCTGGAGCGCCCGGCTCCCCGGAACGCAGCGCCGCGCCGCAGCGCGGACCGACCACGAGCTCACCCCGGACCGACTCGGGGAGGGCTCCGTACCCGCGGCCCGCGCCGAACAACTCACCGACGAGGCACCGCCCGTGCCCGCCGTCGACGAACTCCCCGTACGCGAGGTGCTCGACCGCGTCCCGGCCCTCGTCGCCCTCGTGCACGGCCAGGACCACCGCCTCGCCTACGTCAACGACGCCTATGCGACGGCCTTCGGCCCGCGCGCCCCCGGCCCACCCGCCCGCGAAGCCCTCCCCGAGCTCGAGGAGATCGGCCTCCTCCCCCTCCTCGACCAGGTCCTGCGCAGCGGCAGGACCCGCACGGTTAAGTCCCGCAGGGCCCTCGACGGCCGCTCCTACACGTTCACCTGCACCCCGGTGACGGAAGGCGACACCGGCGCGGTCCTCGTCTTCGCCACCGACGTCACCGACCACGCCGAGGCCGCCGAACGCCTCAGGGCCAGCGAACGCCGCCAGCGCGAGACGGCCGTGACCCTCCAGCGCTCGCTGCTCCCGCAGGTCCTGGAGGAACCCGACGACCTCCGCATCGCCGCCACCTACCAGCCGGGCGGCACCGAGGCCGCCGTCGGCGGCGACTGGTACGACGTCATCACCCTCGGCGGCGGCCGCACCGCCCTCGTCATCGGCGACGTCATGGGCCGGGGCGTCCGCGCGGCGGCGGTCATGGGCCAGTTGCGCACAGCGGTCCGGGCGTACGCCCGCCTGGACCTCCCCCCGCACGAGATCCTGCAACTCCTCGACGGCCTCGCCACCGAGATCGACGCCAACCAGATCGCCACCTGCGTCTACGCCATCCACGACCCCAACGAGGGCAAGCTGGTCTACGCCTCCGCCGGCCACCTCCCGATCCTGGTCCGCGACGAGAGCGGGGCGGTGCTCCGCGCGGACGAACCCACCGGCCCGCCCCTGGGCACGGGCGGCTGGGTGCACGCGTCGGGCTCGATCCCCCTGGGCCCCGGCGCCACGGCCGTCCTCTACACGGACGGCCTGGTAGAGCGCCGCAACGAGGACCTGGACGAGGGCATCGCGGCACTGGAACGCGCCCTGTCCGGCGCGACCGGCACCCCCCAGGTCGTGTGCGACCGCCTGGTCCGCTCGGCCGGCGTCACCGCCGACCACGACGACGACGTGGCGGTCCTGGTCCTCCAGCAACCCGCCCGCACCGGCCCCGACAGCGACCTCTTCCGCAACGCCGCGCTGGAACTCCTCGGCGGCATCGAGGCGGCCCCACGCGCGCGTGCGTTCGCCTCCGGCGTGCTGACCAGCTGGCGGTTCCCGACGGAGCTGCACGACCTGGGGGTGCTGGCGGCGAGCGAACTGGTCGCGAACTCGCTCCAGCACGGGACGCCACCCATGCGGCTGCGCCTGCGCAGGACCGACCGCCGGCTGATCATCGAGGTCACCGACGGCGACGACCATCTGCCGCGGCGCCGCCGGGCCGAGCACGGCGACGAATCCGGCCGGGGGATCGCCATCGTGGCGACCATCGCGTCGAACTGGGGCTCACGCAGGACACCAGGGGGCGGCAAGGCCGTCTGGTGCGAGTTCGTGCTGCCCAAGGGGTAGGCGCGCAGGGCCGTATGGCGGCTATGGGGGCGTGCGACTGACCGCACGCCCCGAGGTGCCCCCCAATTACGCGGCGAGGGACTCCTGCTGTGCGCCGCCCTTGGCCACCACCCGGCTCCGGGCCCGCCACGGGTGGTCCTGCACCGCGGTGAGCTGCCGCCCGAGCCTGAGCGCAAGGAACGTGATGCCCACCGAGAACAGCAGAAACGTCACGATGTACGGGGCGTGCAGCGAGGCACCCATCGGGCCGCCCACCGCCGGACCCACGGCCAGCGCGAGCTGCTTCACCAGGGCGAACGCCGAGTTGTACTGACCAGCCATCCCGGTCGGCGCGAGATCCGCGACCAGCGGGGCGACGGTCGGCGACAGCATCGCCTCACCCAGACCGAAGAGGGCGTACGTCGAGACGAACGCGGCCGTGGCCATGGTCTGGCTGCCGTGACCGAGGCCCGCGTACCCCGCGATGACCCAGGCGAAGGCCCAGATGAGGCCGACCGCGGCGATCACACGGGAGCGCCTGCGCCGCTCGACGAACCTCAGCACGGCGAACTGCGCCACGACGATCATCGCGGTGTTGGCGGCCAGTGCCGTACCCAGAGCGGAGGTGGAGATCCCGGCGGCCTCGACGCCGTACGCGGCCAGACCCGACTCGAACTGGCCGTAACAGGCGAAGAACAGCACGAAGCCCAGGACGCCCAGCTGCACCATGGCCCGGTTACCCAGCAGCTGCTTCCAGCTGCCCTTGGCGGACCGCGGCGCGCCCTCGACGTGCGGCGCGTGCGGCACGCGCACCGTCGCCATCACCACGACCAGCAGCAGGAACATCGCCGCCTCGATCGCGAACAGCAGGGTGAAGGAGGAGACGTTCGTCGTGTCGACGAGGTGACCGCCGATGAGACCGCCGACCCCGAGCCCGAGGTTCTGCAGGAAGAACTGCATCGCGAAGGCACGTGAGCGGGTCTCGGACGTGGAGCAGTCCACGATCATCGTGGCGAGCGCCGGCTGCATGACGGCCTGCCCCGCACCGAGGGCGGCGGCGGACAGCAGCACGGTCGTCGCGTTGCTCGCGAGCCCCAGGCTCAGCGCCCCGATCGCGGCGGAGACCAGGGCGGCGAACAGCACCGGAAGCGGGCCCCGCCGCACGATCGCCCGGCCGGCGAACGGCAGCACGATCAGCGCGGCCACGGCGAAGACGGCGAGGACGAGCCCCGCCGTCATGGCCCCCAGCCCCCGCACCTGCGCCACATAGACGTACAGGTAGGGGACGGTGAAGCCGAGCCCGAACGCGCTGAGTGCGTTGCCCACGTGGATCCGGCGCATCGCTGCGCCCATGGCCCTGGTCACGTTCACCTCTCTCAGGTAATTGGAATCCCTCAGTACTTAGCACCGAAGACTTCAAAGCTAAAGTTCGAAGCTAAACAGTACACCTAGAAGAACTTCAACGCCAAGCAGCCCCGTGCGATACTTCGGCCCATGGGTGACACCCCCGGCAACGGCCTCGGCATCGGCGGCGAGCCGACTCTCGAAGAGCAGATCGCCGCCTACCAGCGCGAGTTCCAGGACCTCGACCCCCAGGTCGAGCAGATCGTCTCGGCGCTGTCCCGGCTGAACCGCCGGATGAACGTCGCCTACGGCCGTCAGACCTCCGCCCTCGGCATCAGCAACGCGGAGTGGGAGGTCCTCAAGGCGCTCGTCCTCTCCGGCGCCCCCTATCGGATGGGTCCCAGCGACCTCGCCAAGCGCCTCGGCCTGACGCCGGCCGCGATGACGCACCGGATCGACCGCATGGTGACGGAGGGGCTGGTGACCCGGGAGCGGGACGAGTCCAACCGCGTACGGGTGATCGTGGAGCTGACGGACGAGGGGCGCGAGAAGTGGCTGGAGGCCATGCGCATGGCCACCGTCTTCGAGGAGGACCTCCTCCAGGACCTCTCCGCCGAGGAGCGGACCAGCCTCGGTGACGTCCTGACCCGCCTCCTGCGCCGGGTGGAGCATGCTCAGCCCGACGCCGGCGGTCGCCTCACCGACCTGGACTGATGGAGCGGTCGACGGGCCCCGAAAAGATCTTGACAGGGGGTGCTTGACACGCACCCCCACGGTCCGTAGAGTTCTTCGGGTTGCCGCAGAGCCGTAACGGTTCTTCGACAGCACCTCCGCCGCATCAGCGGCACACAAACCACCAGCACGATCTCCCAACGGGATTCAATTCGGCGTGCCCGAATTGAATTCGATTTGGATTCGGCAGCTCGATTAGGAACTGCCGAGAGGATCCGCTAAGGTTTGAGACGTCGGAACGGCCCAACGGCCGCGAGGACAAGCCCCTCTGACTGGGAGTCAGGCCCGAAAGGATCTGATAGAGTCGGAACCGCCGGAAAGGGAAACGCGAGAGCGGGAACCTGGAAAGCACCGAGGAAATCAGAACCGGAAACGGTCTGATAGAGTCGGAAACGCAAGACCGAAGGGAAAGCCCGGAGGAAAGCCCGAGAGGGTGAGTACAAAGGAAGCGTCCGTTCCTTGAGAACTCAACAGCGTGCCAAAAATCAACGCCAGATTTAGTT
>NZ_JBIRUZ010000008.1:0-90252 GCF_044386545.1 Streptomyces sp. NPDC020489
TGGGGGCGCTGCACCCCGGGGGGGGGGGCCTCGGCCGGGTTGGTGCCCGGGGGGGGGGGGGGGGGGGGGGGCGGGGGGGGGGGGGGGGGGGGGGGGGGGGGGGCCCCCCCCCCCGCGCCCGCCTCGTCCCTGGTGATCTCGACCTTGGCGCGGCCGGCCAGGTCGCTGCGCCGTTTCGCCCTCTTCAGGTCCCTGCGTACGCCCATGGCGGCTCCCAGTCAGTGCTTACCCGGGAGTCAACTTACTCATGCGTAATAAAAGGTCAATGGGTGCGGCAGGACCCGGGGTCAGTCGCCGTGGCGGTCCGCCTGGTCGATCGCCTCGGCCAGGGCGGAGACGTCCTTGTCCTCAGTGGTCCGCGCCAAGTCGTGGGCGCGCTGGCTCAGTTCGCCGAGGGAGGGGGTGCCGGGCAGGGGGCGGGCCTCGGCGCCGTAGGAGCGCAGGGCGTCGGCGAAGTAGGCGGCGACAACGGTGACTTGGAGGCGGGGGGCGGCGTCCCAGAGGTCGTCCTCGAGGTCCTCGCTCTCCAGTTGGCCGGTCTCCTCGTGCGGGGTGCGGGACTCCGGGTCCAGCCAGCGGACGGCGGCGGTGGCGAGGTGTCCGTCGGCGTGGGGCTTGTGGCGGACGGCGTAGAGGGCGGTGACGGTGTGGCCGGGGCCGATCTCGCCGCCGTCGACGCCGTCGTCGCGGAAGTCCTCGTCGGCGACGCGGCGGTTGTCGTAGCCGATGAGGCGGAACTCCTCGACCGTCTCGGGGTCGAAGGCGACCTGGGCCTTGGCGTCGCGGGCGGTGAGGTCGACGTTCTGCGGGAGTTGCTCGACGAAGACCTTGCGGGCGTCGTCCTCGCTGGAGACGTAGGCGGTGTGGCCGTCGCCCTTGTCGGCGAGTTCCTCCATCAGTTGGTCGCCGTAGTCGCTGCCGACGCCGACGCCGAAGAGGGTGATGCCGTGCTCGCGGCGTTCGCTCGCGATGCGTTCGAGGATGGTCTCGGAGTCGGTGTCGCCGGTGTTGGCGAGGGCGTCGGAGATGAGGACGACCCGGTTGGTGGCGCCCTCGCGCAGGCCGTCCTCGGCGGTCTCGTAGCCGGTGTCGACGCCGGCGCCGAGGTTGGTGGAGTCGGTGGGTTCCAGGCCGTCGATGGCGTCGTGGACCTCGTCGCGGTTGCCGTCGAGGCGGGTCATCGGCAGGACCCGCTCGGCCTCGTCGCTGAAGGTGACGAGGGCGACCGAGTCGTCGTCGCGGAGCTGGTCCGTCATCGTGGCGAGGGAGTCCTTGGCGAGGTCCAGGCGGCCCGGCTCGGCCATGGAGCCGGAGATGTCGATGACGAAGGTCAGGGCGGCCGGCGGGCGGGCCTCGCCGTCCTCGGCGGTGCGGGTGGCCAGGCCCACGCGGACCAGGGACCAGTCGTCCTCGTCGGTGCGGGCGCCGTCGACGGTGACCGTGAAGCCGTTGCCCTCGGGACGCTCGTAGTCCTGGCGGAAGCTGTTGACGAATTCCTCCGGGCGGACCGTGGCGGGGTCCGGCAGCCGGCCCTCGGCGAGGGTGCGGCGGGCGTAGCCGTAGGAGGCGGTGTCCACGTCGAGGGCGAAGGTGGAGAGGTGGTCGGGCTCGGGGGCGATCTCGCGGGAGTCGCTGTCGGGGCTGCCCTGTTGCTCCCCCTCGGGGGCGGGTGCGTAGCCGCCGCCCTTGCGGCCGCCGTCGTACGAGGAGCCGTCCGCGCTGCCGCCGTTCGCACTGCACCCCGTCAGCAGCAGGCCGCCCGCCGCGGTGAGCGCGAGCAGGGCGGTGCGCACGCGCCGTGTTCGGTACTGCTCCATCTTCGGTGCCCCCTTGGTCCGTTGACGTCGACCTTTGTGACTGTGACGGGCCGGGGGGCCGGAACGTGCGCTACGAAGCGTTGCGGAAGCGTCTCGAAGAGGCCACGGAGCACGCCTGTCGAGACCGGTAGGTGATCCTCCGTTGACCTAGGAGACCACGTCCTTGCGGGCGAAACCGCGGAAGGCCAGCGCGAACAGCACGAGGGCGTACGTTATCGAGACCGCGGTGCCCTGGATCATGCCGGACCACTCGGGAGTGGGCTGGACGGCGTCCGCCCAGGCGAACTGCCAGTGCGCGGGCAGGAAGTGGCGCCAGTCTCCGAGGGCGGTCACCGCGTCCAGGACGTTGCCGACGATGGTCAGGCCGACCGCGCCGCCGACCGCGCCGAGCGGGGCGTCGGTCTTGGTGGAGAGCCAGAACGCGAGCCCGGCGGTGACCAGTTGGGACACGAAGATGAACGCGACGACGATCACGAGCCGTCCCGCGGCGGTGCCCGGGTCGAGCGAACCGCCGGTGGGCAGTTCCAGCGGTCCCCAGCCGTAGGCGGCCGTGCCGACGGCGAGGGCGACGACCGGGAGCAGGATCATCGCGGCCAGGCTGAGGGCGAGGCCGACGACGAGCTTGGACCACAGCAGGCGGGCCCGGGGCACGGGGGCCGCGAGCAGGTAGCGCAGGGAGGACCAGCCGGCCTCCGAGGCGACCGTGTCCCCGCAGAACAGGGCGACCGGGATGACCAGCAGGAAGCCCGCCGACACGAACAGGTTGACCGCGGCGAAGTTGGCGCCGGACGCGGTCGCGGTGTCCATCAGGGAGACCGTGTCGTTGCGGCCGCCGGGCTCGCCGCCGATGGCGAAGGCGACGAGCAGGACGAAGGGCAGGGCGGCGAGGATGCCGCCCATCACCAGCGTGCGGCGGCGCTTGAGCTGGCGGGCCAGTTCGACGCGGAGGGGCAGCGTGCGGCCTGCCCGGTAGCCGGAGGCCGTCTCGGTCAGGGTGCTCACGCGGCACCTCCGATCAGGGTGAGGAAGGCGTCCTCCAGGCGGCGGTGCGGGCCGACGGACCGGACGGGCACTTCGAGGCGGACCAGTTCGGTGATCAGGCGCTGGGCGCTGCCGTCGGCGGCCAGGCGGACCAGGATCCCGTCGTCGGTGCGGACCGCCGAGGCGATGCCCGCCAGCGCCGCCACCTTCTCGACGACCGGTTCCTCGACGGGCGTGGCCGTGCCCACCAGCAGGGTGTCGCCGGAGCCGACGATCTCGGCGACCGGGCCGGCCTGGACGAGCCGGCCGCGGTCCATGACCACGAGGTGGGTGCAGGTCTGCTCGACCTCCGACAGCAGGTGGCTGGAGACGATCACCGTGCGCCCGGCGGCCGCGTAGCGGATCATCACCTCGCGCATCTCGCGGATCTGCGGCGGGTCCAGGCCGTTGGTGGGTTCGTCGAGGATGAGCAGGTCCGGCAGGCCGAGCATGGCCTGGGCGATGGCCAGGCGCTGGCGCATGCCCTGGGAGTAGGTGCGGACCGCGCGGGCGAGCGCGTCGCCGAGACCGGCGATCTCCAGCGCCTCCGCCAGGTGGGCGTCCTCGGCCGGGCGGCCGGTGGCCCGCCAGTACAGCTCCAGGTTCTCGCGGCCCGACAGGTGCGGCAGGAAGCCCGCGCCCTCGACGAAGGAGCCGACCCGGGACAGGACCGGGGCGCCGGGGCGGATGGCGTGGCCGAAGACCCGGATCTCGCCGCCGTCCGGCTTGATCAGGCCCATCAGCATGCGCAGGGTGGTGGTCTTGCCGGCGCCGTTCGGGCCGAGGAGGCCCAGCACCTGGCCCTTCTCGACGCGGAAGGAGAGGTCGCGGACGCTGTACCGGTCGCCGCCCGCGTACTTCTTGCTCAGGTCCGTGATCTGGAGCGGGACGTCGGCGAGCGCCGGGTCCGGGGCGGGGCCGGCCGTGCGGCGGCGGCCCGTCAGGAGCAGGGCCAGCGCGATCAGGGCGCCCGCGAGGGGCAGCCACCAGACCCAGGAGGGCAGCGGGGCGGCCGCGGTGGAGACGCCGGGGGCCGTAGGGACCTCCAGGGCGCCCTTCAGGGAGACGGTGTACGTCGCCGGGGCGACCGGGGAGGCGTAGCCGAGGTCCGTGGAGGCGAGGACCAGGCGCAGGCGGTGGCCCTTGTCGATCTCGTGGTCGATCGCCGGGAGGGTGAGCGTCACGTCCTTGCCGGCCTTGGCGCCCTCGACCCGCAGCGGCGCCACCAGTTGGGACGGGAGCACCTGACGGGTGCCGCCGGGGCCGACGTCGTAGACCTTGGCGAACAGGACGGCGTCCTCGGTCGTGGACCTCACGTGGACGGTGGCCGTCGGGGTGCCGGTGACGCGGAGGTCGTCGCGGACCGGGGCGGAGTCGAAGTGGGCGTACTGGCCGGGGAAGTCGAGGGAGACGCCGACGCCGAGCGAGGAGAGCCGGGCGAGGCCGCCCGCGCCGCCGAGTCCGGGGAGGGCGGAGACGGCCGGGGGGCTGGCGCCGGCCGGGTTGGCGAAGCTCTGCTCGCGGCCGGTCAGGGCGATGGCCTTGCGGCCGCTTCTCAGGCCGGGGTAGGTGTCGTCGCTCGCGCTGCGCAGTTGGGCGGCGCCGTCGGTGGAGTCGACGCCTCCGGTGCGGGTGACGCGGAAGGCCGGGCCGGTGTCGGTGCCGGGCTCCTTCTTGAGCCAGCGGTCGAACCAGGACGTGACGCGGGCTCGGACACGGCTCGTCTCCATGTCGCCGCCGTCGTGGCCGCCGGCGATCCAGTCGACGTCCACGGGGGCGCCGTTCGCCTTGATCGCCCGGGCGGCGGCGTCGGCCTGGTCGAGGGGGAAGAGGGAGTCGTTCTGGCCCTGGATCAGCAGGGTCGGGACCTTGATCCGGTCGCCGACGGCGGAGGGTGAGCGGTCCTGGAGCATCTTCTCGGCGGCGGTGTCCGGGGTGCCGGACTCGGCGACGCGCTGGTACATCGCGCAGAGCTGCGGTTCGAACTCGTCGCAGCCGCCCCCGGTGTTGACGAAGACGCCGGCCCAGAGCTTCTTGAAGACGCCGTTCGGGAACAGGGCGTCGGAGAGGTTCCAGTAGGTGATCGCCGGGGCGATGGCGTCGACGCGGGCGTCGTGACCGGCGGCGAGCAGGGCGATCGCGCCGCCGTAGGAGGCACCCGCCATGCCGACGCGGGGGTCGCCTTTCTTGTCGAGCTGGACCGTGGGCTGCTCGGCGAGCCAGTCGATCATTTTCTCGACATCGGCCACCTCGGCCTTCGGGCCGTTGAGGCCGACCTTGCCGGTTGACTTGCCGAAGCCGCGGGCGGACCAGGTGAGGACCGCGTAGCCGTCCCGGGCGAGGGACTCGGCCTGCTCGCGTACGTCGTCCTTGCTGCCGCCGAAACCGTGGCCGAGGAGCACGGCGGGGTGCCTGCCGGCGGCTTCGGGGGTGAAGTACGAGGTGTCCAGGTGTACCCCGTTCACCGCCATGACCCGGTCGGCGCGGTGCACCGGGGGCGCGTCGTCGGCTGCGACGGCCGTCCATGTACCGGCGCCGGCGAGGACGACGACGGCGGCCGCGGCGGCAATCGTCCGTCGCGGCCTCCGCAGGCGCCCTCGCAGTCCGGGGGGTCGAAGATCCATGGTTCAACGGTACGGGGTGGAACTGTCGGGGAGTTGTCGACCGGAGGCTGAACCGGGCACCTCCCGTGGGGGTATGCCGAGGGGTTCGTGTACCGCGTTCGCTGTACGGCCCGGAGCTCGGTCCGGTGCGTCAGGTGCCGGGTGCGGAACCGTTTCCGCTGGTCGCGCCCACGCGGCGGAGCCGCACCTCGACACAACCCCGCGCCCCTGAAGGGGCGGCGCTACTCCCCCGTCGGGATCGAGACCAGCCAGCGCGTGTCCTTGCGCGGGCGGAGGTACAGGGCCCAGTACAGGGTCGCCGCCGCCGTGATGCCGCCCGTCCAGAGCAGGTAGGAGGTCTCCTGCTGGGTCAGGATGTACGTCAGGACCGCGATCAGGAGGACCGGCGCCGCCGGCCACAGGGGCATGCGCCAGGCGGGGGTGTGCCGGTGGCGGCCCTTGCGGGAGAGCAGGGCGGCCACCGCGACCAGGAGGTACATGCCGGTCACCGAGACGCCCGTGATGCCGTACAGGGTGTCCAGGTCGACGAAGCAGAGGGCGGCGCCGGGGATGCCGACGGCGAGGGTGGCGACCCAGGGGGAGCCGAAGCGGCCGAGCCGGGCGAAGAGGGTGTTGACCGGGGTGGGCCAGGCCTGGTCGCGGGCCGAGGCGAACAGGACGCGGGAGTTCTGGATGACCATGACGATGCCGGCGTTGATGATCGCGAGGGCCACGCAGAGGCTGACGAAGGTGCCGACGGCGGAGTTGGACCAGGCGGTGACCATCGTGCCGATGTCGCCGCCGGTCAGCTCCGTGAGGTCCTTGGCGCCCAGGGTGATCGCGATCACCGGGACCAGGATGATCACGGAGGAGATGGCCAGGGTGGCGAGGACCGTGCGGGCGACGGTGCGGCGCGGGTTCTCCAGCTCCTCCGAGAGGTAGACGGCCGTGGAGAAGCCCTGGGTGACGAAGAGCGCGATCGCCAGGCCCGAGACGATCAGCATCGCGGTGACCGTGTCGGTGTGGGCGTCCGCGCCGGCCACCTCCAGGGAGAGCAGGCTGCCCGCGCCCCGCTCGCTGTGGGCGAAGCCCAGGACCGCGACGACGGCCGCCGACACCACCTCCAGGACCAGGAAGACGCCGGTGATCCAGGCGTTGGCGCGCAGGTCGAGCAGGCCGGCGAGGGTGGCGAGGAGCATGACGCCGGCGCCCGCCAGGGACGGATCGAGGTGGACGACCGGGGCGAGGTAGTCCGCGGTGCCCATCGCGATCACCGGCGGGACGATCATCACGACCAGGAGGGAGAGCACGAAGACCAGCCAGCCCGCCAGGCGTCCGGCCAGCGTCGAGACCATCGCGTACTCGCCGCCCGCGCTGGGGACGAGGGTGCCCAGCTCGCAGTAGCAGAACGCGACGGCGACACAGAGCAGGGAGCCGATGGCGATCGTGAGGGCGGTGGCGGTGCCGAGCGAGCCGAACAGGTCCGGGACGACGACGAAGAGGGTGGAGGCGGGGGTCACGCAGGAGAGGGTGAGGAGGGTGCCGCCGACGACTCCGATGGAGCGCCTGAGCTGATGGGGACTGTCGGGCGCCTCGGGGAGGGCGGCCTCGGCAGGGCGGAGCGTGTCGGTCATGCGGCGGTTCCGATCGACTCGTGCGACAGCGAACGTCGTGCAGCGGTTGCGGCATGGAACCCCGACGAAAACTATTGCGTCAATGGGTACTTACCTACGGAATCAGTAGATCGGCGGCCTCTTGGCGGTCGGATACGACACTCAAACCCTTTCGCCTGCCTGCCCTTGGGGGCTGCGGGAACCGCACCAAGGGTGGCGAAAAAATCTCGTCGCGGGACTGTCGGTGGTGCCCGCTACAGTCATCACGCACAGCACTCACATACGAATCACAGCTATGGGTGGGGATCATGCAGCTGAAGCACACCGCTGCCTGGGTGGGGCTCACGGCGGCGGCGCTGGTGGCGACGACCGCGTGCGGGGCGGAGTCCGTGAAGCAGGCGGCCGAGACGGTCGACAAGACCGACGCGATCATGGCGGCGCTCACCCGGGCGACCGACCGCACCGAACAGCTCGGCTCGGCCGAGATCAAGATGACGACCGACCTGGGCACCGGCACACCGGTCGTCATGAACGGCACGTACTCGTGGGGCGACGGCATGGCCTACGACGTCCAGATGGACACCGTGGCCGCGCAGATGCAGACCGTGCAGGACGACCCGACGATCCACTGTCTGCTCGTCGACGGCGTGTACTACTACGACGTCGACCCGCAGGCCTCGGGCCCGCTCCAGGGCAAGGAGTGGATGAAGGTCGACGCCTCCGCCGTGCTCGGCGAGGACGGCGCCGCGGCGATGAACGGGGGCGGCGCCGGCAACCCGACGGCCTCGATGAAGGGCCTGAAGTACGCCAACGACGTCGACGACCTCGGCTCGCAGACCATCGACGGGCAGAAGACGACCCACTACCGGGCCGTGATCGACCAGTCGCAGATGGGCAAGTTCAAGGACGCCTACTCCGGCGAGGACAGCCTGCTGAGCTCGATGACCGGCGGCGTCGACTCCATCACCATGGACGTCTGGCTGAACGACAAGGACCTGCCCGTCCGGCTGAAGCAGGTCATGGGCAAGATCACGGCCACCATGGACTTCTCCGAGTTCGGCGCCACCGCCGAGGTCAAGGCCCCGCCGGCCGCGCAGACCGCCGACATGACCCAGGCCCTGAAGGACTCCCAGGGGCAGTGAGACGGCACGACCGAGCCCGGGCACCTCCAGCGGGGTGCCCGGGCTCGTCGGTCGCTCAGTGGTTGCGCGGGAAGCCCAGGTCCACGCCCGCCGGGGCGTCGGCGGGGTCCGGCCAGCGGGTCGTGACGACCTTGCCGCGGGTGTAGAAGTGGGTGCCGTCGTTGCCGTAGATGTGGTGGTCGCCGAAGAGCGAGTCCTTCCAGCCACCGAAGCTGTGGTAGCCGACGGGGACCGGGATCGGGACGTTCACGCCGACCATGCCGGCCTCGACCTCCAGCTGGAAGCGGCGGGCGGCGCCGCCGTCCCGGGTGAAGATCGCGGTGCCGTTGCCGAAGGGGGAGGCGTTGATCAGCGCCAGGCCCTCCTCGTAGGTGTCCACGCGCAGGACGCTCAGCACCGGGCCGAAGATCTCGTCCTGGTAGGCCTTCGCCGTGGTCGGCACCTTGTCGAGGAGCGAGATGCCGATCCAGTGGCCGTCCTCGAAGCCCTCCACGGTGTAGCCGGTGCCGTCCAGGACGACCTCGGCGCCCTCCGCGGCCGCGCCCTCGACGTAGGACGCCACCTTGTCGCGGTGGACCTTGGTGATGAGCGGGCCCATCTCGGAGGCCGGGTCGTTGCCGGGGCCGATCTTGATCTTCTCGGCGCGCTCGCGGATCTTGTCCACCAGCTCGTCGCCGATGGAGCCGACCGCGACCACGGCGGAGATGGCCATGCAGCGCTCGCCGGCCGAGCCGTAGGCCGCCGACACGGCCGCGTCCGCCGCCGCGTCGAGGTCGGCGTCCGGGAGGACCAGCATGTGGTTCTTGGCGCCGCCGAGCGCCTGGACGCGCTTGCCGTTGGCGGAGGCCGTGGTGTGGATGTAGCGGGCGATCGGGGTCGATCCGACGAAGGAGACGGCCTTGACGTCCGGGTGCTCCAGGAGGCGGTCCACGGCCACCTTGTCGCCGTGCACGACGTTGAAGACGCCGTCGGGCAGACCGGCCTCGGCCAGCAGCTCGGCGATCTTGATCGAGGCCGACGGGTCCTTCTCGGACGGCTTCAGCACGAAGGTGTTGCCGGTCGCGATGGCGATGGGGAACATCCACATCGGCACCATGGCCGGGAAGTTGAACGGCGTGATGCCCGCGACGACACCGAGCGGCTGGCGGATGGAGGCCACGTCCACCCGGCTGGCGACCTCGGTGGACAGCTCGCCCTTCAGCTGCACGGTGATCCCGCACGCCAGGTCCACGATCTCCAGGCCGCGCGCGACCTCGCCGAGGGCGTCGGAGTGCACCTTGCCGTGCTCGGCGGTGATCAGCTCCGCGATCGCGTCCCGGTTCGCCTCCAGCAGCGCCCGGAACCTGAACAGGATCGTGGTCCGCTTGGCCAGCGAGGACGTGCCCCAGGTCGCGAAGGCGTCCTTGGCGGCGGCGACCGCGGCGTCCACCTCCTCGACCGAGGCGAACGCGACCTTCGTGGTGACCGCGCCGGTCGCCGGGTCGGTGACCGGCCCGTAGGTGCCCGACGCGCCGTCGACGGTCTTGCCGCCGATCCAGTGGTTGACGATCTTCGTCATGCCCAGTTGCTCCTTCACAGATGGCGGCGTCGGGTTGAGACGTGCCGGTCGTACTCCTCGCGGGCCTTCACCGCGGACTGTCGGGTCGCGGTCTCGGCCACAGGTACATCCCACCAGGCTTGCGCCGGAGGCGCGCCCGACACTGTGTCTGCCGTTTCGGTCTCGACGTAGACACATGTGGGAGTGTCCGCCGCGCGTGCCTGCGCGAGGGCCTCGCGCAGGTCACCGACGGTCTTCGCACGCAGAACGCGCATGCCCAGACTGGCCGCGTTGGCGGCCAGGTCCACCGGGAGCGGGGCCCCGGTGTAGGTGCCGTCGTCCGACTGGTAGCGGTAGGCGGTGCCGAACCGCTCGCCGCCCACCGACTCCGACAGCCCGCCGATCGAGGCGTACCCGTGGTTCTGGATGAGCAGCATCTTGATCGCGACGCCCTCCTGGACGGCGGTCACGATCTCGGTCGGCATCATCAGATAGGTGCCGTCGCCGACCAGCGCCCAGACGTTGCGCTCGGGGGCGGCCATCTTCACGCCGATCGCCGCCGGGATCTCGTAGCCCATGCAGGAGTAGCCGTACTCCAGGTGGTACTGGTCCCGGGAGCGGGCCCGCCACAGCTTGTGCAGGTCGCCCGGGAGCGAGCCGGCCGCGTTGATGATCACGTCGGACTCGTCGACGAGAGCGTCCAGCGCGCCGAGGACCTGCGGCTGCGTCGGGCGCAGGTCGGGCTCCTCGGCCTCGTAGCAGGCGTCGACCCGGTGCTCCCAGCGGTCCTTGTCCTCGCGGTACTCGCGGACGTACGCGTCGCCGACCCGGTACCCGTGCGTCCGCAGGGCCGCGGTCAGCTCGGCCAGGCCGCTGCGCGCGTCCGCGACGAGGGGCTGCCCGGCGAGCTTGTGGCCGTCGAAGGACGCGATGTTGAGGTTGAGGAAGCGGACGCCGTCGCCCGCGAAGAGGGTGTGGGAGGCGGTGGTGAAGTCGGTGTAGCGGGTGCCGACGCCGATCACCAGGTCGGCCTGGCGGGCGAGTTCGTTGGCGGTGGCGGTGCCGGTGTGGCCGACGCCGCCGACGTCCTGGGGGTGGTCGAAGCGCAGGGAGCCCTTGCCGGCCTGGGTGGAGGCGACGGGGATGCCGGTGACCTCCGCGAACTCGGCGAGCGCCTCCTCGGCGCGGCTGTGGTGGACCCCGCCGCCGGCGATGACGAGCGGGCGGCGGGCCGCCCTGATCGCCCGTACCGCCTCGGCGAGTTCGGCGGGGTCGGCGCCCGGGCGGCGGACGGCCCAGGTGCGCTCGGCGAAGAACTCCTCGGGCCAGTCGTGGGCCTCGGCCTGCACGTCCTGCGGGAGGGCGAGGGTGACCGCGCCCGTCTCCACCGGGTCGGTGAGCACGCGCATCGCCTGGAGGGCGGCGGGGATCAGGGCCTCGGGGCGCGTCACCCGGTCGAAGTACCTGGACACCGGGCGCAGACAGTCGTTGACGCTGAGGTCGCCGGCGTAGGGGACCTCCAGTTGCTGGAGGACCGGGTCGGGGGCCCGGGTGGCGAAGGTGTCGCCGGGCAGGAGCAGGACCGGGAGGCGGTTGATGGTGGCGAGGGCGGCGCCGGTGACCAGGTTGGTGGCGCCGGGGCCGATGGACGTCGTCACGGCGTGGGTGGACAGGCGGTTGGACTGCCGCGCGTACCCCACCGCCGCGTGCACCATCGACTGCTCGTTGCGGCCCTGGTGGTAGGGCATGTCGGCGCCGTACTCGACGAGCGCCTGGCCGAGGCCCGCGACATTGCCGTGGCCGAAGATGCCCCAGGTCGCGGGGATCAGCCGCTGCCGTACGCCGTCGCGCTCGGTGTACTGGGCGGCCAGGAAGCGGACCAGCGCTTGCGCGACGGTCAGGCGGGTGGTCATCGGTAGCCCTCCGTGTGGTCCGGGTGGAAGCAGATCCGCCACTCCCGGGTCTTCCCCGGTCCCGCCATGACGTTCAGGTAGTACATGTCGTGGTCGGGCTGGGCGATGGACGGCCCGTGCCAGCCGTCGGGGACGAGGACGGCGTCGCCGGAGCGGACCTCCGCGAGGACGTCCGCTCCGCCCTCGCGGGAGGGGGACACGCGCTGGTAGCCGAAACCGTTCGGGCCGTCGATCTCGAAGTAGTAGATCTCCTCCAGCTCCGCCTCTTCGCCGGGCCGGTGCTCGTCGTGCTTGTGGGGCGGGTAGGAGGACCAGTTGCCGCCGGGGGTGATGACCTCGACGGCGATGAGCTTGTCGCAGTCGAAGGCGTCCGCGGAGGCGAAGTTGCGGACGTGGCGCAGCCGGTTGCCGCTGCCACGCTCCTCGGTGGGGACCTCCGGCGCGGGGCCGTAGCGGGCGGGGAGTCGTCGCTCGCACTTCGCTCCTGCCAGGGCGAAGCGGCCTCCCGCGCCGGAGGCGATCGTTGCCCGGGCGTCGCGGGGCACGTACGCGAAGTCGGAGACCGACGCGAACACGCTTTCCCTGCCCAGGAGTTGGAACTCGATCTCGTCTGTTTGTACGGTACATCCGCCTTCCAGCGGAAGGATGATCCACTCGCTGTCGCCGGTGGTGAAGGCGTGGGTGCCACCCGGCTCCAGCGTGACGACCCGCAGAGCGCAGTAGGTCCAGCCGGCCCGCTCGGGATCGATGTCCACGGTGTACCGGGCGCTGCTCGAGGCGCCCTGGGGAATGTACAGATCCTTGGTCGTCATCCGGCCCTCACAGCAGTCCTACGGCGGTGTCCACGGCGGCGGCCACGTCCCCGTCCGCCGGGTAGAGCAGCGAACGGCCGACCACCAGGCCCTGGACGGTGGGCAGTTGGAGTGCCCCGCGCCACTTCTCGTACGCCCCGTCCTGGTCGTCGCCGACCTCGCCGCCGAGCAGCACCGCGGGGAGCGTGGAGGTGGCCATGACCTCGGCCATGTCGTCGGGGTTCTCGGTGACGGGGACCTTCAGCCAGGTGTAGGCCGAACTGCCGCCGAGACCCGAGGCGATGGCGATGGACCGGGTGACGGCCTCGGCGGAGAGGTCGTTGCGCACCTTGCCGGCCTCGGTGCGGCTGCTGATGAACGGCTCGACGAAGACGGGGAGCCGGCGCGCGGCCATGTCGTCGATGGCGCGGGCGGTGGACTCCAGGGTGGTCAGGGAGCCCGGGTCGTCGTAGTCGATGCGCAGCAGCAGCTTGCCGGCGTCGAAGCCGAGGCGCTCGATGTCCTCGGCGCGGTGGCCGGTGAAGCGGTCGTCCAGCTCGAAACGGGCGCCCTGGAGGCCGCCGCGGTTCATCGAGCCCATGACGACCTTGCCGTCGAGGGCGCCGAGCAGCAGCAGGTCGTCGAGGATGTCGGCGGTGGCGAGCACGCCGTCGACGCCGGGGCGGCTGAGCGCAAGGACGAGGCGCTCCAGCAGGTCGGCGCGGTTGGCCATGGCGAGCTTGCGGTCGCCCACGCCGAGGGCGCCCCGGGCCGGGTGGTCGGCGGCGACGATCATCAGGCGGCCGTTGTCGCCGAGCAGCGGCCTGCGGGTCCGGCGGGCGGCGGCCTCCGCGACGGCCTCGGGGTGCCGGGTGCGCAGGCGGACGAGTTCGGAGACGTCGACGCTCACTTGACGGCCCCCGCGGTGATCGCGGCGTCGATCTCCTGTGCCGTCGGCATGGCCGAGCTGCACTCCAGCCGGGAGGCGACGATGGCGCCGGCCGCGTTGGCGTGCCGCATGATCTTCTCCAGGTCCCAGCCTTCGAGGAGGCCGTGGCAGAGGGAGCCGCCGAAGGCGTCGCCGGCGCCGAGCCCGTTGAGGACGTCCACCGGCAGCGGCGGGACCTCGGCCTCCTCGCCCTTGCTGTCGACGGCCAGGACACCCTTGGGGCCCTGCTTGACGACGGCGAGCTCGACACCCGCGTCCAGCAGCGCCTGGGCCGCGGCACGGGGTTCGCGCACGCCGGTCGCGACCTCCACCTCGTCGAGGTTGCCGACCGCGACGGTGGTGTGGCGCAGGGCCTCCTCGTAGAAGGGGCGGGCGGCGGCCGGGTCACGCCAGAACATGGGGCGCCAGTCGAGGTCGAAGACGGTGGTGCCCGCCCTGGCCCGGTGGGCGAGGGCCGCGAGCGTCGCCGTACGGCTGGGCTCCTCGCTCAGGCCGGTGCCGGTGACCCAGAAGATCCGCGTGTCGCGGATGGCGTCGAGGTCGAGCTCGTGCGCGTCGATCTCCAGGTCCGGGGCCTTGGGCTCGCGGTAGAAGTAGAGCGGGAAGTCGTCCGGGGGGAAGATCTCGCAGAAGACGACCGGGGTGGGCAGTCCGGGGACCGGGGTGACCCAGCGGTCGTCGACGCCGAAGTCCTTCAGTGCCTGGTGGAGGTAGGTCCCGAAGGGGTCGTCACCGGTCCGGGTGATCACCGCGGTACGGCGTCCCAGCCGGGCGGCGGCGACCGCGACGTTGGTGGCCGAGCCGCCGAGGAACTTGCCGAAGGTCTCCACCTGCGGCAGCGGGACGCCCGTCTGCAGCGGATAGATGTCTACTCCGATCCGCCCCATGGTGATCAGGTCGTACGCCATCGAGTTCCCTTCGCATCGACTCTCCCCCGGCTTTCTAGCCTCCGACGCGGCGCCCTGTCAATGTTTTGTCCAGACATTCGGACCAGACCTTGACAGCGCTTGCTGCCCACCCGGAAGCTGACCGGCATGACGTCGTTGTCACCTCAGCCCTCACTGTCGCGCATCCGGATCGGGTCGGCTCCCGACTCCTGGGGTGTGTGGTTCCCCGACGACCCCCGACAGGTCCCCTGGCAGCGCTTCCTCGACGAGGTCGCCGACTCCGGCTACGAGTGGATCGAGCTGGGGCCGTACGGGTATCTGCCGACCGATCCCGCGGTCCTCACCGAGGAGGTGCGCCGCCGGGGTCTGAAGGTCTCCGCCGGCACGGTCTTCACCGGACTGCACCACGGCGAGTCGGTCTGGGAGAAGACCTGGGCGCACGTCGCGGACAACGCGGTGCTGGCCCAGGCCATGGGAGCCTCCCATCTCGTGGTGATCCCGTCCTTCTGGCGGGACGACAAGACCGGCGAGGTGCTGGAGCCCGACACGTTGACGCCCGAGCAGTGGCGCAACCTCACCTCGCTGACCGAACGGCTCGGACAGCGGGTCCGGGAGGAGTACGGGCTGCGGATCGTCGTCCACCCGCACGCCGACACCCACATCGACAGCGAGGAGAACGTGGTCCGCTTCCTCGACGGGACGGACTCCTCGCTGGTCTCCCTGTGCCTGGACACCGGGCACTACGCGTACTGCGGCGGCGACAGCGTCAAGCTGATCGAGACCTACGGCTCACGGATCGGGTATCTGCACCTCAAGCAGGTGGATCCGGAGATCCTCGCCGACGTACGGGCCAAGGGGACGCCGTTCGGGCCGGCCGTGGCGCAGGGCGTGATGTGCGAGCCGCCGTCGGGCGTGCCGGCACTGGGGCCGGTGCTGGAGGCCGCGCAGAAGCTGGACGTGGACCTGTTCGCCATCGTCGAGCAGGACATGTATCCCTGCGAGCCGGACAAGCCGCTGCCGATCGCCCGGCGGACCCGGGCGTTCCTGAGGTCCTGCGGGGCGTAGAGAGCGCCGGGCGGGGGTCGCGCCTCATGGGGTGCTGTGCGCGGGCGCGTGCCGGTGGTACGTGGCTTGTCGCGCGGTTCCCCGCGCCCCCGTCGGCAAGGGGTCCTGGGAGCCCTACCAGTCGCCTGTCAACGCGACTCGCCCGTGCGCCCGCGTGCGCCTTTGCTGCACTCGCGTCACAAACGCCCCCTTCGTGTCACACATGTCGCGTATACGCGGGTCTTGCGTCACACGCGGTGCACAGGCCCTGACCTGCGGTCACGCTGCGTCGTTCACCGGGCACAGGCTTTGTGATCGCCAGCGCAGCGCCCGGTACCCCCGACGGCCGTTCCCGGCCGCCGCCGCGGTGCGCGCGGGGAGGTGCCACTCATGACCGACCGAAGGCTCTGGTCGTACAAGGAGATCGCGGCGCACATCCGGGTGCAGCCGGACACCGTGCGCTCGTACCGCAAACACGGGCTGTTGCCGCCACCCGACCATGTCGAGGGCGGCAAGCCGTTCTGGTACGCGGACACCGTGCGGGCCTGGGTCGCCTCGCGGCCGGGCAACCGCGGGCGCAGAGAGGACTGACCCGGCCTCCCCGCCGTCCCGGGTCGTGGCGAGCGGGTGCCCGCGGGTTCGTGGCTCGCGGGCAGCCGGCGCCCCGCGGAAAACGCCGGGCCGGAAGGAGGCCGGCTCTGGCACAGTCCCGCCATGAGCGACTTCTCCGTCAAACCCGTGCTGGCCGGTGAGAAGACCGTGCTGCGTCCGTTCGTCCAGGCCGACGCCGAGGCCATGGGGGAGATCCTCGGTGACGCCGAGGTCCGCCGCTTCACCGGCGACCCGGCCGACGAACTCACCCCGGAACGCCTCCGGGCCTGGTACGGCTCCCGCGCCGACCAGCCCGACCGGCTCGACCTCGCCGTGTGCGACCCCGTCAGCGGTGAGGTCCTCGGCGAGGTCGTGCTGTACGAGTGGGACCCGGCCGCCCGCAGCTGCACCTTCCGCACGCTGATCGGGCCGCGGGGGCGCGACCGGGGGATCGGGACGGAGGCGGTCCGGCTCCTCGTCGGCTACGCCTTCGAGCACCTCGCGCTGCACCGCGTCCAGTTGGAGGCGTACGCCTTCAACCACAGGGCGCTGCGCGTGTACGAGAAGGTCGGCTTCGTGCGGGAGGGGCTCCGGCGGGAGACCGAGTTCAAGAACGGCGCCTGGGTCGACGAGGTCGTCATGGGCCTCCTCGACCACGAGTGGGCCGCCCTCACCGCCACGGCTCGATGACCGTCACCCCCGCCCCCGGCGCCGTCCCCGTCGCGGCCAGCGCCGCGGGCGCCGCGTCCAGGCCGATCGCGGACGTCACCAGCAGATCGGGCCGCAGGAGACCCGCCCGGACCAGCTCCAGCATCGGCGGGTAGGTGTGGGCGGCCATGCCGTGGCTGCCGAGGAGTTCCAGCTCCAGGGCGATCGCGCGGGCCATCGGGACGGGGGTCGTGCCCGAGGGTGACGGGAGCAGGCCCACCTGGAGGTGACGGCCGCGCCGGCGCAGCGAGTTGACCGAGGCGGCGCAGGTGACGGGTGAGCCGAGGGCGTCCAGCGAGAGGTGGGCGCCGCCGCCGGTCAGATCACGGACCGCCGCCGCCGTGTCCTCGGTCCGGGACGCGTCCACGCACTCCACGGCGCCGAAGGTCCGCGCCAGGTCGAGCGCCCGGGGCGACACGTCCACCGCCACCACCCGCGCCCCCGACGCCGCCGCGATCATCACCGCCGACAGCCCGACCCCACCGCAGCCGTGCACCGCGACCCACTCCCCCGCGGCGACCCTGCCCTGCTGCACGACCGCCCGGAACGCCGTGGCGAACCGGCAGCCCAGCGCTGCCGCGGTGGCGCAGGACAGGTCGTCGGGGATCGCCACCAGGTTCACGTCCGCGTGGTCCAGGGCCACGTACTGGGCGAAGGAGCCCCAGTGCGTGAAGCCGGGCTGGGTCTGGTGCGGGCAGATCTGGTGATCCCCCGCGGCGCAGGTGGGGCAGGTGCCGCAGGCGCACACGAAGGGGACGGTGACGCGGGCGCCGGGGCGCCAGTGGTTCACCTGGGCGCCGACCGCCTCGATCACACCGGCGAGCTCGTGGCCGGGGACGTGCGGGAGCGTGATGTCCGGGTCGTGGCCCTGCCAGCCGTGCCAGTCGCTTCTGCACAGACCGGTGGCCTCGACCCGTACGACGACACCGTGCGGTGCCGGCCGGGGATCGGGGAACTCGCGCACCTGAAGCGGCCCGCCGTACTGCTCGAACACCACTGCCCGCATGAATGGGCTCTCCCGTCGCCGTTTCCTCCGCGGGTACATCGTGGCCGGTCGCGCGCGTTCCCGCGCCCCCCTCGAAGGGGAGCGGACGCCGGCACGGCGCGAGCCCTCTTGGAGAAATACCCCCTAGGGGTATAGGCTGGGGGACACAGAACGTCACACACCTCATCGAGGAGAACGACATGAGCGCCCAGACCGACACCCAGGGTTCCGTCACCGCGGTCTACAAGGTGAGCGGAATGAGCTGCGGACACTGCGAGGGCTCCGTGTCCGCCGAGATCTCCGAGATCGCGGGCGTCAGCTCGGTGAAGGCCGTCGCGTCGACCGGCGAGGTCACCGTGGTCTCCGAGGCGGCGCTGGACGAGGCGGCGGTCCGGGCGGCCGTGGACGAGGCCGGGTTCGAGCTCGTCGGCAAGGCCTGACCCGGAACGGACCGCGCCGATCGCGAAGGCGTCGAGCCACGACGGGCCGTGCAGCGTCCACGGCACCCTCGTGGCTCGACGCGCAGTTCCCGCGCCCTGAAGGGCGCTCCCCCACCCGGAGTACGAAGATGGCCGGCACCCCCCACCCTCCGACGACCCCCGCCTCCGAGGTCGAGCTGCTCATCGGCGGGATGACCTGCGCCTCCTGCGCCGCCCGCGTGGAGAAGAAGCTCAACCGGATGGACGGGGTCACCGCCACGGTGAACTACGCCACCGAGAAGGCGAAGGTCACCTACGCCGAGGGGGTCGGGGTCGCCGACCTGATCGCGACGGTGGTGAAGACGGGGTACACCGCCCAGGAACCCGCGCCGCCGCGCGAGGAACCCCCGGCCGAGGGCCCGGAGTCGGCCTCGCTGCGACAGCGTCTCGTCGTCAGCGCGCTCCTCGCCGTCCCGGTCGTGCTGCTGTCGATGATCCCCGCCCTCCAGTTCGACAACTGGCAGTGGCTCGCGCTCACCCTCGCCTCCCCCGTCGTCGTCTGGGGCGGCCTGCCCTTCCACAGGGCCGCCTGGACCAACGCGCGGCACGCCGCGGCCACCATGGACACCCTGGTCTCGCTGGGCACACTGGCCGCCTTCGGCTGGTCGCTGTGGGCGCTGTTCCTCGGGGACGCGGGGATGGCGGGCATGAAGGACGAGTTCGCGTTCACCGTCTCCCGCGCGCAGGGCACCTCGACCATCTACCTCGAAGTGGCCGCCGGGGTCACCGCCTTCATCCTCCTCGGCCGCTACCTGGAGGCCCGTTCCAAGCGCCGCGCGGGGGCGGCGCTGCGGGCGCTGATGGAGCTGGGCGCGCGGGACGTGGCCGTGCTGCGACCCGAGGAGGGCGAGCGCGGCGCGCTCCCGGTCGAGAGCGGCGGCGGGAGACGGGCGGGCGAGCGCGAGGTGCGGATCCCGGTGGACCGGCTGGTGGTCGGGGACCGGTTCGTCGTACGGCCCGGGGAGAAGATCGCCACCGACGGCACCGTCGTCGAGGGCGCCTCCGCCGTGGACGCGTCCATGCTGACGGGCGAGTCGGTGCCGGTGGACGTGGGCGCGGGGTCCGCCGTCGCGGGCGGGACCGTGAACGTCGGCGGGCGGCTCGTCGTGGCGGCCACGCGCGTGGGCGCCGACACACGGCTCGCGCGGATGGCGAGGCTGGTGGAGGAGGCGCAGAACGGCAAGGCGGAGGTGCAGCGGCTCGCCGACCGGATCTCCGCCGTGTTCGTACCGGCGGTCGTCCTGATCGCCGTCGCCACCTTCGGGGCCTGGCTCGGCGTCACCGGGGACACGGGCGCCGCGTTCACCGCCGCCGTCGCCGTTCTGATCATCGCCTGCCCGTGCGCCCTCGGGCTGGCCACGCCGACCGCGCTGATGGTGGGCACCGGTCGGGGCGCGCAGCTCGGCATCCTCATCCGGGGTCCCGAGGTGCTGGAGTCCACCCGCCGCGTCGACACCGTCGTCCTCGACAAGACCGGCACCGTGACCACCGGACGGATGACCCTGCGGGAGGTCCACGCCGCCGAGGGCACCGACGAGAAGCAGCTGCTGCGGCTCGCGGGCGCCCTGGAGCACGCCTCCGAACACCCCGTGGCCCGGGCGGTCGCGGCCGGCGCCGAGGAGCGCGTGGGGCCGCTGCCGGAGGTCGAGGGGTTCGAGAACGTGCCGGGGCGTGGCGTACGCGGCCGCGTGGAGGGCCATGACGTGGCCGTGGGGCGCCTCTACGACGTCCTGCCGCCGGAGTTGGCCCGCGCCAGGGAAGAGGCCGAGAGCGGCGGCTGTACGGCCGTGGTGGTCGGCTGGGACGGCGTGCCGCGCGGTGTGGTGGCCGTCGCCGACGCGGTGAAGGAGACCAGCGCCGAGGCGGTGCGGCAGCTGCGGGCGCTGGGGCTGACGCCGGTGCTGCTGACCGGGGACAACCAGGCGGTCGCGGCGGCGGTGGCCCGGCAGGTCGGGATCGAGCGGGTCGTGGCCGAGGTGCTGCCCGAGGACAAGGTCGACGTCGTACGGCGGTTGCGGGACGAGGGCCGGGTCGTCGCGATGGTCGGGGACGGCGTCAACGACGCGGCGGCGCTCGCCACGGCGGACCTGGGTCTGGCCATGGGGACGGGGACGGACGCGGCGATCGAGGCGAGCGACCTGACGCTGGTGCGCGGGGACCTGCGGGTGGCCGCCGACGCGATCCGGCTGTCACGGCGGACGCTGGGCACGATCAAGGGCAACCTCGTGTGGGCGTTCGGCTACAACGTGGCCGCGCTGCCGCTGGCCGCCGCGGGACTGCTGAACCCGATGATCGCGGGCGCCGCGATGGCGTTCTCCTCGGTCTTCGTGGTGACGAACAGCCTGCGGCTGCGCGCATTCCGTTGAGGGGCCCCTCTGGAGTCCGGCGCGCCACTCACATAAGCTCTTCACAAGGCTCGCGCATCATCCTTACGCTGAGGCCTCGATCGACGTATCGGGCCCCTTGCGTATTTTTCGGACATATGCAAGAGACGCAGATCACAGTGACGTGAACGTAACCATCGAAGGGCTTCGAAGGTCTAAGTTTGCGATGTCAGGCCGCGTCTTGGGGGGCGCATCCTGGCATCTGGGGATGTCTTGGGGGACTTCCTCAGAGATGCGTTGCCGGGACACGTACGCCGGGAAGCTTTGAGCGGCCCTCCCGACCGTGCGCTGTCCCGGCAGATCGCACACAGAGCAGTACGGCGACTTTTGCTCGTTCTGCTCAACGGCAGTACCTGGCAGTACCGGAAGACAGCGAATTCAGGCGCTGGTCTCTCAGACGCCCGGCCGGATCCCGTGGGGGGAATCCGCACCGGGACATGGGAAGGCGCCCTGGTCGTCGGCCCGTGGGGGGACTGGCGCCGGGGCGCCTTCTTCTTTGTACGCCCGGACACGCGCCTCTGCCCGCTCGGGTACGCGCCTTTGTGCGCCCGGCTGCGCGCCGCTCGCATGCGCCCGGACACACGAAGGCCCCGCACACTCCTGGTGTGCGGGGCCCGGTCGTCTCAGAGGCGGGTCAGCGCTCTTCGACGGGGACGAAGTCGCGCTCGACCACGCCCGTGTAGATCTGGCGGGGGCGCCCGATGCGGGAGCCGGGCTCCTTGATCATCTCGTGCCACTGGGCGATCCAGCCCGGGAGGCGGCCGAGGGCGAACAGGACCGTGAACATCTCGGTCGGGAAGCCCATGGCCCGGTAGATCAGGCCGGTGTAGAAGTCGACGTTCGGGTAGAGGCTGCGCGAGACGAAGTAGTCGTCGGAGAGCGCGTGCTCCTCCAGCTTGAGGGCGATGTCCAGCAGCTCGTCGGACTTGCCCAGCGCCGAGAGGACGTCGTGCGCGGCGGCCTTGATGATCTTCGCGCGCGGGTCGAAGTTCTTGTAGACCCGGTGGCCGAAGCCCATCAGCCGGACGCCGTCCTCCTTGTTCTTCACCTTGCGGATGAAGGAGTCGACGTCGCCGCCGGAGGCCTGGATGCCCTCCAGCATCTCCAGCACCGACTGGTTGGCGCCGCCGTGCAGCGGGCCCCACAGGGCGGAGATGCCGGCGGAGATCGACGCGAACATGTTCGCCTGGGAGGAGCCCACCAGGCGGACGGTCGACGTCGAACAGTTCTGCTCGTGGTCGGCGTGCAGGATGAGGAGCTTGTCGAGCGCCGAGACGACGACCGGGTCGAGCTCGTACTCCTGCGCCGGGACCGAGAACGTCATCCGCAGGAAGTTCTCGACGTAACCGAGGTCGTTGCGCGGGTAGACGAACGGGTGACCGATCGACTTCTTGTACGCGTACGCCGCGATGGTCGGAAGCTTGGCGAGCAGCCGGATCGTCGAGAGGTTGCGCTGGTTCTCGTCGAAGGGGTTGTGGCTGTCCTGGTAGAACGTCGACAGGGCGCTGACCACCGACGACAGCATGGCCATCGGGTGCGCGTCGCGCGGGAAGCCGCGGTAGAAGTTCTTGACGTCCTCGTGCAGCAGGGTGTGCTGCGTGATCTCGTTCTTGAACGAGGTGAGCTCGTCGACGGTCGGGAGCTCGCCGTTGATCAGCAGGTAGGCGACCTCCAGGAAGGTGGAGCGCTCGGCCAGCTGCTCGATCGGGTAGCCGCGGTAGCGGAGGATGCCCGCCTCGCCGTCGAGGTAGGTGATGGCGGATTTATAGGCCGCGGTGTTGCCGTAGCCGCTGTCCAGCGTCACCAGACCGGTCTGGGCGCGGAGCTTGCCGATGTCGAAGCCCTTGTCGCCGACGGTGCTGTCGATCACCGGGTAGGTGTACTCGCCATCGCCGTACCGCAGTACTACTGAGTTGTCGCTCACGTCTTCCCTCACCCGACGTTGTGCCTCATCTTCGAGGTTGCCCTGACTGTCTCTACCATCCCCCATTCGGCGCAGGAGAGTGCACTGGGGGTCGACCATTGGGCCTATCGGCGGCACTCAGTGCCGCCAACTTGCCCATCCTGCCCCTCCCGACCCGGTTCCGGAAGGGCTCTGTGACCTTCATGACTCATTTGATCGATCATTTTTCGTGATGCGTGGCACCGCGTCCCGTCTCACCCCCGCAGGGGGCCGGGTGAGAGGCGGAAATCCAGGGCGGTGCAGCGCCGCCCCGCCGACACCGTGCGCACCGCCTGACCGATCGCCTTGCGTGAACCGACGAGCACGACCAGCTTCCTGGCCCGGGTGACCGCCGTGTAGAGCAGATTCCGTTGAAGCATCATCCATGCTCCGGTGGTGACGGGGATGACCACGGCGGGATATTCACTGCCCTGGGAGCGGTGGATGGTCACCGCGTACGCGTGGGCCAGTTCGTCCAGTTCGTCGAATTCGTACGGCACCTCCTCGTCCTCGTCCGTCAGCACCGTCAGGCGCTGGTCGACCGGGTCGAGCGAGGTGACGACGCCGACGGTGCCGTTGAAGACGCCGTTCTCGCCCTTCTCGTAATTGTTGCGAATCTGGGTGACCTTGTCGCCGACCCGGAACACCCTTCCGCCGAACCGCTTCTCGGGCAGCTCGGGCCGCCCCGGCGTGATGGCCTGCTGCAACAGGCCGTTGAGGGTGCCGGCGCCGGCGGGGCCGCGGTGCATGGGGGCGAGCACCTGGACGTCCCGGCGCGGGTCGAGCCCGAACTTGGCCGGAATTCGCCGGGCGGCGACGTCCACGGTGAGCCGGCCGGCCTCCTCGGTGTCGTCCTCGACGAAGAGGAAGAAGTCCCGCATGCCGTCGGTGACGGGGTGCTGCCCGGCGTTGATCCGGTGGGCGTTGGTGACGACACCGGACTGCTGGGCCTGCCGGAACACGCGGGTGAGGCGCACCGCGGGGATCGGGCCGCCGTCGGCGAGCAGGTCGCGCAGGACCTCCCCGGCGCCGACGCTCGGCAACTGGTCCACGTCACCGACGAAGAGCAGATGCGCCCCCGGCGGGACCGCCTTCGCCAGCTTGTTGGCGAGCAGCAGGTCCAGCATGGACGCCTCGTCGACCACGACCAGGTCCGCGTCGAGGGGACGGTCCTTGTCGTACGCCGCGTCGCCGCCGGGCTTGAGCTCCAGCAGGCGGTGGACGGTGGAGGCCTCGGCGCCGGTGAGCTCGGCCAGGCGCTTGGCGGCGCGTCCGGTGGGCGCGGCGAGGACGACCCGGGCCTTCTTGGCGCGGGCCAGCTCCACGATCGAGCGGACCGTGAAGGACTTGCCGCAGCCGGGGCCGCCGGTGAGGACGGCGACCTTCTCGGTGAGCGCCAGTCTGACCGCGGCCTCCTGCTCGGGGGCGAGGTCGGCGCCGGTGCGGCCCTTCAGCCAGGTCAGCGCCTTGTCCCAGGCCACGTCCCGGAAGCCCGGCATGCGGTCCTCGTCGGTGCGCAGGAGGCGCAGCAGCTGGGCGGAGAGGGAGAGTTCGGCGCGGTGGAAGGGGACGAGGTAGATCGCGGTGACGGCCTCGCCGTGCTCGCCGGGGACCTTCTCGCGGACGACGCCGGGCTCCTCCCCCTCCTCGGAGGGCGCCGCGAGTTCGGCGAGGCACTCGATGACCAGGCCGGTGTCGACCTGGAGGAGCTTGACCGCGTCGGCGATCAGCCTCTCCTCGGGGAGATAGCAGTGCCCCTGGTCGGTGGACTGCGACAGGGCGTACTGAAGGCCCGCCTTGACGCGCTCCGGGCTGTCGTGCGGGATGCCGACGGACTGGGCGATCCGGTCGGCGGTCAGGAAGCCGATGCCCCAGACGTCGGAGGCGAGCCGGTAGGGCTGGTTCCTGACGACGGAGATCGAGGCGTCGCCGTACTTCTTGTAGATGCGCACGGCGATGGAGGTGGAGACCTCCACGCTCTGGAGGAAGAGCATGACCTCCTTGATCGCCTTCTGCTCCTCCCAGGCGTCGGCGATCTTCTTGGTGCGCTTGGGCCCCAGGCCGGGCACCTCGATCAGCCGCTTCGGCTCCTCCTCGATGATCCGGAGGGTGTCCAGGCCGAAGTGCTGGGTGATGCGGTCGGCGAAGACCGGGCCGATGCCCTTGACCAGGCCCGAGCCGAGATAGCGGCGGATGCCCTGGACGGTGGCGGGCAGGACGGTGGTGTAGTTCTCGACGGTGAACTGCTTGCCGTACTGCGGGTGGGAGCCCCAACGGCCCTCCATGCGCAGGGACTCGCCGACCTGGGCGCCGAGCAGCGCGCCGACGACCGTGAGCAGGTCGCCGCCGCCCCGGCCGGTGTCGACACGGGCGACCGTGTAGCCGTTGTCCTCGTTGGCGTACGTGATGCGCTCCAGCACGCCTTCGAGCACGGCGAGCCGGCGTTCGCCGTCGCCCCCGCCCACCGTCCGATTGGCCATGATCCGACGGTACCGCCCGCCACCGACAGTCCCGCCGGGGCCGCGGCCCGCCCCTATCCGGCGTGCTCCTTCACGTAGTTGATGACCGTCTCGAACTCCTCCGTCGGGGAGAACTCCACGAGATCGCAGTCCTCCAGCGCCTCCGGCACATGGCCGGGACCCCAGTAGTAGGCCTGGCCCGCCTCGTAGTCCTCCGAGCCCGAGGCGGTGCGGATGCGCACCTTGCCCTTGAGCAGGTAACCCCAGTGCGGGCACTGGCAGGCGTCGTCGGGCATGCCCTTGAGGGCCGGTCCCAGGTCGGTGCCCTGGGGCAGGTGGAAGTAACCGATCGACATGCCGCCGCCGATGGGCGCCATGCGCAGTTCGATCCCGTCGCCCTCCACGGCGACAGGGACGTCGTTCCGGGCCATGGACGTCATGTCTCCTCCGTCTCCGGCCCCGCGGGGCCTGGACGCGACTCTCCGCTCCTTCCAGCCTGATCCGCCCGGCCGCCGACCGCGACGTCACGATCCGGTCTCGGGGTCTTGCCATCATCCGTGTAATCGATTCCAATCCTCTGGACACATCGATGTAATCGATTCCATGCGTTTCCCGAAGTTCCACGAGGAGGTGGAGCGGCGATGGCGAGCATCAAGGACGTCGCTGCCGAGGCCGGGGTGTCCGTCGCCACGGTGTCGCGCGTCCTGAACGACCATCCGTCGGTCAGCGAGGACGCACGCGCACGCGTGCTGGCCGCTGTCGAGACCCTGGGCTACCGCCCCAACGCCGTCGCCCGGTCGCTGCGCACCGACCAGACCCGCACCCTCGGTCTGGTCATCAGCGACGTGATGAACCCCTACTTCACCGAACTGGCCCGCTCCGTCGAGGAGGAGGCCCGCGCGCTGGGGTACAGCGTCATCATCGGCAACGCCGACGAGCGGCCGGACCTCCAGGACCACCATGTGAGGACCCTGCTGGACCGCCGTATCGACGGTCTGCTGGTCTCCCCCACCGACGGCGGCTCCCCGCTGATGCTGGACGCCGCGCGCGGGGGGACGCCGATGGTCTTCGTGGACCGGTGGATCCCGGGCGTGGACGTGCCGGTGGTACGGGCCGACGGGCGCGCGGCCGTACGGGACCTGGTCGCGCATCTGCACGCGCTCGGGCACCGGCGGCTCGCCATCATCGCGGGACCGGCGGCCACCACCACCGGTCGCGAGCGCGTGGAGGCCTTCCGGGACGCCCTGCACGCGCACGGGCTCGACCTCCCCGACGCCTACACGGGACAGGGCGACTTCCAGGCCGAGAGTGGCCGCCGGGTCACCGAGGGCTTCCTCGACCTGCCCGAGCCGCCCGAGGTCGTGTTCGCGGCCGACAACCTGATGGCGCTCGGCGCCCTCGACGCCGTACGCGCGCGTGGGCTGCGGGTGCCCGAGGACCTCGCGCTCGCCGCGTTCGACGACATCCCGTGGTTCGTGCACACCGACCCTCCGATCACCGCGGTCGCCCAGCCCACGGGCGAGCTGGGCCGGGCCGCCGTGCGCGCGCTCGTCGACCGCATCGAGGGGCGGCCCCCGCGGTCCGTCACCCTCCCCGCCCGTCTCGTCGTACGCCGCTCGTGCGGCGAGCAGCCGGCCTCCCCCGGGCCGGCACCCGCACAGAACAGGAGCCAGTCGTGAGCAACCCGGACGAGTTGCTGCGCATCGAAGGCATCAGGAAGACCTTCCCCGGCGTGGTCGCGCTCGACGGCGTCGACTTCGATCTGCGGCGCGGCGAGGTGCACGTCCTCCTCGGGGAGAACGGCGCGGGCAAGAGCACCCTCATCAAGATGCTCTCCGGCGCCTACACCCCGGACGGCGGGCGGATCCTGGCCGCCGGCAAGGAGGTGCGCATCCAGGGCGCGCAGGACTCCGAGCGCCTCGGGATCGCCACCATCTACCAGGAGTTCAACCTCGTGCCCGACCTCACGGTCGCCGAGAACATCTTCCTGGGCCGCCAGCCGCGCCGCCTCGGCATGATCGACCGGGGGCGCATGGAGGCCGACGCGGAGGTGCTCCTCGCGCGCGTGGGCGTCGACGTCTCGCCCCGCGCGCGGGTGCGGGAACTCGGCATCGCCCGCCTCCAGATGGTCGAGATCGCCAAGGCGCTCAGCCTGGACGCGCGCGTGCTGATCATGGACGAGCCGACCGCCGTGCTCACCTCCGAGGAGGTCGACACGCTCTTCACCATCGTGCGCACGCTGCGCGAGGACGGGGTGGGCATCGTCTTCATCACCCACCACCTGGAGGAGATCGCCGCCCTCGGGGACCGGGTCACCGTCATCCGCGACGGCAGGTCCGTCGGGCAGGTCCCGGCGACGACCCCCGAGGACGAGCTCGTACGCCTCATGGTGGGCCGCTCGATCGAGCAGCAGTACCCGCGTGAAGTGCCCGAGAAGGGCGCCGCGTTGCTCACCGTCGAGGGGCTGACACGGGACGGCGTCTTCCACGACGTCTCCTTCGAGGTGCACGCCGGTGAGGTCGTCGGCATCGCCGGGCTGGTCGGCGCCGGCCGTACCGAGGTCGTGCGGGCCGTGTTCGGTGCGGACCCCTACGACCGGGGCGCCGTGAAGGTCTCCGGGACGCCGCTGAAGGGGCACGACGTCAACTCCGCCATGGCGGCCGGCATCGGGCTCGTCCCCGAGGACCGCAAGGGCCAGGGGCTGCTCCTGGACGCCTCCGTCGAGGAGAACCTCGGTCTGGTGACGCTGCGCTCGGCCACGCGCGCGGGGCTCGTCGATCTCAAGGGGCAGCGGGAGAACGCGGCCCGGATCGCCGAGCAGCTCGGGGTGCGGATGGCCGGGCTCGGGCAGCAGGTGCGCACGCTGTCCGGCGGCAACCAGCAGAAGGTCGTCATCGGCAAGTGGCTGCTCGCCGACACCAAGGTGCTCATCCTCGACGAGCCGACGCGCGGTATCGACGTCGGCGCCAAGGTCGAGATCTACCACCTCGTCAACGAACTGACGGCCGCCGGTGCCGCCGTCCTCATGATCTCCAGCGACCTGCCCGAGGTGCTCGGCATGAGCGACCGGGTCCTGGTCATGGCCCAGGGCCGGATCGCGGGTGAACTCCCCGCGGACCGGGCCACCCAGGACGCCGTCATGGCCCTCGCGGTCAGCAACCCCACCACGATCGACAAGGAGGCCCCCCGTGGCCACTGACACGCTCAAAGGCACGACGGGCGCCTCGGGGCTGCGCCGGCTGCTCCTCGACAACGGCGCGCTCACCGCGCTGATCGTCCTCGTCATCGCCATGTCGGCGCTGTCCGGCGACTTCATGACGACGGACAACCTGCTCAACGTCGGCGTCCAGGCGGCCGTGACCGCCATCCTCGCCTTCGGTGTGACCTTCGTGATCGTCTCGGCGGGCATCGACCTGTCGGTCGGCTCGGTCGCCGCGCTCTCCGCCACCGTCCTCGCCTGGAGCGCCACGTCCGAGGGCGTGCCGGTGGTCCTCGCCGTCCTCCTCGCCGTCGCGACCGGCATCGCCTGCGGCCTGGTCAACGGTTTCCTGATCTCGTACGGGAAACTGCCGCCGTTCATCGCGACGCTCGCCATGCTGTCCGTGGCCCGCGGTCTGTCCCTGGTGATCTCGCAGGGCTCCCCCATCGCCTTCCCCGAGTCCGTCTCGCACCTCGGTGACACGCTCGGCGGCTGGCTGCCGGTGCCGGTGCTCGTGATGCTGGTGATGGGTCTGCTCACGGCGTTCGTGCTGGGCCGGACGTACATCGGGCGTGCGATGTACGCGATCGGCGGCAACGAGGAGGCGGCCCGGCTGTCCGGGCTGCGGGTGAAGAAGCAGAAGCTCGCGATCTACGCCTTCTCCGGTCTGTTCGCCGCCGCCGCGGGCATCGTGCTCGCCTCCCGGCTCTCCTCCGCGCAGCCGCAGGCCGCGCAGGGCTACGAGCTCGACGCGATCGCCGCGGTCGTCATCGGCGGCGCCTCGCTGGCCGGTGGTACCGGCAAGGCGTCCGGCACGCTGATCGGCGCGCTGATCCTCGCGGTGCTCAGGAACGGGCTCAACCTGCTGTCGGTGTCCGCGTTCTGGCAGCAGGTCGTCATCGGTGTCGTCATCGCGCTGGCCGTGCTCCTGGACACCGTGCGGCGCAAGGCCGGGGCGACCCCGGTCACGGCGAGCGGGACCGGCGGCAAGGGCAGGCAGGCGGCGACCTACCTCCTCGCGGCCGTGGTCGCGGCGGCGGTCGTCGGGGCCACCTCCTTCCTGCACAGCGGTTCCTCGGACGCGGGGAAGTCGCAGCGGATCGGGCTGTCCCTGTCGACGCTGAACAACCCGTTCTTCGTGTCCATCCGCTCCGGCGCGCAGGCCGAGGCGAAGCGGCTGGGCGTGGACCTGACCGTGACCGACGCGCAGAACGACGCCTCCCAGCAGGCCAACCAGCTGGAGAACTTCACCAGTTCGAGGCTCGGCACGATCATCGTCAACCCGGTCGACTCCGACGCGGTCACCCCGGCGGCGAAGGCCGTGAACAAGGCGGACATCCCGCTGGTCGCCGTGGACCGCGCGGTCAACAACGCCGCCACCGCCGCCCTCGTCGCCTCCGACAACACCACCGGCGGCAAGCTCGCCGCCAAGTCGCTCGCCGAGAAGCTGGGCGGCAAGGGCAGGATCGTGATCCTCCAGGGCCAGGCCGGCACCTCCGCCAGCCGGGAGCGCGGCGCCGGCTTCGCGGAGGGCCTGAAGGCCTACCCGGGGATCGACGTCGTCGCCAAGCAGCCCGCCGACTGGGACCGCACCAAGGGCCTGGACGTCATGACCAACCTGCTCCAGGCCCACCCGGACATCTCCGGTGTCTTCGCGGAGAACGACGAGATGGCGCTCGGCGCGATCAAGGCGCTGGGCTCCAAGGCCGGAAAGTCCGTCCAGGTCATCGGCTTCGACGGAACCGGCGACGGTCTCAAGGCCGTCACGGCAGGCACGTTGTACGCGTCCGTGGCGCAACAACCGTCCGAACTGGGCAGGATCGCCGTACGGAACGCGGTGAAGGCCGCCGAGGGCGAGAAGGTCGAGAAGTCGGTGATGGTGCCGGTGAAGGTGGTCACGAAGCAGAACGTGGCCGGCTTCACGGGCTGAGGACAGCGGGCGGACGGTTCCCTTGAGGAGCCGTCCGCCCGAAATCACTTACCAGGGGAGCATTCTCATGTACGACTACGACCTCCTGGTCGTAGGGTCGGCCAACGCCGACCTGGTGATCGGCGTCGAGCGCCGGCCGGCGGCCGGGGAGACCGTGCTCGGCTCCGACCTGGTCGTCCACCCGGGCGGCAAGGGCGCGAACCAGGCGGTCGCGGCCGCCCGGCTGGGTGCCCGTACGGCACTCCTCGCCCGGGTCGGCGACGACGGGCACGGCAGGCTGCTGCTGGACTCGCAGCGCTCGGCCGGGGTCGACACGGTGGGCGTGCTGGTGGGCGGGGCGCCGACCGGGGTCGCGCTGATCACGGTGGACCCCTCGGGGGACAACAGCATCGTGGTGTCGCCGGGCGCCAACGGACGGCTGACGCCCGAGGACGTCCGGACCGCGAGCAGCCTCTTCCACGCCTCGCGGGTGGTCTCGACGCAACTGGAGATCCCGCTGGAGACGGTCGTGGAGGTCGTGCGGAACCTGGCGCCGGGCAGCCGTTTCGTGCTGAACCCGTCGCCGCCGCGGCCGCTGCCCACGGAGGTGCTGGCCGCGTGCGACCCGCTGATCGTCAACGAGCACGAGGCGAAGGTGATCCTCGGCGCGTCCGCGGTCGGGGACGCGCCCGAGGACTGGGCGCGGATCCTGCTCGCGAAGGGGCCGCGGTCGGTGGTCGTGACGCTGGGCGCCGAAGGTGCGCTGGTCGCGTCCTCGGCGGGGGTGGCCCGTATCGCGCCCGTGACGGTGGACGCGGTGGACACCACCGGCGCGGGCGACGCGTTCACCGCGGCGCTGGCCTACCGGCTGGGCGCGGGCTCCTCCCTCAGCGAGGCGGCGGCGTACGCGGCCCGGGTGGGCGCGGTGGCCGTCACCAGGCAGGGTGCGCAGGCGTCCTTCCCGACGGCGGCGGAGGTCGACGCGCTGTGAGGAGGGCGGGAATCCTGAACCGTCATCTCTCCGGCGCCCTCGCCGAGTTGGGCCATGGCGACGGGGTGCTGGTGTGTGACGCCGGGATGCCGATACCCCAGGGCCCCCGGGTCGTGGACCTCGCCTTCCGGGCCGGGGTGCCGTCGTTCGCGGAGGTGCTGGAGGGGCTGCTGGAGGAGCTGGTCGTGGAGGGCGCCACGGCGGCGACGGAGGTACGGGACGCCAATCCGGCGGCGGCGCGGCTGCTGGACGGGCACTTCCCGCAGGGCCTGGAGCTGGTCGCGCACGAGCGGCTGAAGGAGCTGTCGGCGGGCGCCCGGCTGGTCGTGCGCACGGGCGAGGCGCGGCCGTACGCGAATGTGCTGCTGAGGTGCGGGGTCTTCTTCTGAGCCGCCCGGAAACCTTCGAGGGGGCCTGGTCCGTCGACCAGGCCCCCTCGGGTCTCCCCTCCGTATCAGAACCCCCGCGATCCCCCCAGATCCCCTCCCCAGAAGTCCTGATGCCACGTACGACCCGCGAGGTGGAGGGAGGGTTGCACGGATTCCCAAGAAATTTTTACGCGATCACGAGACGTGCTCCACGAACCGCGCCGCCGTCTCCGCCAGCACCTCGCGCCCGTCCCGTGCCCACAGGACGTCGTTGAAGAGCTCGACCTCGATGGCGCCGGTGTAGCCCGCCGCGGTCACGTGTCCGAGCCACTCGCGCATGTCGATCGCGCCGTCGCCGATCTGCCCGCGGCCGGTGAGGACGCCCTCCGGCAGGGGGGTCGTCCAGTCCGCGAGCTGGAAGGTGTGGATACGGCCGCCCGCGCCCGCGCGCGCGATCTGTGCGGGCGCGTGGTCGTCCCACCAGATGTGGTACGTGTCCACGGTGACGCCGACCTGGTGGGCGGGGAAGCGCTCCGCCAGGTCGAGGGCCTGGGCGAGGGTCGAGACCACACAGCGGTCCGAGGCGTACATGGGGTGCAGCGGCTCGATGGCCAGCCTCACCCCGCGCTCCTCGGCGTACGGGCCCAGCACCGACAGGGCGTCCGCGATGCGCTCGCGGGCGCCGTGCAGGTCCTTGGAGCCGGCCGGGAGGCCACCGGAGACCAGCACCAGGGTGTCCGTGCCGAGCGTCGCCGCCTCGTCGACCGCACGGCGGTTGTCCTCCAGGGCCGCCGCGCGCTCCTCGGGGTCGATCGCCGTGAAGAAACCGCCGCGGCACAGGGTGGTGACGGTCAGCCCCGCGTCGCGGACCAGCTTGGCCGTCTCCTCGACGCCGTACGTCTGGACGGGCTCGCGCCACAGGCCGACGTTGACGACGCCCAACCGGCCGCAGACGTCGGCCAGTTCCGGCAGGGACAGCTGCTTGACCGTCATCTGGTTGATGGAGAAGCGGGACAGGTCGGTCACTGGGTCACCCCGTACAGGGACAGCAGGTTCTTCATGCGCTCCTCGGCCAGCTTCGGGTCCCGGAACAGGCCCAGGCCGTCGGCGAGTTCGTAGGCGCGCGCGAAGTGCGGCAGGGAGCGGGCCGACTGGAGGCCGCCGACCATCGTGAAGTGGCTCTGGTGGCCGGCCAGCCAGGCGAGGAAGACCACGCCCGTCTTGTAGAAGCGGGTGGGCGCCTGGAAGAGGTGCCGGGACAACTCGACCGTGGGGTCGAGGAGTTCGCGGAACCCCTTGGCGTCACCGGTGTCCAGCACGCGGACCGCCTCGGCGGCGAGCGGGCCCAGCGGGTCGAAGATGCCGAGCAGGGCGTGGGAGAAGCCCTGCTCGTCGCCCGCGATCAGCTCGGGGTAGTTGAAGTCGTCCCCGGTGTAGCAGCGCACGCCCTGCGGAAGGCGGCGGCGGATGTCGATCTCGCGCTGCGCCTCCAGCAGGGAGACCTTGATGCCGTCGACCTTGTCGGGGTGGGCGGCGATGACCTGGAGGAAGGTGTCGGTCGCCGCGTCCAGGTCGGACGAGCCCCAGTAGCCCTCCAGGGCCGGGTCGAACATCGGGCCCAGCCAGTGCAGGATGACCGGCTCGGTGGCCTGGCGCAGCAGGTGGCCGTAGACCTCCAGGTAGTCCTCGGGACCCTTGGCCGTGGCGGCGAGGGCGCGGGAGGCCATCAGGATGGCCTGGGCGCCGGACTCCTCGACGAGGGCGAGCTGCTCCTCGTAGGCGGCGCGGACCTCGTCCAGGGTCGCCGGGCCGGTGAGCTGGTCGGTGCCGACACCGCAGGCGATCAGACCGCCGACCGACCTGGCCTCGGCGGCGCTGCGGCGGATCAGCTCGGCCGCGCCCGCCCAGTCCAGGCCCATCCCGCGCTGGGCGGTGTCCATCGCCTCGGCGACGCCGAGTCCGTGGGACCACAGGTGGCGGCGGAAGGCGAGGGTGGCGTCCCAGTCGACGGCGGCGGCGGAGTCGGGGGTGGTGTCGGCGAGCGGGTCGGCGACGACGTGCGCCGCCGAGAAGACCGTACGGGAGGTGAAGGGGGTGCCGGAGGTGGCGGCGAAGGGCTCCTGGCGGGGCTCGTAGGCCCTGAATCCCCCCTTGAAGTCAGGGAGTTGGATCGTCACAGCGAGACCTCCGGGACGTCGAGGCGGCGGCCCTCGGCCGAGGACTTCAGGCCCAGTTCGGCCAGTTGGACGCCGCGGGCGCCGGCGAGGAGGTCCCACTGGTAGGGGGCGTCGGCGTAGACGTGCTTGAGGAAGAGCTCCCACTGGGCCTTGAAGCCGTTGTCGAACTCGGCGTTGTCCGGGACCTCCTGCCACTGGTCCCGGAAGACCTCGGTGGCGGGGATGTCCGGGTTCCAGACCGGCTTGGGGGTGGCGCTGCGGTGCTGGACGCGACAGGTGCGCAGGCCCGCGACCGCCGACCCCTCGGTGCCGTCGACCTGGAACTCCACGAGCTCGTCGCGGTGGACGCGCACGGCCCAGGAGGAGTTGATCTGGGCGATGGCGCCGCCCTCCAGCTCGAAGATGCCGTAGGCGGCGTCGTCGGCGGTGGCGTCGTAGGGCTTGTCGTTCTCGTCCCAGCGCTGCGGGATGTGGGTGGCGGTCAGGGCCTGGACGGACTTCACGCGGCCGAACAGCTCGTGGAGCACGTACTCCCAGTGCGGGAACATGTCGACGACGATGCCCCCGCCGTCCTCGGCGCGGTAGTTCCAGCTCGGGCGCTGGGCCTGCTGCCAGTCGCCCTCGAAGACCCAGTAGCCGAACTCGCCGCGGATCGAGAGGATCCGGCCGAAGAAGCCGCCGTCGATGAGCCGCTTCAGCTTGAGCAGGCCGGGCAGGAACAGCTTGTCCTGGACGACGCCGTGCTTGATGCCGGCCGCGTTCGCCAGGCGGGCCAGCTCCAGGGCGCCCTCCAGGCCGGTGGCGGTGGGCTTCTCGGTGTAGACGTGCTTGCCCGCCGCGATCGCCTTCTTGATCGCCTCCTCGCGCGCGGAGGTGACCTGGGCGTCGAAGTAGATGTCGACGGTCGGGTCGGCGAGGACGGTGTCGACGTCGGTCGCCCAGTGCTCCAGGCCGTGCTGTTCGGCGAGTGCCTTGAGCGCGTGCTCGCGGCGGCCCACCAGGATCGGCTCGGGCCACAGCACGGTGCCGTCCCCGAGGTCGAGGCCGCCCTGTTCGCGCAGGGCCAGGATGGAGCGGACCAGGTGCTGGCGGTAACCCATCCGCCCGGTCACACCATTCATGGCGATACGCACCGTCTTGCGTGTCACGGCAGTCCCTTCGTAGGAGTCGTACGCAGCTTTCGTACGCGGTCGTGGGCGCCGCGTACGCCTCTACTGGTGAGCGATACAGCAAGCGCTTTCTATCATGGTAGAAGCTAGCCTCTGGGCAGCGGTCCGGACAAGACCGTGACGGGGTTGAGTTGTTCGAGGGGGCGAACAACCGGGGGTGGGGGCCTTAAGGTCTGGGTGGCCTGGTCCGCACGGCCCGCACGAAACCAATGCCGTGCGCCTGTGCGTGTACAACGAGGTACGACTGAGATGCGCGACCGGAGGACGACTAGATGACGGTGACCCTGGCGGACGTGGCGGCGCGCGCCCAGGTCTCGCCCGCGACGGTGTCGCGCGTGCTGAACGGGAACTACCCCGTCGCCGCGACCACCCGGGAACGCGTGCTGCGGGCCGTGGACGAACTGGACTACGTACTGAACGGGCCGGCCAGCTCACTGGCCGCGGCCACCTCCGACCTGGTCGGGATCCTCGTCAACGACATCGCCGACCCCTTCTTCGGGATCATGGCCGGCGCGATCCAGTCCGAGATCGGCGGGCCCGGCGGGCGCGCGGGCGGTGAGCGGCTGGCGGTGACCTGCAACACCGGGGGCTCCCCGGAACGCGAGCTGACCTATCTGACCCTGCTCCAGCGCCAGCGCGCGGCGGCGGTCGTGCTGACCGGCGGCGCCGTCGAGGACGTCCCGCACGCGGCGGCGGTCGCGGCGAAACTGCGCAAGCTGGAGGACGCCGGGACGCGGGTGGTGCTGTGCGGGCGGCCGCCGGCGCCGGACACCCCGGCGATCGCGCTGACCTTCGACAACCGCGGGGGCGGGCGGGAGCTGACCGAACACCTCATCGGCCTCGGCCACCGCCGGCTCGGCTACATCGCGGGGCCGGAGGAGCGCACCACCACCCGGCACCGGCTGGAGGGACACCGGGCCGCGCTCGCCGACGCGGGGATCTCGGAGGATCCGCGCTGGACCGTGCACGGGCGGTACGACCGGCGGTCCGGGTACGAGGCCACGCTGGAGCTGCTGCGGCGGGACCCGTCCCTCACGGCGGTCGTGGCCGCGAACGACTCCGTGGCGCTGGGGGCGTGTGCGGCGCTGCGGGACTCGGGGCTGCGGATTCCGGACGACGTGTCCGTCGCCGGGTTCGACGACCTGCCGTTCAGCATCGACGCGGTGCCGGCGCTGACGACGGTGCGGTTGCCGTTGGCGGAGGCGGGGGCTCGGGCGGGGCGGATCGCGATGGGGCGGGAGGAGGCGCCGCCCGGGGGGATCGCGGTGATCCGGGGGGAGTTGATGGTTCGGGGGTCTTCGGGGGCGCCTCGGGGGTGAGGGGTGGGGGTTGGGGGGTGCGGGGGCTCTGGGCCCTGGTTGTTTTCGCCCCCGCCGCCCCTACCCGTCCCGTCCCCAGGGGCTGCCGCCCCTTCGGCCCCGCCTCCTGGGGGCTTCGCCCCCAGACCCCGTCGGCCCTGGACGGGCCTCGTGCTCAAACGCCGGACAGGCTGAAGGCGTGCGAGCGGTACAAAGTTCCTCAGCAGGCTGCGATGAGTTCCGCGGCGTCCCCCGGTCTCATTGCCGTAACCGATCAACACAGCAGCGCCGATCGACGCGGTACCGATCCGCGGCCGGCCCCACCGGAGGGAATCCCATGCGCATCGTGGTCAGCGAGTTCATCAGTCTTGACGGTGTGGTCCAGGCGCCCGGCGGTCCGCAGGAGGACACCGACGGCGGGTTCACGCACGGCGGCTGGTCGCACCCGTACTTCGACGAGGAGGTGCTCGGCCCGGCGTTCACCGAGGGGATGGAGCGGGCGGAGGCCCTGCTGTACGGGCGTCGGACGTATCTGACGATGGCGGGGGCCTGGCCCGAGCGGGCCGGGGACCCCTTCGCGGACCGGCTGAACTCGCTGAAGAAGTACGTGGTGACCGACACCCTCGGCGACGACGAGCTGACGTGGAACAACACCGAGCGGATCCCCGGCTCCCAGGCCGTCGAGCGGATCCGCGCGCTGCGCGAGACCGAGGGCGGCGAGCTGGCGATGATGGGCAGCCCCACCCTGGTGCGCACCCTCCTCGCCGAGGGCCTGGTGGACGAGCTCCAGCTCATCGTGATGCCGGTGATCCTCGGCGGCGGCAAGTCGATCTTCCCGGAGGACGGCGGCAAGCGCCCCTTCGAGCTGGTGTCCACGGTGGCCGGCAAGACGGGCGTGCAGCTGTGCGTGTACCGGCCCGCGGGGAACGAGGGCTAGAGCTGGAGCCAGAGCTAGCGCTGGAGCTGGAGCTGGTGTCGCGGGACTGGGTGGGCAGGCGCGGGCGGGCGTGGGCTCGTCGAGCGTGCCCCCGCGCGCCGAGACCCCCGGCGGCGGCGCGTCACGCTCGCCACTCGCGGCCGGGAGGCCGTCGCGCTGCCCGTCGAGCGGGCGGACGAGGCCGTGGGGCGCTGTCGGCCACGGTGCCGTCCGCCGGTCGGCCGCGGCGAGGGACACCGTCCGCGGGCCGCTCTCCGACGGCCGCCCTCCCCGCCGCAGAGGACGTCCTGCCGCGCGAGCCCGGCCCGGGTGACCGCCGAGTACGGCTGGCACGTCGGCTACGAGGGGCTGGTGGCCCGGATCGTCGCCGCGCTCGACGGCCGGGCTGTGGGGTGCGTGATGTGCGTACGGGACGCGCCGCCGGTCACGCGTCCGGCTGCGGCTGCTGCATCGCTGGTCGAACCTCAGGCGCGCGGCCTCGGCATCGGCATCGGAGGCCGACTGGTGGCCGCCGGCGTCGACCTCGCGCGCGGCGTCCGCTGTCGCCGCCTGGTCCCGGGGACCAGCGACATGCCCAGCCCGGCCCCTCGCCTCTCCCGGCGCCGCGGTTCCTCCTCGTCGCGAGACACCGCACCGCTCCTTCGGCCTGGGCCGGTGCCTTGAGCTGAGCGGGGTCCGGGGCTGACGCGTAGAGTCCGGGGGCATGAAGCTGGCGTTCTCCACTCTCGGCGTCCCCGGTCTCCCCGTCCCCGAGGTGCTCCGTCTCGCGACCGCGCACGGCTATCACGGCGTGGAGCTGCGCGCGCATCCGGAGGAGGCCGTCCACCCGGGTATCGACGCTGCCGCGCGCGCGGACGTGGCCGCCGAATTCCGGGCGGCCGGGGTGGAGGTCCTGGGCCTGGCCGGGTACGCGCGCGTGGCCGCGCCCGGCGACGACGAGCCGGTGCTCGACGAGATCCGCGCCCTCCTCGACCTCGCCCACGACCTGGGCGCCCCGTACATCCGCGTCTTCCCCGGCGCGAGCCCCGGGCAGCCCGCCGCGGAGGCCGACGCGATCGCGGCCCGGCGCCTGGGCACGGCGGCGCGGTACGCGGCCGACGTCGACGTACGCGTCCTGCTGGAGACCCACGACTCGCACCGCACCGGTGCCGACGCCATCCGTGTCCTCGGCCGGGTCGGCCACCGTCAGGTCGGCTCCCTCTGGGACGTCATGCACACCTGGCTGGGCGGCGAGCAGCCCTCGCAGACCTATGCGGCGCTCTCCCCGTACCTCGGTTACGTCCAGGTCAAGGACATCTCGTCGAGCGAGGACACCACCCCGCTCGCCCTCGGCGCCGGCGTCCTGCCGCTCGCCGAGTGCGTCGAGGTGCTCTCCCGGCACGGCTGGGACGGCTGGCTGTGCTGGGAGTACGAGAAGCGGTGGTACGAGAAGGCGGCGCCGCTGCCCGGGCTGCTGCGCGGCGGCCGTGAGCACCTGGCGCGGCTGCTGAACGACAGCGCGTGACCGGCCGCGCGCTCAGGTGACCGCCGCCGCGGGCGCGTGACTAATTCGGTGGCCCGGAGGCGGGCGGACGGTTAACGTCCCCGGGTGCCTCAGCCCACCCCGCTCCCGGTCCCGCTCTCATGAGCCTGTCCGACGTCCTGCTCGACGTACGGCCCCTGCGCACCTCCCCCGTCTTCCGGCGGCTGCTGTTCGGGCGCACGGCCTCCACGCTCGGCTCCTTCATGACCATGGTCACCGTCATGTACCAGGTCTGGGACATGACGCACAGCGCGGTCTGGAGCGGCGCGGTCGGCATCGCGCAGGCGGTGCCGATGGTCGCGGTCAGTCTGTTCGCGGGGGCCTGGGCGGACCGGGTGGACCGGCGCCGGCTGTTCCTCACCGGCACCGTCGGCTCGATGGCCTGCTCCCTGCTGCTGACCGTGCAGGGCTTCGCCGGGCACGCGCCGGTGGCCGTGATCCTGGTGCTGGTCGCGGTCCAGACGTCGTTCGCCGCGCTCGGCGCCCCGGCCGCGGGGGTGTTCGTCCCCAGGCTGCTGCCCAAGGAGCAGGTGGCCGCCGGTCTCGCCCTCCAGCAGGTCTCCGGCCAGGCGATGATGCTGGTCGGCCCGGCGGTCGCCGGGGTCGTGCTCGGCTGGTGGGGCATCGGCGTCTGCTACCTCGTGGACACCCTGAGCTTCGCGCTGTCGTTCTACGGCGTTTACGGACTCCCCGCGCTGCCGCCCGAGGGCGACAAGTCCCGCCCCGGGGTGCACGGCGTCCTGGACGGCCTGCGCTTCCTGACCGGCCACCGCGTGGTGCGCGGCGCGCTGCTGACCGACCTGGCGGCCACCGTGCTGTCCATGCCGACCAGCCTCTTCCCGCTCGTCAACGAGGAGCGCTTCGGCGGCGATCCGCGCACGCTGGGGCTGTTCCTGTCCGCGCTGGCGGTGGGCGGGGTCGCCGCGACGGCCCTGTCGGGCCCGGTGACCCGGCTGGCCCGCCCCGGTCCGGTGATGCTGTGCGCGTCCGCGACCTGGGGTGCGGGGCTGTGTCTGTTCGGCCTGACGACCAGCGCCTGGCTGGGGCTCGGCCTGCTCGCGGTGGCGGGCGCGGCGGACGCCCTCGCCGTCCTGTCCCGTACGACCATCGTGCAGACCCGCACCCCCGACGCCCTCCTCGGCCGGGTCACCGCCGCCGAGACCATCGTCGGCCAGGCGGGCCCGCACCTCGGCAACCTGCGCGGCGGCCTGGTCGCGGGGTGGACCTCGGGCGCCACGTCCCTGGTCACGGGCGGGCTGCTGTGCGTGCTCGCGGTGGCCTACGTCGGCACGAGCACTCCGCAACTGCGAGCGGCTCCCCAGGAGGACGGGTCCGACCCCGGCAAGGACGACTCCATCGAGGGCGCGACCCTCACGGACGACCCTCTCACGGACGGCCCCCTCAAGGACAGCCCCCTCACGGACGGCCCGTGATCCTCGTCCCCGGGTCCAGGCACCAGTCCAGCACGGCGGGCCAGGGGCCGTACCCGGCGTCCAGGTCCAGGTGACCGGCGCCGGGGAGCAGTTCGGTGCGCAGGCCGAGCGGGTCGCCGTAGACCGCGCGGGCGCCCCCGGGGCAGTACGGGTCGTCGTCGCCGGCCACCAGGAGGGTCGGGCCCGGGAGGGCGAACTCCAGCGGGGGCGGGGCGAATCCGGCGACCTCGGGATGCTGTGCGAGGACGGCGGGCGCGGGCGGGCCGACCAGCAGGACGCGCTCCACGTCACCGGTCCCGGCCGTCCCCCGGGCCACGGCGTGCAGCCACAGCAGCGCGGAGGCGCTGTGGGCGAGGACGACGTCCGGCGCGTCCTCGGCGAGGTGCCGGGCGAGTGCGCCGAGCCAGGTCTCCAGGTCCGGGTCGTCGGGGTCGGGCAGCTGGGGGTAGGCGACCCGGTGGCCGAGTGCGCCGAGACGGTCGGCGAGCCAGTGCTGCCAGTGGGCCTCGGGACGGTGGTTCTGCCAGCCGTGGAGGATCAGGTAGGCGGTCATGGCGTCGATGGTTTCCGATCCCCGGCCCTCGGTCCAGTTAACCTTTTTCGATGGAACACTTAAGCCAAGCCTTCACCGTCGATCTGCGGCGCCTGACCGTCCTGCGTGAACTCCAGCGCCGGGGCAGTCTGGCGCGCACGGCCCAGGCCCTGCATCTGACGCCGTCGGCGGTGTCGCAGCAGATCGCGGCCCTGTCCCGGGAGATCGGCGCTCCGCTGACGGAACGGGACGGCCGGGGCGTACGCCTCACCGGCCAGGCCCGGGTCCTGCTGGCCCACGCCGACGCGATCGCCGCCCAACTGGAGCGGGCGCGGGCCGACTTGGCGGCGTACGGGAGCGGCGGCCGGGGTTCGGTGACGATCGGCTGCTTCTCCAGCGCGATCCTGGGGCTGCTGCCGGGGGTGCTGCGAGCGCTGGCCGAGCGGCTGCCCGAGGTCCGGGTGGACGTGGTGGAGTCGGAACCGCCGGACCTCTTCACGGCCCTGGACGCCGGGCAGGTGGACGTGGCGGTCGCCGTGGACTTCGCGGCAACGCCGCCGCACACGGACCGCCGCTACAGCCGGACCGACCTGCTCCGGGACGTGCTGGACCTCGTCGTCCCGGCGGACCATCCGCTGGCGGACCGTGAGGCCGTCGCCCTGCGGGAGCTGGCCGCCGAGACCTGGATCGCGGGCGACGCGCGCAGCTGTGTGGGCGCCATCGCCCGCGCGGTCTGCGCGACGTCCGGCTTCACCCCGGACATCCGGCACGCCGTCGACGACTGGGGCGCCGTGGCCGCGCTGGTCGAGGCGGGGGCGGGCGTGGCCCTGATCCCGCGCCTGGTCCGGCCGCTCTACGCGCACCGGCGGCTGGCGGCGCCGGCCACCCGGGGCGAGCAGCCCTCGCGGAACGTCTTCGCGGCCGTGCGCACGGGGTCGGAGACCGATCCGGTCCTGGCCGCGGTACGGGACCAACTGCGACTGTCGGCAGCCGCGTTGACCGACCCGGAAGCGTGACGCGTGCACGCGGCGGCGAGAGGGTGCCGCTCAGCCTCGCGGACTCCCGCGCCTGGTCCGGCCGCTCTACGCGCACCGGCGGCTGGCGGTGCCCGCCACCCGGGGCGAGCAGCCGTCACGGAACGTCTTCGCGGCCGTGCGCACGGGGTCGGAGACCGATCCGGTCCTGGCCGCGGTACGGAACCAACTGCGGTTGTCGGCAGCCGCGTTGACCGACCCGGGAGTGTGACGCGCTTGCGGCGAGGGGGTGCCGCTCAGCCTCGTGGATACCCCGCCACCCGCTTCTCCAGTCGTTCCCGGCACCGCGGCCACTCCGCCGCCGTGATGGAGAAGATCGCGGAGTCGCGGAGCCGGCCGTCCTCGCCGGGGGCCCAGGAGCGCGACCAGTTGCGCAGGACACCCTCGAAGCGGGCGCCGACGCGCTCGATCGCCGCGCGGGAGCGGGCGTTGCGGGCGTCCGTCTTCAGGTCGACCCGGGAGACGCCCCACACCTCGAACGCGTGCCGGAACAGCAGCAGCTTGGCCTCGGCGTTCACGCCCGTGCCCTGGGCCGAGCCGGACAGCCAGGTGAAGCCGACCTCGACGGCGTCGAGCCGGTCCTCCGACAGCCAACTGCGCGGCTCCCAGAAGGAGGTGGCGCCCACCACCCGTCCGGTGGCCACCGCGATCTGCGCGTACGGCGCGAGCCGTCCCGTGGCCGCGCGGGCGAGTTGGGCGTCGAGGTAGGCGGGCACCTCGTCCGCGCGCGGCACCCAGGTGAACCCGTAGGTCCCCCGCTCCTCCTCCGCCGCCTCGGCCAGCCCGGCGGCGTGCCGGTGCGCCAGCGGCTCCAGGCGCACCAACGCGCCTTCCAGGACCGGCCCTTCCAGGGTGAAACCCACCGCTCGATGCTCCCTCACACCTCGGCCAACGCCTCGTGGAAACCGGGGAAAGTCTCGCGTACCCGCCCCGGGTCGTCGAACGAGATTCCCGGCACCGTCATCTCCGCACCCGGGGTCAGCGCAGCCGCGGCTCATCCGTCCCGTTGGCCCCGGGCTCACCGACTTCCGGGATTCCGGGCCCAGCCGGGAACCCCGCCCGACCCCCGCTCGTCCAACCGGCAGGCTGTCGGAGAGTCACCGTGGTGCGGTGTCGGCCTCGCTGCTGGCTGCGAACGCTGACCCACCCTCTCCGCCGTACCGCGGCCGACAGCACGCCGCCATCGGCGCGCCCCCCTCCAACAGCGCCGATGGCGGCCCCTTCCCCAGTACTGTGCGCTCCCTTGACTGGCAGAAACTTCCCGGATATTGGTGATTCCTCGGAAGTTTCCTTCAACGGATCACCTCCGGAAGGAGCGCACGTGCCCTCCAGACGTACCGTCCTCGCCGCCTCCGCGGGCGCCGCCGCCACGCTCGCCCTGGGCGGGACCGCCCACGCGGACCAGAACACGCACGACGACACCAGACTCCGCTCCCTCATCTCCCGCATGACGCTGCCCGAGAAGGTCGGCCAGCTGTTCGTGATGCGGGTCTACGGCCACTCCGCCACCGCCCCCGACCAGGCCGACATCGACGCCAACCTCAAGGAGATCGGCGTCCGCACGGCCGCCGAGCTGATCGACCGGTACCGCGTCGGCGGCATCATCTACTTCACCTGGGCGCACAACACCCGGGACCCGCACCAGATCGCCGACCTCTCCAACGGCATCCAGAAGGCGTCCCTCTCCCTGCCGCGCGGGCTGCCGGTCCTCATCTCCACCGACCAGGAGCACGGCATCGTCTGCCGGGTGGGCGAGCCCGCCACGCTCTTCCCGGGCGCCATGGCCCTCGGCGCGGGCCGTTCGCACCGGGACGCCCGCACCCTCGGCCGGATCGCCGGGCGGGAGCTGAGGGCGATGGGCATCCGGCAGAACTACTCCCCGGTCGCCGACGTCAACGTCAACCCGGCGAACCCGGTCATCGGCGTCCGGTCCTTCGGCGCCGACCCGGACGCGGTCGCCGGGATGGTCGCCGCCGAGGTCGCCGGGTACCAGCGCGCCCGGCAGGTCGCGGCCACCGCCAAGCACTTCCCCGGGCACGGCGACACCGCCGTCGACAGCCATTACGGTTTCCCGGTCATCACCCACACCCGCGCCGAGTGGGAGAAGCTCGACGCGCCGCCGTTCCGTGCCGCGATCGCCGCGGGCATCGACTCGATCATGACCGCGCACCTCATGGTCCCGGCCCTCGACGACTCCGGCGACCCGGCCACCCTGTCCCGCCCGATCCTCCAGGGCATCCTGCGCGAGGAACTCGGCTACGACGGGGTGATCGTCACCGACTCCCTCGGCATGGAGGGCGTCCGCACCAAGTACGGCGACGACCGGGTGCCGGTGCTCGCGCTCAAGGCGGGCGTGGACCAGTTGCTCAACCCGCCCAACCTCGCCGTCGCCTGGAACGCGGTGCTGAAGGCCGTCCAGGACGGGGAGCTGACCGAGCGGCGGCTCGACGAGTCGATCCTGCGGGTGCTGCGGCTGAAGGCGAGGCTGGGACTGTTCAGGGAGCCGTACGTCGCGCAGGCGGACGTGACCCGCACGGTCGGCATCCCCGCCCATCTCGCGCAGGCCGACCGGATCGCCGAGCGGACCACGACCCTGCTGGTGAACGAGGGGCACCTGCTGCCCCTGTCCCCGCGCAGGCTCCTGGTGACGGGCGCCGACCCGGCCTCCCCCTCGGGGACGACGGGCCCCCCGACCGGCGTGCTCACGGCCGCGTTCAACGAGCTCGGCTTCACGGCCACGGCCCTGTCCACCGGTACGGCACCCTCGGCGGCCACGGTCGCCAAGGCGGTCGCGGCGGCGCGGGACGTGGACGCGGTGGTGGTGGCGACGTACAACGTCTCGGCGACCAGCGGCCAGAAGACCCTGGTCGAGCAGCTGCTCGCGACCGGCAGGCCGGTCATCGCCCTCGCCGTCCGCAACCCCTACGACGTGGCCCACCTGCCCGGCGTGCCCGCGTACCTGGCCTCGTACGCGTGGACCGACGTCGAACTGCGGGCCGCCGCACGGGTGATCGCGGGGAGGGTGGCGCCGCGCGGAAAGCTGCCGGTGCCGGTGCAGCGGGCCGACGATCCGGCCGCGGTGCTCTATCCGATCGGGCACGGACTGTCGTACCCGACGTAGCGCGCGTACGCCGCGCACCCGGCGTACGCCCCCCGAAGGGCGCAAAGCACCCCACATGTCTGGCGTGGGCCCGCCGCGGCGGGTCACGCTGGACGCGGGTATCCGGGGGGACGGCGATGCGTGAGAGATGTTCCGTGGGGGTGGTGTGCGCGCTGCTGGCGCTGCTCGCCGGTCTGCTGGCGGGGTGCCGGACCGCGGCGGACGGGAACGCCACGGACGCGGACAGCCGGCTCGGCGAGGTGGTGGCGCCCACCCGCACCCCGGGCCACGGGAGCGAGTTCCTCGGGGTCGACGAGTGCAGTTCCTTCGGCACGACCAGCTTCACCGAGGTGGCGTGCACCAGTGAGCGGGCGGCGGCACGGGTCGTGGCGCGGTTCGACGGGACGGTGGGCGACGGTCCGCTGTGCCCGGGGACCACGGACTTCGTGCTGCACATCAGCGCCCAGAGCCCGGCCGGCGACGAGGACGGCGACGGGGCGGTCCCGCGGGGCTACGCCTGCATGCGCAACCTGGCCCCGCCGCACCCGGGCGACCCGGGTGGCGGGGGCGGGCCGCGCACCATCGTCGGCGACTGCGTCTACGGCTCCGGTGACGGGCAGGTCCGCGAGACGTCGTGCGACGGCACGGGCGAGCGGAAACCGCAGTACGAGGTGACCAAGGCGGTCGCGAGCCGCGCCGGGTGCCCGGTCTCGACGGCCCTGTACGTGCAGCTGCGGGGCGAGCGGCCGGTGGGCTGCGCCCGGCCGGTCTGAGCGACGGCCGGGCGCGGCACCGGGGTTACGGACGCAGCGTGGGCTCGCGCTCCACGTCCCTGACGTCCAGCCTGCTGTCGAACTTCGCCAGCGGCTTGGCCGCGGCGACGGCCGTGTCGGAGACACCGGCCCAGTCCAGGATGCGGGCGGTGGCGAAGGCCTTCTGGTCGGCGACCAGACCGGCCACGTTCGCGCCGTGGTTCATGCCGGGGGCGGTGAAGACGTAGGAGTCCTTCGCGCCCTTGCCGAGGTGGAACGGCTCGGCGCCCCACGGGTCGTTCTGGCCGTAGACGTAGAGCATGTGACGGGCGTTGTGGCGCACCCAGGTGTCCACGTCGCGCATCGCGTACGGCTGGAACTTGGTGGCGATGTCCCGCGGCACGAAGTTGCGCGGCGGCTGGTAGCCGTAGCGGATGTACTTCTTCTCGATGTGCGGGAACTTGATCGTCGGCGCGCCCAGCTGGGTGGCCGCCTGGTAGTAGTACGGCGTGTAGGGCGTCAGGCCCTGGTCGGTGTAGAACGAGAACCCGGAGACCGTGTCGATCGAGTTCCAGATCTGGTCGTCGGTCGCGGTCTTGGCGTCCGGCGGGATCAGCTCGTCGTCACCGCAGTTCTCCAGCAGGTTGTACTGCCAGAAGCCCCACACGTAGTCCAGGACGACCGCCTCGTAGGCCCGGTCGAGGCTGCCGACGGTGGAGAAGGTGTAGCCCTCGGCCGCCGCGAGCGCCGCGTACTTCTTCTCCAGCGGCTCCCGGCGCACCAGCGCCTCGCGCTGCACCGCGTTCAGGCGGTCGCGGCACTCCTTCGTGCCGACCTTCGCGAAGAAGCGGTCGTAGGCGGAGTCCTCCTTGTTCACCACGTCGTTGGGGGCGACGTAGGCGACGACGCCGTCCATGTCCTTGGGGTAGAAGCGCTCGTAGTAGGTGGCGGTCATGCCGCCCTTCGAGCCGCCCGTGGTGATCCAGTTCTTGCTGTAGACCTTCTTCAGCGCCTTGAAGACGCGGTGCTGGTCGCTGGCGGCCTGCCAGATGTCCAGCTTGCTCCAGTCGGCCGGTTCGGGCCGGGAGGGGGTGAAGTAGCGGTACTCCAGGGAGACCTGGTTGCCGTCCACGATCTGGGTCGGCTCGCGGCGACTGGGGTTCGTGGAGACGTTGTAGCCGCTGGTGTAGAAGACCGTCGGGCGGGAGACGTCCTTGTGCAGCACGGTGATCCGCTGCTGGAACGTGCCCTTGGACGGGTGGCGGTGGTCGACCGGCTGGGTGAAGCCCAGGACGAAGAAGCGGTACCCGGTGTACGGCTTCTCCTCGATCAGGCTCACCCCCGGTATGGAGAGCAGCCTCTCCTTGATGTCGGTGGTACCGGTGGCCTCCGGCTGGGCGGCGGTGGCCGCCCCTGCCGTGCTCAACGTGCCGATGAACACGGTGAACGCCAGCAGCCATCTGAGCGCCTTGCGCATGCACCCTCCCCTGTGAGACAGATGTGCGAGCGGAACGTATCGGAGCAACTCCCGTACGCACCAGGGGAAGCAGGGAAAACCCTCGGTTATTGGCGGGATCGCCCGCCCGGGCGGAGGGGTGTCACAGCCGTACCCAGCCCCCGGTCGAGTACGAGCCGCCGCCGACCCGCCCCTTGATCCACACCTTGCGGCTGCCGACGTAGGACCACACCGGACCGGCGCGCTTGGTGTAGACGCCCTGGTCGACGACCGCCTCGAAGCCCCGGGCCCGCAGGCTGACCATCATGGTGCGCGGCGTGCCGACCCGCTTGGGGACGGTCACGGCACACAGCGACTGGCCGCGCCGGTAGACCTTCACCGAGCCGGTGGAGAAGGTGTACGTCCGGATCTTGCGCCCCTCGCACTGCGTGTCGGCGGCCTGCGCCTGACCCGGTGCCGCGATCCCCAGCACCCCGGATGCGGTCACCACGGCAAGACCGACGGCCAGCCGCCGCCGTATCGCCCCCATGGCCACTGTCGTCCTCCCGTACCCCGGCGATGAGCGTACTGGTGTACGGACGCAGGACATGTGTCGGATGGTTGCACGCCCGTCACCGAAGCAGGCCGGGGCCCTCCGCGGCCGGCCCTCACGCCGCCGCGGTCGCGTCCTCCCCCACGAAGGTGCGCCACAGGGCCGCGTACCGGCCGCCCAGGGCCAGCAGCTCCTCGTGGGTGCCGTCCTCCACGACGCGGCCGTGGTCCATGACCACGACCCGGTCGGCGCGGGCGGCGGTGGTGAGGCGGTGGGCGACCACGAGGGTGGTGCGGCGGCCCGCCAGGCGGTCCGTGGCCTGGTTGACCTGGGCCTCCGTGGCGAGGTCGAGGGCGGCCGTGGCCTCGTCGAGGAGGAGGATGTCGGGGTCGACGAGTTCGGCGCGGGCCAGCGCGATCAGCTGGCGCTGGCCGGCGGAGAGGTTGCGGCCGCGTTCGGCGACCTCGTGGAGGTAGCCGCCGTCCAGGGTCGCGATCATCTCGTGGGCGCCGACCGCGCGGGCCGCCGCCTCCACCTCGGCGTCCGTGGCGTCGGGACGGCCGTAGGCGATGGCGTCGCGGACCGTGCCCTGGAAGAGGTACGCCTCCTGCGGGACGACACCGAGGTGGTGCCGGTACGACGTGAGGTCCAGTGCCCGCAGGTCCGTGCCGTCGACCGTCACCCGGCCCGCCGTCGGGTCGTAGAACCGCGCCACCAGCTTCACCAGGGTCGACTTGCCGGCGCCGGTCTCGCCGACGAAGGCGACGGTCTGCCCGGCGGGGATCCGCAACTCGACGTCGCTGAGCGCCTCTTCTTCCTCGCCGTAGGCGAAGTGCACGCCCTCGAAGGCCACGTCGCCCCGCAGCGAGAGCACCTCCATCGGCTCCTCGGCCGCCTTCGTCGACGTCGGCTCCCGCAGCAGCTCCTGGATCCGGCCCAGCGAGACGGTCGCCTGCTGGTAGCCGTCGAAGACCTGGGAGAGCTGCTGCACCGGCGCGAAGAACAGGTCGATGTAGAGCAGGTACGCCACCAGAGCTCCGGTGGTCAGCGTCCCGTCGTCGATCCGCCCCGCGCCCGCGACCAGCACGGCCGCCGCGGCGGCCGAGGACAGCAGCTGCACGAAGGGGAAGTAGACGGAGATCAGCCACTGCCCCCGGATCCGCGCCTGCCGGTAGCCGTCGCTGCGCTCCGCGAACCGCACCCCGCCGTCCCGCTCGCGCCGGAAGGCCTGCACGATCCGCAGCCCGGCGACGGACTCCTGGAGGTCGGCGTTGACCCCCGACACCCGCTCACGGGCCAGTTCGTACGCCTTCACGCTCGCCCTGCGGAAGAAGTACGTGGCGACGATCAGCGGCGGCAGCGTCGCGAACACCAGCAGCGCGAGCTCCACGTCGAGCACCAGCAGGGCGACCATGATGCCGAAGAAGGTGACGACCGAGACGAACGCGGTGACCAGGCCGGTCTGGAGGAAGGTCGACAGCGCGTCGACGTCGGTGGTCATGCGGGTCATGATCCGGCCGGTCAACTCCCGCTCGTAGTAGTCGAGTCCGAGCCGCTGGAGCTGCGCGAAGATCTTCAGGCGGAGCGAGTAGAGGACGCGCTCGCCCGTCCGTCCCGTCATCCGGGTCTCACCGACCTGTGCCGCCCACTGCACGCCCACGGTGACCAGTCCGAGCAGCGAGGCCGCCCACACCGCGCCGAGGGCGAGTTCACCGACACCGGAGTCGATGCCGTGCCGGATCAGGATCGGCAGCAGCAGCCCCATGCCGGCGTCCACGGCGACGAGCCCGAGGCTGATCAGCAGGACGGGGCCGAAGCCGTGCAGCAGCCTGCGCAGGCCGTAGGACTCCTCCGGGGTGACCGCGCGGGCCTCGTCGATGTCGGGGGTGTCGGTCGCCGGAGGCAGCGCCTCGACCTGGGCGAGCAGCTCCGGGGTGGCCGGCGTGCCGGCCGGCGCCGTGTCCCGGGAGTCGCGCTCCCCGGCCCACAGCCGGGGCGTGATGCCGCGCTCGGCGTCGAACTCGGCGTCCAGCTCCTCCCGTACGGAGGTGTCCTCGCGGGGCGCGGGGGGCGGGGCGTGGCCGGGCGAGACGCCGCCGAGCTCGTCGGGGTCGGTGAGCAGGCGCCGGTAGAGCGCGGACCGCCGCTGGAGCTCCTCGTGGGTGCCGAGGTCGGCGAGGCGGCCCTGGTCGAGGACGGCGATGCGGTCGGCGAGGTTCAGGGTGGAGCGGCGGTGCGCGATGAGGAGGGTCGTGCGGCCCTGCATGACCTGCTTCAGCGCCTCGTGGATCTCGTGCTCGACCTGGGCGTCCACCGCGGAGGTCGCATCGTCGAGGACGAGGAGCCGCGGGTCGGTGAGGATCGCCCGGGCGAGGGCGACGCGCTGGCGCTGGCCGCCGGAGAGGGTGAGGCCGTGCTCGCCGACCATGGTGTCGTAGCCCTCGGGCAGCTCGGCGATGAAACGGTCCGCCTGGGCGGCGCGGGCGGCCTTCTCGATCTCCTCCTGGGTGGCCTCGGGACGGCCGTACGCGATGTTGGCGCGGACCGTGTCCGAGAACAGGAAGGAGTCCTCGGGGACCAGGCCGATCGCCGCCCTGAGGGAGTCCTGGGTGAGTTCGCGGACGTCGTGGCCGCCGACGAGGACGGCGCCGTGGGTGACGTCGTAGAAGCGCGGCAGCAGCAGGGAGACGGTGGACTTGCCGGAGCCGGAGGAGCCGACGACGGCGAGGGTCTCGCCGGGCCGGATCTCGAAGCTGAGGCCGTCGAGGACGGGTGGCCCGTCCGCGTACCCGAAGGAGACGTCGTCGAACTCGACGGTCGCGGGCGCGTCGGCGGGCAGTTCCTTGGTGCCGTCCTTCATCGACGGCTCGGTGTCGATGAGCTCCAGCACCCGCTCGGTGCCCGCGCGGGCCTGCTGGGCGACCGTGAGGACCATGGCGAGCATCCGGACCGGGCCGACCAGCTGGGCGAGGTAGGTGGAGAACGCGACGAAGGTGCCGAGGGTGATGTGGCCGCGGACCGCGAGCCAGCCGCCGAGGGCGAGCATCGCGACCTGCCCCAGGGCGGGGACGGCCTGGAGCGCGGGGGTGTACCGGGAGTTGAGGCGGATGGTGCGCAGCCGCCCCGCGAAGAGCCGCCGGCTGACCTCCCGCAGCTTGCCGGTCTCCTGCTCCTCCTGGCCGAAGCCCTTGACCACCCGGACCCCGCCCACGGCCCCGTCGACCACGCCCGCGACGGCGGCGGCCTGGGCCTGGGCGTACCAGGTGGCGGGGTGCAGCTTGCTGCGGCTGCGCCTGGCGATCCACCACACGGCGGGCGCGACCGCCAGCGCGACGGCGGTGAGCGGCAGCGAGAGCCAGGCCATGACGACCAGAGAGACCACGAACAGGGCGAAGTTCCCGATGGTCATCGGGAGCATGAACAGCAGGCCCTGGATCAGCTGGAGGTCGCTGGTGGCCCGGCCGACGACCTGGCCCGTGGACAGCTCGTCCTGGCGGCGGCCGTCGAGGCGGGTGATCGTGCCGTACATGTCGGTGCGCAGGTCGTGCTGGACGTCGAGGGCGAGGCGGCCGCCGTAGTAGCGGCGGATGTAGGTCAGGACGTAGACGACGAGGGCGGCGCCCATGAGGAGGCCCGCCCAGGGGGCCATGTCCCGGCTGTGGTCGCCGATGACGTCGTCGATGATCACCTTGGTGATCAGCGGGACCAGCGCCATGACGGCCATGCCGACCAGCGAGGAGCCGAGAGCGAGGACGACGTCCTTCGGATACCGCCAGGCGTATCCGGCCAGTCGCCGTGCCCAGCCGGCTCGTTCCCGCCCGGGCCCTCCCTGGTGCGCGCTCACGCGGGTGTCCTCCGTCGGTCGGTGAGTGGTCCTGATCTTCCGGAAGGCACCAACGCGAAAAGAACCGGATTTCATCCCTCCGCAACAATCGGCCTGAGTGCCGCTGCTCAGACCGGCTGAGTAGCGGAGCGCTGCCGCACGCCGCCCCCGGCCGCTTTGATCGACGGCATGAAGTCGACGATCATGGTCCCCGTGCTCGGTGTCGCCCTCGTGGCGCTTCTCGGGCTGACGGCGAAGGGGTGCGAGGCGATGCAGGGCGGGCCCGTGCACAGCACCGAGGAGTTCCGGGCCCATGTCCGGGCCACCACCCGGGCCGGCGAGGACGTCTACCGGGCGCTGTCCCCGGCGCCGTCCGGTGAGCCGTACGCCTCCCAGGAGGGCAGCTCGTCGTGTGTGGACGACCTCGGCTTCGACGAGAGCGGTGTCACCCGGGACGAGCCCTCCTTCACCTGGGACCTGGACTTCGCGGGCGAGGAGGACTACCGCGCGGCGCTGGCGTCCCTGCGGGCCACGTGGCGCGCGGACGGCCGCACGGTCGAGGAGGTGGACGACGGCATCGCGACCACCCTCGACGACGGGATCCGGGTGACGCTCCACCTCGGCCACTACGACGGCGAGCCCGAGCTGCGCGCCGAGGGCACGTGCATGCGCTACCGGGACAGCTACGGCGACGCCTACGACTACCTGTTCGACGACAACGGCGATGGGACGGTCGACGCGTACGAGCGCCCGCGGTGAACGCGCCGGGTTCCCACCCTCACGAGAGCAGCTCAGGGTCGGTGGGGGTGGGGGCGTTGCCCGTCCGGGCGGCGTGGGCGGGGTCGGCGGCGGTCACGCAGGTGGCCGCCGCCGGGCCGGCGGTCAGGGTCGCGAGTGCGGTTCTGATGCGCGTGGCCGTCACCGTAGGGCGGGTGGGTGACGGGCGGGCGTCCGCCGGGCGTCAGGACGCGGCGAGGTCCCGGTGGATGACCTTGGCGACGCCCTGGATGGTCGTGATGCCGTAGTTCATGGTGCTGTTGCCGTGCGTGAGCACCGTCATCACGTAGTCGTGCCCGCCGCCCTTGAAGGTGCCGACGCTGTGCACCCGCCAGCCGTGCGTGGAGCGCTGGAGCCAGCCGTTCTTGACGTGCACGGAGACGTTCGAGCCGGCGCCGTACGGTGTGCCCCAGCGCTGGGACGACACGACCTGTCCCATCAACTTCGAGATGTAGGCGCGGGAGTTGTCGCTGAGGACCGTGTTGCTCGCGGTGATCAGCTTGAGCAGCTTCTGCTCGTCGGTGACCGTGATCTGGGTCAGGCCCCAGTAGCCGTTCGCGCCGGGCTTGGTCTGGGTCATGCCCGCCGCGGCGAGGAAGCCCTTGATCTTCGTCATGCCCAGCTGCTTCCACAGCTTGCTGGTCGCGTCGTTGTCCGACTTGGTGATCATCGCCTTGGCGAGGGTGTTCTCGCGGTCGGTGAGATACCGGTCGTTCCTCTTCGCGTCCCACAGCAGCGTGGCGAGCACGGTGACCTTGACCACGCTCGCGGAGTCGTAGGCCGTGCCGGCCCGCAGGGTGCAGGTCGTCTTGGTCGTACGGTCGTACAGGCCGACCGCGATGGTCCCCTTGCGGTTGGCGAGCGCCGACGTGATGTCCTTCTTCAGCTTGCCGGCGAGCCCGGCGGTGGCCGACGTGCAGCTGACGGTCGGCGCGGTGGCCGCCGTGGCGGGTGTGGCGGCGGCCACGCACGCGACGAGCGCGCCTCCGGCCACCCATCTCGCACGCCTCGATATCCCCTGTGTCATGCCCTGTTGACTCACGAGTTCGACCGAAAGGTTGCACGAGTCGGGGAATGAATGTGCGATCCGTTACCGGTCTCTGGGGCAATTCGCACGAAAACGCCCGGTACATGGACCCGTCCGACGCCGGGTGACACACCGGCCCCCACGACGGCCACCAACAGCCCTCCGCCCACGGGCCGGAGGGCCTTTCGGTATGCCAACTCGCGTAGAAGAGGGGCGATATGCCGTTTCCGGTCATCTGATCGACATGTACCGGCCATTTACAGGAGCGCATGTCCATGTCACGCTCCCGATTGCCCGCTCCATTCAACACGCGTAGAACGGACAGCCCCCGATGCCCGTGAGACCCATACGCACCCGCCGCGCGAAGTCCCTGGCGCTCGCCGTCTCGGCCGTACTCGTCGCCCTCGCCACCCCCACGCTGACCGCGACCCCGGCGGCGGCGACCACGACGGCCTACGACTCGACGTACTACAAGAACGCGATCGGGAAGACCGGCACGAGCCTGAAGTCCTCGCTGCACACGATCATCAGCAGCCAGACGAAGATCTCGTACTCCGCGGTCTGGGAGGCCCTGAAGGTCACCGACCAGGACCCGAACAACAGCAGCAACGTGCTCCTGCTCTACAGCGGTGTCTCCCGCAGCAAGTCCCTCAACGGCGGCGACCTCGGCGACTGGAACCGCGAGCACACCTGGGCCAAGTCCCACGGCGACTTCGGCGAGGTGACCGGCCCCGGCACCGACCTGCACCACCTGCGCGCCTGCGACGTCCAGCTCAACAGCATCCGCGGCAACCTCGACTTCGACAACGGCGGCAGCGCCGCCACCAACGGCGGCGGCAGCACCGTCGACTCCGACTCCTTCGCGCCGCGCGCCGCGGACCGGGGCGACGTGGCCCGCATGATCCTCTACATGGCCGTGCGCTACGAGGGCGACGACGGCTTCGCCGACCTGGAGCCCAACGAGAAGGTCGGCAACGGCTCCGCCCCCTACATGGGCAAGCTCGCCGTCCTCAAGGCCTGGAACGAGGCGGACCCGCCGAGCGCCTTCGAGGAGCGCCGCAACCAGGTCATCTACGACACCTACCAGAAGAACCGCAACCCGTTCATCGACCACCCGGAGTGGGTCGAGGCGATCTGGTAGCAGTGCCGCCGCTGGACCGCTGACCCGTACCGCCGGGGCCCCACACCCGCGCGGTGCGGGTCAGCTCCGCAGATGCGTCGGCGCGAACATCCGCAGCACCGCGGGGAGGACGACCACCGACGGTCCGGGCTCGCCCAGCGCCTTCGCCAGGTCCGCCTGAAGCGTCTGCGGCGTGGTCCGCACACCCGGGACCCCGAACGACCGCGCCAGCGCCACGAAGTCCGGGCGGCTCAGCTCGGTGCCCGTCGCCTCCCCGAACGCGTCGGTCATGTACTCACGCAGGATGCCGTAGCCGCCGTCGTCGACGATCAGCCACGTCACGTCGAGGTCGTACTGCCGTGCCGTGGCCAGTTCGGCGATCGAGTACAGCGCGCCCCCGTCGCCGGACACCGCCAGCACCGGCCGGGTCGGGTCCGCGACCGCCGCGCCCAGGGCCGCCGGGAAGGCGTAGCCGAGGCCGCCGGCGCCCTGCGCGGAGTGCAGGAGGTTGGGGCCCTGGGCGTCGAAGGCCGACCAGGCCCAGTAGGCGAGGATCGTCATGTCCCAGAAGGACGGGCAGCCGGCGGGCAGCGCCTTGCGGACGGACGCCAACACGTCCTGCTCCAGGGTGAGTTCCTGGGCGGCGATGCGGTCGGAGACCTTCGCGAGGACGGCACGGACCCGTTCGGCGGCCTCCTCGTCCTGTCGCGGCGACACCGTCTCCAGCAGCGCCTGCAACGCCAGTCGCGCGTCCGCGTGGATACCGAGCGCGGGGTGGTTGGACTCCAGCTTGCCGAGGTCGGCCTCTATCTGGATCACCCGGCCGCGCGGCCTGAACGTGTGGTAGTTCGAGGAGAGTTCACCGAGCCCCGAGCCGACCACCAGCAGGACGTCGGCGTCCTCCAGGAAGTCCGTGGTGTGCCGGTCCTCGATCCAGGACTGGAGCGACAGCGGGTGCTGCCAGGGGAACGCGCCCTTGCCGCCGGGGGTGGTGACCACCGCGGCCTTCAGGGCCTCCGCCAGCTGCCGCAGCTTGCCGGACGCGTCCGCCCGTACCACTCCCCCGCCCGCGATGATCGCCGGCCGGGCCGCGTTCGAGAGCAGGTCGGCCGCCACCGCGGTCAGTTCGGGGCGCGGCGGCAGCTCCTCCGGGAACGCGTCGCCGCCCGTGACGACCGGGATCACCGTCTCGGCGAGCAGCACGTCCTGCGGGATCTCCACCCACACCGGCCCGTGCGGGGCCGTCAGCGCCGACCTCCAGGCCGCCTCGATCGCGGAGGGGATCTGGGACTGGCTGCGGACGGTGTGCACCGACTTCACCACGCCCCGGAACGAGGCCGCCTGGTCCGGGAGTTCGTGCAGATAGCCGTGGCGGCCGCCGCCCAGCCCCGCGGTCGGGACCTGGCTGCTGATCGCCAGCACCGGGGCGGAGGCCGCCGCCGCCTCCTGGAGCGCGGCCAGGGAGGTCAGCGCCCCCGGCCCCGTCGACAGCAGCAGCGGCGCCGCCTCCCCGGTGATCCGGCCGTACGCGTCGGCCGCGAAGCCCGCGTTGTTCTCCATCCGCAGTCCGACGTAGCGCAGGCCGGACCGCCGCAGCGCGTCGAACATCCCCAGCGCGTGCTGGCCCGGCAGTCCGAAGACCGTGGTCGTGCCGAGCGCGGCGAGGGTCTCCACGACCAGGTCTCCGCCGGTGCGGCCGGCAGGGGGGTTCAGCGCGGCGGCGGTCTGCGCCTGCGTCGGACGGAGCACCAGGTCGTGGTCGTGGGTCACTGCGCGCGGGCCTCTGCAATCTGGCGGGACATGATCGTGGTCAGTTCGTACGCCGTGTGGGACGCGGCCACCGACGTGATCTCCGCGTGATCGTACGCGGGGGCCACCTCGACGACGTCCGCCGAGACCAGGTTGCACCCGGCCAGCCCGCGCAGGATCTCCAGCAGTTCCCTGGACGTCATGCCCCCGGCCTCCGGCGTGCCCGTGCCGGGCGCGTGCGCCGGGTCCAGGCAGTCGATGTCGATGGAGATGTAGAGCGGCCGGTCCCCGATGCGCTGGCGGAGCTGGTCGGCGACCTCGTCGGCGCCCCGGCGGTAGATGTCCGCGGACGTGACGATGCCGAAGCCCATCTTCTCGTCGTCGGTGAGGTCCTGCTTGCCGTAGAGCGGTCCGCGGGTGCCGACGTGGGAGAGCGCCTCGGTGTCGAGGATGCCCTCCTCCACGGCCCGCCGGAACGGGGTGCCGTGGGTGTACTCGGCGCCGAAGTAGGTGTCCCAGGTGTCGAGGTGGGCGTCGAAGTGGAGCAGGGCGACCGGGCCGTGCTTCCTGGCGACCGAGCGCAGCAGCGGCAGCGCGATGGTGTGGTCGCCGCCGAGGGTCATCAGCCGGGCGCCGGTGGCCAGCAGGTCGTCCGCCGCGGCCTCGACCGTCTCGACGGCCTCGTTGATGTTGAACGGGTTCACCGCGATGTCGCCGCCGTCCGCCACCTGCGCGAGGGCGAAGGGGGAGGCGTCCTGCGCCGGGTTGTAGGGCCGCAGCAGCCGGGACGCCTCGCGGATCGCGTTGCCGCCGAAGCGGGCGCCCGGCCGGTAGGAGACACCCGAGTCGAAGGGCACGCCGATCACGGCGACGTCGGCCCGGCCGACCTCGTCGAGGCGGGGCAGTCGCGCGAAGGTCGCGGGTCCGGCGTACCGCGGGATCCGGGAGGAGTCGACGGGGCCGCGGGGCGTCTCGTTGCTGGTCATGAGGTACTGCCTTCTTTCCTGCGCGCCGTCGCGCACGGAGCGATACACGTCATCGCCACACTAGGTGGCCGGACCGAGCCTGCGAAGTGTACGTTTCATCCATTCAGGCGGTACGGAGTGAAGGAAACGCACATCATGCCGGAGCCCGCGGTCCCGCCCACTCCCCCGGTGCCCCTCGCGGCGCTCCTGGCCCGTGAGGACCTCGGCCTGCGGCAGATCGCGGGCCCCCGCGACCCCGCCACGACGATCCACTGGGCGCACGCCTCGGAGATGGCGGACCCGTACCCGTACCTGCTGGGCGGCGAGCTGCTGCTGACCGCCGGCGTCCATGTCCCGCGGCAGCAGGCGGCGGGCCTGGGGAGCTACTTCGCCGACTACGTCTCCCGGATCGTGGCGGCGGGCGGCGCGGCCCTCGGCTTCGGCGTGGCGCCGGTGCACGACACGGTGCCGACGGCGCTGGTGGCGGCCTGCGACTCGGCCGGGCTCCCGCTCGTCGAGGTCCCGCCGCGGACCACCTTCTCCGGGGTGGCCCGCGCGGTCTGGCAGCTCATGGCCCAGGCCCGCCTCGCCGAGCTGCGCCGGGTCACCGAGGCCCAGCAGAGCCTGGCGGCGGCGGCCTCCCGCCCGGACCCGGTGCCGTCCGTGCTGCGCCGGCTGGCCCAGCGGGTCGGGGGGTGGGCCGTGCTGTACGGGCCGGAGGGGACGGAGGTCGCCTCGGCGGGCCGGGCCCCCGGCGACGCCGTGCGCGGCGCGCTCGCCCGGCTGCCGCAGATCGTCAGCGGCCGCGCCTCCTCGACCACCACCGCCACCGACACCGTCGCCGGCACCCACCTCGCCGCCTACGGGCTCGGCCCGGGCCGGGGGTTCGTGCTCGGGGTCGCCTCGCCCGAGGGGGTGCCCGGCGACCACACCATCGCCTCCGTCGCCGCCGTCCTGCTCTCCCTGCTCACCGGCGAGCACCGGAGCGGCTCCGGCGCGGCACGGTCCTTCGCCCTCGTACGGCTGCTGCTGGGCGCCCCGCCCGAGGAGGTGGCCGGGCTGCTGGGCGGCGGGCGGTGGGTCGTCGTGCACGCCCGTCCCGACGTGCGGGCGCCCGACGCCGTCGCCGCCTCGGCGCTCGGGGCCGCGCTCGGGTCGCCGCTGGTGGACCTGGCGGACGACGTCGTACGGGTCCTGGTGCCGGCCGAGCGGGACACCGCGGCACAGCCCGGCTGGACCCTCGGCGTCAGCGCCCCCGCCGCTCCGCGCGACTGGCCGTCCGCGGACACCCAGGCCGCCCGCGCCCTGGCCCGCGCCCGGGCGACCCGCACCGCGCTCGTCCGGCACGGCGCCCGCCCGGCGCTCGCCGCACTGGTCCCGCCCGACGCGGCGGCGGCCCACGCCCGCGCCCTCCTCGCGCCTCTCGACGGCCGGCCGGCGCTCACCGAGACCCTGCGCGCCTGGCTCTCCCTGCACGGCAGTTGGGACCGCACCGCCGTCGCCCTCGCCGTGCACCGCAACACCGTCCGCCAACGCGTCGCTCGTTGCGCGTCCCTGCTGGAGGCGGACCTGGACGACCCGGACGTACGCATGGAGTTGTGGTTCGCCCTGCGGCAGTGACCCGCGTCCCAGCCGCCGGTCCGCCCGGCACGCCCGCGGCCCTCTGCCTCACAATGGGCAGCATGCCGATACCCGGGACCCCCAGCCGCGCCGAGCTCGTCGACCACCTCGTACGGACCCGCATCGCGGGCGATGTCGCGACGCCCCGCGAGAACAACCTCTCCCACTACCGTCAGCTGGCCAACGGCGTCCGCAACTTCTGGCTCGGCCTGGAGCTCGGCGACCGCTGGACCGACGAGCAGGACGTGCTCGCGGTGATGGCGGAGCGGGTGGGCGTCAACGACGACCCGGAGTACCGGTACGGCCAGGACACCATCGACCCCGAGCTGACCGTGGACGGCCTGGAGCGCATGGCGGCGCGGCTGCGCAAGGCCGCCGACGGTCGGCAGCGCGTCCTGTTCGCCACCGGCCACCCCGGCGGGCTCCTGGAGGTCCACCACTCCACGGCCGCCGCGCTGCGGGCCGCCGGCTGCGAGATCGTCGTGATCCCGGAGGGGCTCCAGACGGACGAGGGGTACGTCATGCAGTTCGCGGACGTGGCGGTCCTGGAGCACGGGGCCACCCTGTGGCACACCCACTCCGGCGAGCCGATGAAGGCGATCCTGACCGGGCTGGAGCGCGAGGGCCGTCCGCTGCCGGACCTGGTGGTCGCGGACCACGGCTGGGCGGGGTACGCCGGTCAGCACGGCGTCGACTCCGTGGGCTACGCCGACTGCAACGACCCGGCGCTCTTCCTCGCCGAGGCGGAGGGCACCGTCCAGGTCACGGTCCCCCTCGACGACCACGTCGTCAGCCCCCGCCACTACGACCCGATGACGGCGTATCTGCTGGCGGAGGCGGGGCTGGCGTAGGGCGGCGGGCCGGACCCCGGCGTCACGGCCAGGGGTTCAGCCCCTGCGTCCGGTCCTGCGCGTACCCCGGTGTCGGGTCCAGGTACACCCGGCTCACCCCGGGGAACGCCGCCCGCAGCCGCAGCTCGGCCTGTTCACAGGCCCACTCGATCTGGGCCGCCGTCGACACGTCCCGGAAGTCGACCTTGGCCGCGACCAGCGCCTCCCGCGGCCCCTGGACCAGGGTGGTCAGCTCCAGCACGGCCTCGATGTGCTCCACCGCCAGCAGCTCGGCCCGGATCCGCTCCCGCATCGGCTTCGGCAGCGGCCGGCCGATGAGCAGCTCGGCGTTGGACCGCCCGAGCACCCAGGCCACGTAGAGGAGCAGCAGCCCGATGAGCAGGGAGGCGATCCCGTCCCAGGCGCCGGAGCCGGTGAGCTGCCCGCCGAGCAGGCCGCCCGCGGCGAGCAGGAGTCCGATGAGCGCGGCGGAGTCCTCCAGGACCACGGCCTTCACGGCGGTGTCGGGTGTGTGGCGCAGATAGACCCGGAAGGGCGCCCGGAACCTGGCCGCCTCGCCCCGAGCCTGCTTGACGCCGGTCCGCAGGGAGTAGCCCTCCAGCAGGAAGGCGACGCCGAGGACGACGTACGACACGAGCGGGTCGCCGAGTTCCTCGCCGGCGACGAGGGTGTGGACACCGTCGTAGAGGGAGAAGACCGCGCCGCCGACGAAGGTGGCGACGGCGGCGAGCATCGCCCAGATGTAGCGCTCGGGCCCGTAGCCCAGCGGATGGTCCTCGTCGGCGGGCTTCTCGCTGCGTTTGAGCGCGGTGAGCAGCAGCAGCTCGGTGACGGTGTCGGCGACGGAGTGGGCCGCCTCCGACAGCATCGCGCTCGATCCGCTGATGACACCGGCGACGGCCTTGGCCACCGCGATGCCGAGATTGGCGACGGCGGCGACGATCACCGTGAAGGTGGACTCGCCGCCGCCGTCGTCCTCGGAAGTGCTGCCGCTCGTCATGCCCTTCAGTTTTCCCGAGGTGAGCGGACCACGCCTTCCTGGATCACCGAGATGGCGAGCCGTCCGTCCCGGGTGTAGATGCGCGCCTGGCCGAGACCGCGGCCGCCGTGCGCGGAGGGCGACTGCTGGTCGTAGAGGAGCCACTCGTCGGCGCGGAAGGGGCGGTGGAACCACATCGCGTGGTCCAGGGAGGCGCCGACGACGTCCCCGACGGCCCAGCCGCCGCGCCCGTGGGCGAGGAGGACCGAGTCGAGCAGGGTCATGTCGGAGACGTAGGTGGCGAGGACGACGTGCAGGAGGGGGTCGTCCGCCAGCTTGCCGTTGGTGCGGAACCAGACCTGGGAGTGCGGTTCGCGCGGCTCGCCGAACTTCCCGTACGGCGGCTCGTCGACATAGCGCAGGTCGATCGCCTCGCGGGCCTCCAGGAACTTCTCGATGACGTCGGGGGCGATGTGGGCGTAGCCGCGCAGCCGGTCCGCGGAGGTGGGGAGGGTGGCCGGGTCGGGGGCGGGCGGCATGGGGGCCTGGTGGTCGAAGCCGTCCTCGTGCCTCTGGAAGGAGGCGGACAGCGCGAAGATCGGCTTGCCGTGCTGGACGGCGACCACGCGGCGGGTGGTGAAGGACCGGCCGTCGTTCAGGGGCTCGACCGTGTACACGATGGGGGCGCCCGGGTCCCCGGTGCGCAGGAAGTACGCGTGCAGGGAGTGGGCGAGGCGGTCCTCGGGGACCGTCCGTCCGGCGGCGACGAGTGCCTGGGCCGCGACCTGGCCGCCGAAGACACGGGGGACGATCGCGGGCCGGGAGCGGCCGCGGAAGATGGTCTCCTCGATCTGCTCGAGGTCGAGCAGATCGAGGAGATCCTGAAGTGCCTGACTCATGGAGCCGACGCTACGGGCTGGGATTTTCCGGAACCTTACAGCCCCATGTCCTTGGCGATGATCGACTTCATGATCTCGCTGGTGCCGCCGTAGATGCGGTTGACCCGGTTGTCCGCGTACAGGCGGGCGATCGGGTACTCGTTCATGAAGCCGTAGCCGCCGTGCAGCTGGAGGCAGCGGTCGATCACGCGGTGCGCGACCTCGGTGGCGAACAGCTTGGCGCTGGCGGCCTCGGCGGGGGTGAGCTCACCGGCGTCGAGGGCCTCCAGGGCGCGGTCGACGACGGCCTCGGCCGCGTCCACCTCCGCCTGGCAGGCGGCCAGCTCGAACTTGGTGTTCTGGAAGGACGCGACGGGCTTGCCGAAGACGGTGCGCTCCCGGACGTACTCCTTGGCGAACCGGACGGCGGCCTTGGCCTGCGCGTAGGCGCCGAAGGCGATGCCCCAGCGCTCGGAGGCCAGGTTGTGGCCGAGGTAGTAGAAGCCCTTGTTCTCCTCGCCGAGGAGGTCCTCGACCGGGACCTTCACGTCGACGAACGCCAGCTCGGCGGTGTCGGAGGTGCGCAGGCCGAGCTTGTCGAGCTTGCGGCCGATGGAGTAGCCCTCGGACTTGGTGTCCACGGCGAACAGGGAGATGCCGAACCGGCGGTCCTCGGCGGTCGGCGCGGAGGTGCGGGCGCAGACGATCACGCGGTCGGCGTGGACGCCACCGGTGATGAAGGTCTTGGAGCCGTTGAGGACGTAGTGCGTGCCGTCCTCGGAGAGCTTGGCGGTGGTCTTCATGCCCGCGAGGTCGGAGCCGGTGCCCGGCTCGGTCATCGCCAGGGCCCACATCTCCTCGCCGGAGACGAACTTCGGCAGGAAGCGCTTCTTCTGCTCGTCGGTGGCGAGCATCTTGATGTACGGCAGGCCGAGCAGCACGTGCACGCCGGAGCCGCCGAACTGGACGCCCGCGCGGGCCGTCTCCTCGTACATCACGGCCTCGAACTTGTACGAGTCGATGCCGGCGCCGCCGTACTCCTCGTCCACGCGGATGCCGAAGACGCCGAGCTCGGCGAGCTTGTAGTAGAAGTCGCGCGGCGCCTGGCCCGCGGCGAACCACTCGTCGTAGACGGGTACGACCTCGGCCTCGATGAAGGCCCGGAGGGTCTCCCGGAACGCCTCGTGATCCTCGTTGAACACCGTACGGCGCACCGCCGCACCTCCTTTGCGCCTGAGCCGGCGCCGCTGTCGCGTAGGTGGTTGCTCGCCGTCGGGGTTCCTCAACCGATGGTTGCGATCCGCACGGCTAAGCGCTTGCTCATCCACCGTACCGGCCGGTAGCGAGAGCCGTCCAGGGGAACCCGTCCGTAACGCTCGTCACTCCCCGGCCGCCGCGAACGCCCCCCGGGCCATCCGGTGCAGCAGAGCGGCCATGGCGCCGCGGCCCGGCAGCGAGCCGGGGCGCCCCAGGTGCGGTGTCGAGTTCAGCAGGCCGAAGACCGAGTGCACGGCCGAGCGCGCCGTGGGTTCCGTCAGCCCCGGGTACACCTCGCGCACCACGCCCACCCACAGCTCGACGTACTGCCGCTGGAGCTGTCGTACGAGCTTGCGGTCGCTGTCGCGCAGGCGGTCCAGCTCGCGGTCGTGCAGGGTGATCAGGGGGCGGTCGTCGAGCGCGAAGTCGATGTGCCCCTCGATCAGGGAGTCGAGGACCTCCGACGCGCCGGAGCCGTCGACCTCCGCCAGCCGGTGCCGGGCGCCCCTGAGGAGCTGCTCGCTGATCCCCACCAGGAGCTCGGCGAGCATCGCGTCCTTGCCCGCGAAGTGGCGGTACAGCCCCGGGCCGCTGATGCCGACCGCGGCCCCTATCTCGTCCACGCCGACGCCGTGGAAGCCGCGCTCGGCGAAGAGTCGAGCGGCCTCCTTGAGGATCTGCTCGCGGCGGGTGGGGGCGTCGGTTCTGGTGGCCATGGAGGCAATTCTAGACAGGGAGGTTAGCGCTCGTTAACCTGGACGAAATGCGTTAACGCTCATTAACAAGGTGAGGGGATCGCGAGGATGCATCAGGCACCGGAGCTCCACAGCGCGGCGGACCCCGCGTCGGAGGCCTGGCGGGCCAACGAGCGGGGTCACCGGCGACTCGTCGAGGAGCTGCGCGACAAGCTCGCCGCCGCCCGTCTCGGCGGGGGCGAGAAGGCCCGCGCCCGGCACACCGCGCGCGGCAAACTGCTGCCGCGCGACCGGGTCGACGCCCTGCTCGACCCCGGCTCCCCCTTCCTGGAGCTCGCCCCCCTCGCCGCCGACGGGATGTACGAGGGCCAGGCCCCGGCGGCCGGTGTCATCGCCGGGATCGGGCGGGTCAGCGGGCGCGAGTGCGTGATCGTCGCCAACGACGCCACCGTCAAGGGCGGTACCTACTACCCGATGACGGTGAAGAAGCACCTGCGGGCCCAGGAGGTCGCCCTGGAGAACCGGCTGCCCTGCCTCTACCTCGTGGACTCCGGGGGCGCCTTCCTGCCGATGCAGGACGAGGTCTTCCCCGACCGCGACCACTTCGGGCGGATCTTCTTCAACCAGGCCCGGATGTCCGGCGCGGGCATCCCGCAGATCGCCGCGGTCCTCGGCTCCTGCACGGCCGGCGGCGCCTACGTGCCGGCCATGAGCGACGAGGCCGTCATCGTGCGCAACCAGGGCACGATCTTCCTGGGCGGCCCGCCGCTGGTGAAGGCCGCCACCGGCGAGGTCGTCACCGCCGAGGAGCTGGGCGGCGGCGAGGTGCACTCCCGGACCTCCGGGGTCACCGACCACCTCGCCGAGGACGACGCGCACGCCCTGCGGATCGTGCGGGACATCGCCGCGACGCTGCCCGCGCGCGGACCGCTCCCCTGGGAGGCGCGCACCGCCGAGGAGCCCAAGGTCGACCCGTACGGCCTCTACGGCGCCGTGCCCGTCGACTCCCGCACCCCCTACGACGTGCGCGAGATCATCGCCCGCGTCACCGACGGCTCCCGCTTCGCGGAGTTCAAGGCCGAGTTCGGGCAGACCCTGGTCACCGGCTTCGCCCACATCCACGGCCACCCGGTGGGCATCGTCGCCAACAACGGCATCCTCTTCTCCGAGTCCGCCCAGAAGGGCGCCCACTTCATCGAGCTGTGCGACCAGCGCGGCATCCCGCTGCTCTTCCTCCAGAACATCTCCGGCTTCATGGTCGGCAAGGACTACGAGGCGGGCGGCATCGCCAAGCACGGCGCCAAGATGGTCACGGCCGTCGCCTGCACGCGCGTGCCCAAGCTGACCGTCGTGGTCGGCGGGTCCTACGGGGCGGGCAACTACTCCATGTGCGGGCGGGCCTACTCCCCCCGCTTCCTGTGGATGTGGCCCAACGCCAAGATCTCCGTCATGGGCGGCGAGCAGGCCGCCTCGGTCCTCGCGACCGTCAAGCGGGACCAGTTGGAGGCGCGCGGCGAGTCCTGGGCCGCGGAGGAGGAAGAGAGCTTCAAGGACCCGATCCGCGCGCAGTACGAGCGTCAGGGGAACGCCTACTACGCGACGGCCCGGCTGTGGGACGACGGGGTCATCGATCCCCTGGAGACCCGGCAGGTCCTGGGTCTGGCCCTGACCGCCTGCGCCAACGCGCCGCTGGGTGACCCCCAGTTCGGCGTCTTCCGGATGTGAGGGACTTCCACACGATGTTCGACACAGTGCTTGTCGCCAACCGGGGCGAGATCGCGGTCCGCGTGATCCGGACCCTGCGCTCGATGGGGGTGCGTTCCGTCGCCGTCTTCTCCGACGCCGACGCCGACGCCCGGCACGTCCGCGAGGCCGACACCGCGGTACGGATCGGCCCGGCTCCGGCGGCCGAGAGCTATCTGTCGGTGGAGCGGCTGCTCGACGCGGCCGCCCGCACCGGCGCCCAGGCCGTCCACCCCGGGTACGGCTTCCTCGCGGAGAACGCGGCCTTCGCGCGCGCGTGCGCCGACGCGGGGCTGGTCTTCATCGGGCCGCCCGCCGACGCCATCGCCCTGATGGGCGACAAGATCCGCGCCAAGGAGACCGTCCAGGCCGCGGGCGTCCCCGTGGTCCCCGGCGGCCGCGACCCCGAACTGGCCGACGCCGCCCGGGCCCTGGGCGCCCCGGTCCTGCTCAAGCCCTCCGCGGGCGGCGGCGGCAAGGGCATGCGCCTGGTCCGCGACCTCGACCTCCTGGACGAGGAGATCGCGGCCGCCCGCCGCGAGGCCCGCGCCTCCTTCGGTGACGACACCCTCCTCGTCGAGCGTTGGGTCGACCGCCCCCGGCACATCGAGATCCAGGTCCTGGCGGACGGCCACGGCAACGTCGTCCACCTCGGCGAACGCGAGTGCTCGCTCCAGCGCCGCCACCAGAAGATCATCGAGGAGGCGCCCAGCGTCCTGCTCGACGAGGCCACGCGCGCGTCGATGGGCGGCGCGGCGGTCGAGGCGGCCCGCTCCTGCGGCTACCGGGGCGCGGGCACGGTGGAGTTCATCGTCCCGGGCGACGACCCCTCCTCGTACTACTTCATGGAGATGAACACCCGCCTCCAGGTGGAACACCCGGTCACCGAGCTGATCACCGGTCTTGACCTGGTCGAGTGGCAGCTGCGGGTGGCGGCGGGCGAGCGGCTGGGCTTCGGCCAGGACGACGTCACGCTCACCGGGCACGCCGTCGAGGCCCGCATCTGCGCCGAGGACCCCGCGCGCGGGTTCCTGCCGTCCGGCGGCACCGTCCTGCGGCTGCGCGAGCCTGAGGGCGACGGCGTCCGCACCGACTCCGGGCTCAGCGAGGGCACCGAGGTCGGCAGCCTGTACGACCCGATGCTGAGCAAGGTGATCGCGTACGGCCCCGACCGCGCGACCGCGATCCGCAAGCTCCGGGCGGCGCTCGCGGAGACGGTCACGCTCGGCGTGCAGACGAACGCCGGGTTCCTGCGGCGGCTGCTGGGCCATCCGGCGGTCGTGGCGGGCGAGTTGGACACCGGGCTGGTGGAGCGGGAGGTGGCGGGGCTCGTCCCCACCGACGTACCGCCGGAGGTCCACGCGGCCGCTGCGCTGCTGCGGCACGCCGCCCTGGCCCCCGCGCCGGACTCCGGCTGGGTCGACCCGTACTCCGTGCCGAGTGGTTGGCGCCTGGGCGGCGAGCCGGTCTGGACGCCCCACCACCTGCACGCCGCCGGTCACGACCCGCTCACCGTCCGCGTGCGCAGCACCCCGGGCGGCGGGGTGGAGGTGCTGCTCGACGGCGCGGAGACACCCCTCGCGGGGCGGCCGCCGACCCCGGTCAGCGGGGGCCGGTACACCTTCCAGCTCGACGGCCGCACCCACACCTTCACCGCCCTGCCGGACGGCACCTGGCTGGGCCGCGACGGCGACGCCTGGCAGGTGCGCGACCACGACCCGGTGGCCGCCTCCCTCACCGGCGCCCAGCACGCGGGCGCCGACTCGCTCACCGCGCCCATGCCGGGGACGGTGACGGTGGTGAAGGTCGCACTCGGCGACGAAGTGACCGCGGGGCAGAGCCTGTTGGTGGTGGAGGCGATGAAGATGGAGCACGTCGTCTCCGCCCCGCACGCCGGCACGGTCGCCGAACTCGACGTCACCCCCGGCGCGACGGTCGCCATGGACCAGGTGCTCGCCGTGATCGCCCCCCACGAGGAGGCGACGCCGTGAACCTGCCCATGACGGTCCCCGAACCCGGCCTGCCCGCCCGGGTCCGCATCCACGAGGTGGGCGCCCGCGACGGGCTCCAGAACGAGAAGGGCACGGTCCCGACGGCGGTCAAGGCGCAGTTCATCCGCCGCCTGGCCGACGCGGGCCTGACCACGATCGAGGCGACCAGCTTCGTCCACCCCAGGTGGGTGCCCCAACTGGCCGACGCCGAGGAGCTGTTCCCGCAGGTCGCCGACCTCCCGGTGGACCTGCCGGTGCTCGTGCCCAACGAACGCGGCCTGGACCGCGCCCTGGCGCTGAAGGCCACCCGCGTGGCCGTCTTCGCCAGCGCCAGCGAGTCCTTCGCCAAGGCCAACCTCAACCGCACCCTGGACGCCGCGCTCGCGATGTTCGCACCGGTCGTCACGCGCGCCAAGCAGGCCGGCGTCCACGTCCGCGGCTATCTGTCGATGTGCTTCGGCGACCCCTGGGAGGGCCCGGTGCCCGTCCCGCAGGTGGTGGACGTCTGCCGGGCGCTGCTGGAGATGGGCTGCGACGAGCTGAGCCTGGGCGACACCATCGGCGTGGCGACGCCGGGCCACGTCCGGGCCCTGCTAACCGAGCTGACCGGCCACGGCGTGCCCGTGGAGATCCTGGGCGTGCACTTCCACGACACCTACGGCCAGGCCCTCGCCAACACCTACGCCGCCCTCCAGCACGGCGTCACCACGGTCGACGCCTCCGCGGGCGGCCTCGGCGGCTGCCCGTACGCCAAGTCCGCCACCGGCAACCTCGCCACCGAGGACCTCGTGTGGATGCTGCGGGGCCTTGGCATCGACACCGGCGTCGACCTCGACCGTCTGGTCGCCACCAGCGTCTGGATGGCCGAACAACTGGGCCGACCCAGCCCGTCCCGCACCGTCCGAGCCCTGTCCCACAAGGAGCAGTGACCCGCCATGGACCATCGCCTCTCCCCCGAACTCGACGAACTCCGCCGTACGGTCGAGGAGTTCGCGCACGACGTGGTGGCGCCGAAGATCGGCGAGTACTACGAGCACCACGAGTTCCCCTACGAGATCGTCCGCGAGATGGGCCGCATGGGCCTGTTCGGCCTGCCCTTCCCGGAGGAGTACGGCGGCATGGGCGGCGACTACCTGGCGCTGGGCGTGGCCCTGGAGGAACTGGCGCGGGTGGACTCCTCGGTGGCCATCACCCTGGAGGCGGGGGTGTCGCTGGGCGCGATGCCGCTCCACCTGTACGGCACGGAGGCGCAGAAGCGGGAGTGGCTCCCCCGGCTGTGCTCGGGCGAGATCCTGGGCGCGTTCGGGCTGACGGAGCCGGACGGCGGCAGCGACGCGGGCGGGACCCGTACGACGGCCCGCCTGGACGAGTCGACGAACGAGTGGGTGATCAACGGCACCAAGTGCTTCATCACCAACTCGGGCACGGACATCACGGGCCTGGTGACGGTCACGGCGGTCACCGGCCGCAAGCCGGACGGCAAGCCGCTGATCTCCTCGATCATCGTCCCCTCCGGCACCCCGGGCTTCTCGGTCGCGGCCCCGTACTCCAAGGTCGGCTGGAACGCCTCCGACACCCGGGAGCTGTCCTTCACCGACGTCCGGGTCCCGGCGGAGAACCTGCTGGGCACCGAGGGCCGCGGCTACGCCCAGTTCCTGCGCATCCTCGACGAGGGCCGCATCGCGATCGCGGCGCTGGCGACGGGGCTGGCCCAGGGCTGTGTGGACGAGTCGGTGAAGTACGCCAAGGAGCGCCACGCCTTCGGCCGCCCGATCGGCTCCAACCAGGCCATCCAGTTCAAGATCGCCGACATGGAGATGAAGGCCCACACGGCGAGGCTGGCGTGGCGGGATGCCGCCTCCCGCCTGGTCTCGGGCGAGCCCTTCAAGAAGGAGGCGGCCCTCGCCAAGCTGTACTCCTCGACGGTCGCCGTGGACAACGCCCGCGACGCCACCCAGGTGCACGGCGGCTACGGCTTCATGAACGAGTACCCGGTGGCCCGCATGTGGCGCGACTCCAAGATCCTGGAGATCGGGGAGGGCACGAGCGAGGTGCAGCGGATGCTGATCGCACGGGAACTCGGCCTGACGAGCTGAGGAATGACGTCGGCCCGACTCCGAGGGACTCGGGCCGACGTCCTGCGGGCACCGCGGACCGCGTACGAGCCACCGGCCACCCCGTGATCGGCTCGCCGTTCACTCCTGCCCCAGATCCGCAGCCGCCCAACAGGCGTTGTTTGCAAGGAAGTTGGGTCCCGCAAGCCTCGACCACCCACCCCACAGGGGTCGCACAGCTTTCGATCGAAGGGGGCCCACCCCTGGACAAGCGATGAGGTTAGGCTAACCTTCATTCGAACTTGTCCGGCGGGCGATCCGCCCCGTTCGAAAGCAGCCACACACATGTCCAACGCCAGAGCCACCCACCTCACCCGCCGTGGCATCCTCGCCGCGGGCGGCGCCCTCGGCCTCGGTGCCGTGCTCGCAGCCTGCGGTGACGACGACGCGAAAAGCGGTGGTTCTGACACGGGGACGACCGCAGCGAAGTCCGGCCCCTGGACGTTCAAGGACGACCGCGGCAAGACCGTCTCGCTCGACAAGGTCCCCGCGAACATCGTCGCGTTCACCGGTGTCGCCGCCGCGCTGTACGACTACGGCATCTCCGTGAAGGGCGTCTTCGGCCCCACGAAGACCACCGACGGCAAGGCCGACGTGCAGGCCGGCGACATGGACATCTCCAAGGTCGAGATCCTCGGCAACGTCTGGGACCAGTTCAACGTCGAGAAGTACGCCGCGCTCGCCCCGGACGTCCTCATCACCACGATGTTCGACGACGCCGGCACCCTCTGGTACGTCCCCGCGGCCTCCGCCGACAAGATCGCCAAGCTCGCCCCGAGCGTCGGCATCTCCGTCTACGACCGCCAGATCACCGAGCCGCTTCAGCGCATGTGGGAGCTGGCCGAGTCCCTGGGCGCCGACATGAAGGCCGCGAAGGTGACCGAGGCCAAGAAGAAGTTCGAGGCCGCCGCGACCCGGCTGCGCGCCGCCGCCAAGGCGAAGCCCGACATCAAGGTGCTGGCCGGTTCCGCGAGCCAGGACATCTTCTACGTCTCCGGCACCAACCTCTCCATCGACCTGGAGTACTTCAAGGCCCTCGGCGTGAACTTCGTCGAGCCCCCGGAGAAGGCCAAGGCGAAGGGCGGCGGCTGGTACGAGTCGCTGAGCTGGGAGAACGTCGACAAGTACCCGGCCGACATCATCATGATGGACGACCGCTCCTCGACGATCCAGCCGGCCGACATCACCGAGGCCACCTGGAAGAAGCTGCCCGCGGTCAAGGCCGGGCAGGTCATCTCCCGTTCGCCCGAGCCGATCCTGTCCTACGACAAGTGCACGCCGCTGCTCGAGACGCTCGCCGAGGCCCTCGAGAACGCGAAGAAGGTCAGCTGAAGAACGTCGGCTGAAGAAGGTCAGCTGAGGAACGTCAGCTGAGGAACGGGGCTCGATGCCGTGGTGAACTGCGGGCCGGTTGCGGCTGGTCGCGCAGTTCCCCGCGCCCCTGAAAAACGTCACTTCGCCCCCCGAGCAGGAGCGCACCCATGACCACCGCCGTCGCCGCCCCGTTCCGCTTCTTCTCCCTGCACGTCGTACGGACGCTGCGGCTCGGGCCGTCGCTGGTCCGGATCACCTTCGCCGGGGACGAGTTGCGGGAGTTCTGCTCCCACGGGCGGGACCAGTCGCTGTCGTTGTTCCTGCCGCACCCGGGGCAGACCGAGCCCGCGGTCCCGATCGAGCTCGGTGACGGCTGGTGGCAGGCGTGGCGTGAACTCCCCGACGACGTACGGGCCGTGATGCGCTCGTACACACTGCGCGCCCTGCGCCGCGACGCGTTGGGCAACACCACCGAGATCGACATCGACTTCGTCCTGCACGGCGTCGAGCCCGGCGCGTCCACCCCGGCGGGCCCCGCCTCCCGCTGGGCCTCGCGCGCCGCCGCCGGTGACCGCGTCCTGCTGCTGGGCCCGGCGATCGCCGACAACCGGGCCATCCGGTTCCGGCCCGCGGAGGGCACCGACCTCGTGCTGATCTGGGGTGACGAGACCGCGCTCCCGGCCGCGTCCGCGATCGTCGAGTCGCTGCCGGCCGGCACCCGGGCCCGGGTCTGGCTGGAGGTGCAGCACGCCGCGGACATCCAGGACCTGGTGACCGAGGCGGACGCCGAGATCACCTGGTTCGTGCGCGACCGGTGCGCAGGCGGGCCGGAGGGCGCCGAGGGGTCCCCCATGGCCCTCGGCGCCATCCGTGCCGCCCATCTCCCGCCCGCGACGCGCCCGTACGTGTGGATCGCGGGCGAGTCGAGCCGCGTGAAGCAGCTGCGCCGGCACTTCGTCGGCGAGCGCGGTGTGGACCGCCGCAGCGTCACCTTCGTCGGCTACTGGCGGCAGGGCCTGACCGAGGAGCAGCTCCGCGCCGCGGAGTGACCCCGAAGCGACACCCACCGCCGCACGCCCCCGGCTCCCCGGCGCGCGGCGGCGAGTGCTGCGCAGGCGGTGCCGGCCGCGGCGGACGTGATCGTCGTCACGGATGACGCCGCACTTGATCCAACGTACTTAAGTTAGGCTAACCTAAGTAACGCCAAGCGAGATCGAAATCGCGTCCCCACCCCCGTCCGCCCCGCACGGACTGCTCCCCACCGGAGGACCCCCAGCATGCGCTCGCACCTGCTCAATGACACGACCGCGGAGCAGTACCGCCGCTCCGTGACCGAAGGTATCGAGCGGGTGGCAGCCAAACTCGCCGCCACCGACCGTCCGTTCAGCGGTGTCACCGTCGACGCCCTCGCCCCCACCATCGACGCGATCGACCTCGACAAGCCGCTGCTCGACACCGCGGCGGTCCTCGACGAGCTGGAGGACGTCTACCTCCGCGACGCGGTCTACTTCCACCACCCGCGCTACCTCGCCCACCTCAACTGCCCGGTCGTCATACCGGCCGTGCTCGGCGAGGCGATCCTCTCCGCGGTCAACTCCTCCCTGGACACCTGGGACCAGTCGGCCGGTGGCACGCTCATCGAGCGCAAGCTCATCGACTGGACGAACGCGCGGATCGGGCTCGGCCCGAACGCCGACGGCGTCTTCACCTCCGGCGGCTCCCAGTCCAACCTCCAGGCCCTCCTCCTCGCCCGCGAGGAGGCCAAGACCGACTCCCTCGCGAAACTGCGCATCTTCGCCTCCGAGGTCAGCCACTTCAGCGTGAAGAAGTCCGCGAAGCTGCTGGGCCTCGGCCAGGACGCCGTGGTCTCCCTCCCGGTCGACCAGAACAAGCGCCTCCAGACCGTCGCGCTCGCCCATGAGCTGGAGCGCTGCAAGGCCGACGGCCTCGTCCCCATGGCCGTCGTCGCCACCGCCGGCACCACCGACTTCGGCTCCATCGACCCGCTGCCCGAGATCGCCGAGCTGTGCGAGCAGTACGGCGCCTGGATGCACGTCGACGCCGCCTACGGCTGCGGACTGCTCGCCTCGGTGAAGTACCGCGGCCGCATCGACGGCATCGAGCGCGCCGACTCGGTCACCGTCGACTACCACAAGTCCTTCTTCCAGCCGGTGAGTTCCTCCGCCGTGCTGGTCCGGGACGCGGCCACGCTGCGGCACGCCACCTACCACGCGGAGTACCTCAACCCGCGCCGCATGGTGCAGGAACGCATCCCCAACCAGGTGGACAAGTCCCTCCAGACCACCCGCCGCTTCGACGCCCTCAAGCTGTGGATGACCCTGCGCGTGATGGGCGCCGACGGCATCGGGCAGCTCTTCGACGAGGTGTGCGACCTCGCGGTGGAGGGCTGGCGGATCCTCGCCGCCGACCCGCGCTACGACGTGGTCGTCGAGCCCACGCTGTCCACCCTGGTCTTCCGCTACATCCCGGCCGCCGTGACCGACCCGGCCGAGATCGACCGCGCCAACCTGTACGCCCGCAAGGCCCTGTTCGCCTCCGGCGACGCGGTGGTCGCGGGCACCAAGGTCGGCGGTCGCCACTATCTGAAGTTCACCCTGCTCAACCCCGAGACGACGACCGACGACATCGCGGCCGTCCTCGACCTGATCGCCGGCCACGCCGAGCAGTACCTGGGAGAGTCCCTTGACCGCGCGTCCTGAAAACCCGACCACGGCCCTCGACTTCGTGGGGATCGGGCTCGGCCCCTTCAACCTCGGCCTGGCCTGTCTCACCGAGCCCATCGACGAACTCCACGGTGTCTTCCTGGAGTCGAAGCCCGACTTCGAGTGGCACGCGGGCATGTTCCTCGAAGGGGCCCACCTCCAGACGCCGTTCATGTCGGACCTGGTCACCCTGGCCGACCCGACCTCGCCGTACTCCTTCCTGAACTACCTGAAGGAGAAGGGCCGGCTGTACTCGTTCTACATCCGCGAGAACTTCTACCCGCTGCGGGTGGAGTACGACGACTACTGCCGCTGGGCCGCGAACAAGCTGAGCAGCGTGCGCTTCTCCACGACCGTCGCGGAGGTCACCTACGAGGACGAGCTGTACGTGGTCAGGACCGAGGCCGGCGAGGTCTTCCGCGCCCGCCACCTCGTCCTGGGCACCGGCACCTCCCCGCACTACCCGGCGGCCGTGCGGGGCCTCGGCGGGGACTTCTTCCACAACTCCCAATACATGCAGCACAAGGCGGAGCTCCAGAAGAAGGACTCGATCACGATCGTCGGCTCCGGTCAGTCCGCCGCCGAGATCTACCACGACCTGCTCAGCGAGATCGACGTCCACGGCTACCGGTTGAACTGGGTGACGCGCTCCCCGCGCTTCTTCCCCCTCGAATACACCAAGCTGACGCTGGAGATGACCTCCCCGGAGTACATCGACTACTACCGGGAGCTGCCGGAGAGCACCCGCTACCGGCTCACCGCCGAGCAGAAGGGCCTGTTCAAGGGCATCGACGGCGACCTCATCAACGAGATCTTCGACCTGCTCTACCAGAAGAACCTCGGCGGCCCCGTCCCCACCCGACTGCTGACCAACTCCTCGCTGAACGCCGCCCGGTACGAGAACGGCACGTACACCCTCTCCTTCCGCCAGGAGGAGCAGGAGAAGGACTACGAGCTCCAGACCCAGGGCCTGGTCCTCGCCACCGGCTACCGGTACGCCGAGCCGGAGTTCCTCGCGCCGGTCCAGGACCGTCTGGTGCGTGACGCGCACGGCAACTTCGACGTCGCCCGCAACTACTCGATCGACGTCACCGGCCGCGGGGTCTTCCTCCAGAACGCCGGCGTGCACACCCACAGCATCACCTCGCCCGACCTGGGCATGGGCGCGTACCGCAACAGCTACATCATCCGCGAGCTGCTCGGCAGCGAGTACTACCCGGTCGAGAAGACCATCGCGTTCCAGGAGTTCTCCGTATGACCACCCCCCACACCTTCACCTTCCGCCCGCTCGACCCGCTCAAGGACGCCGAGCTGCTGCACGGCTGGGTCACCCACCCCAAGGCCGCGTTCTGGATGATGCAGGACGCCAAACTGGAGGACGTCGAGCGCGCGTACATGGAGATCGCCGCCGACGAGCACCACCACGCACTGCTGGGCCTCGACCGCCACGGCGTCCCCGCCTTCCTGATGGAGAGGTACGACCCCGCCCACCGGGAACTGGTCGGCCTGTACGAGCCGCGGCCGGGCGATGTCGGCATGCACTTCCTCACGCCCGCGACCGACACCCCCGTGCACGGCTTCACCCGGTCCGTCATCACCGCCGTCATGGCCCACCTCTTCGAGGACCCGGCCGTCGAGCGGGTCGTCGTCGAGCCGGACGTCTCCAACAAGGCCGTCCACGCCCTGAACGAGGCCGTCGGGTTCGTGCCCGAGCGGGAGATCCAGAAGCCGGAGAAGAAGGCGCTGCTCAGCTTCTGCACCCGGGAGCAGTTCTACGCGGCGACGGCGGTGACCGCATGACCCTCGCCGACTCCGTCGCCCACCTCTCCCCCGAACGCTGGGAGCAGGCCAACCGCCTCCTGCTGCGCAAGGCCCTCGCCGAGTTCGCCCACGAGCGGCTCATCACGCCCGAGGCCACCGCCGACGGCCGCTTCGAGGTCCGCAGCGACGACGGTCTGACCCGCTACCGGTTCACCGCCGTCCGCCGCGCCCTCGACCACTGGCAGGTCGACGCCGACTCGATCTCCCGTCACCGGGACGGCGTCGACCTCCCCCTCGCCGCGCTGGACTTCTTCATCGAGCTGCGGCAGGCGCTGGGCCTGAGCGACGAGATCCTGCCGGTCTACCTGGAGGAGATCTCCTCCACCCTCTCCGGCACCTGCTACAAGCTCACCAAGCCCCAAATCCCGGTCGAGGAGCTGGCGGAGAGCGGCTTCCAGGCCATCGAGACCGGTATGACCGAGGGCCACCCCTGCTTCGTCGCCAACAACGGCCGGCTCGGCTTCGGCATCCACGAGTACCTGGCGTACGCCCCCGAGACCGCGAGCCCCGTCCGTCTGGTCTGGCTCGCCGCCCACCGCTCGCGCGCCGCGTTCACGGCCGGGGTCGGGATCGAGTACGAGACCTTCGTACGGCAGGAGTTGGGCGAGGAGACGGTCGAGCGCTTCCACGCCACGCTCACCGACCAGGGCCTCGACCCGGCCGACTACCTCCTCATCCCCGTGCACCCCTGGCAGTGGTGGAACAAGCTGTCCGTCACCTTCGCCGCCGAGGTCGCCCGCCGGCACCTGGTCTGTCTGGGCGAGGGCGACGACGAGTACCTGGCCCAGCAGTCCATCCGGACCTTCTTCAACCGCTCCAGCCCCGAGAAGCACTACGTGAAGACGGCCCTGTCCGTCATCAACATGGGCTTCATGCGCGGCCTGTCGGCGGCCTACATGGAGGCGACCCCGGCGATCAACGACTGGCTGGCCCAGCTCATCGACAACGACCCCGTGCTGAAGTCGACGGGCCTGTCGATCATCCGCGAGCGCGCCGCCGTCGGCTACCGGCACCTGGAGTACGAGGCGGCGACCGACCGCTACTCGCCGTACCGCAAGATGCTGGCCGCGCTGTGGCGCGAGAGCCCGGTGAACCTCCTGGGGGACGGCGAGTCCCTGGCCACCATGGCCTCCCTGGTCCACGTCGACCACGAGGGCAGGTCCTTCGCGGGCGCGCTGATCGAGCGGTCGGGCCTGAAGCCCACCGCATGGCTCCGCCGCTACCTGACGGCGTACTTCACCCCGCTGCTGCACAGCTTCTACGCCTACGACCTGGTCTACATGCCGCACGGCGAGAACGTGATCCTCGTGCTGAAGGACGGGGTCGTCGAGCGCGCGATCTACAAGGACATCGCCGAGGAGATCGCGGTCATGGACGTCGACGCGGTGCTGCCGCCCGCGGTCGAACGGCTGCGCGTGGACGTCCCGGAGGACACGAAGCTCCTGTCGATCTTCACGGACGTCTTCGACTGCTTCTTCCGCTTCCTCGCCGCGAACCTGGCCGCCGAGGGCGTTCTTGCGGAGGACGACTTCTGGCGGACGGTCGCGGAGGTCACCCGCGAGTACCAGGCTTCGGTGCCCGAACTCGCCGACAAGTTCCGGCAGTACGACATGTTCGCCCCGGAGTTCGCCCTGTCCTGCCTCAACCGCCTCCAGCTGCGCGACAACCGGCAGATGGTGGACCTGTCGGACCCGGCGGGCGCGTTGCAGCTGGTGGGCACCCTCGAGAACCCCATCGCGGGGTTCTGAGCCGGAGCCGGACGGGCGCCCCGGGGTACGGTCCCCCGGGGCGCCCGTCCACGTACGGTCGACTAGCCCGCGGGCCAGGGCACCTGCGGCGACCGGTAGTAGTTGATCCCCAGTGCTTCCCACCGCGGCCCCTGCGCGGCGAGCCGCACCTTGTACCGCTCCCAGTCGTGCGTGGCGGCCGGCGACCAGCCGAGCTCGGCCGCCCCCGCCAGCCTGGGGAAGGCCATGTACTCGAGGTCGTCGGAGGTGGTGAGGGTCTCGGTCCACATCGGCGCCTCGACACCGCGGATCGCCTCGTCCGGCACGCCCGGCAGGTAGTCGCCCGGATCCCAGTCGTACGCCCGCCTCACCTCCACCAGCCCCGCCCAGTCCAGCCCCAGGGGGGTGTCCGCGGTGTACTTCATGTCGAGGTAGACCCGGTCGGCCGGGGACAGCACGATCCCGGTCCCGGCCCGCGCGGCCGCCGCGACCCGCTCCTTCTCCTGCGCGCTCGTCCCGTCCAGCCCCCAGTACTGGGCCACCGCGCCCCTCGCCGGGGTCGCCCCGGTCAGCTGGTGCCAACCGACCACGGTCTTGCCGTACTTCGCGACGACCGGCTGCACCCGGTCCATGAACTTCACGTAGTCCTCGTGGCTCGTGGAGTGCGCCTCGTCCCCGCCGATGTGCAGGTACCGGCCCGGTGTGAGCTCCGCCAGCTCCCGGATCACGTCGTCCACGAAGTCGTAGGTGACGTCCTTGCCGACGCACAGCGAGCTGAAGCCGACCTCGGTGCCGGTGTACAGCGGGGGTGCCACGCCGTCGCAGTTGAGCTCGGCGTAGGAGGCGAGGGCCGCGTTGGTGTGGCCCGGCATGTCGATCTCGGGGACGACCTCCAGATGGCGGGAGGCGGCGTAGCGCACGATCTCCTGGTAGTCGGCCTTGGTGTAGTGGCCGCCGGGCCCGCCGCCGACCTGCGTGGAGCCGCCGTGGGCGGCGAGCCTCGGCCAGGAGTCGACGGCGATCCGCCAGCCCTGGTCGTCGCTCAGGTGCAGATGCAGCGTGTTGATCTTGTACAGGGCGAGCTGGTCGACGTACCGCTTGACCTGCTCGACGGTGAAGAAGTGCCGGGAGACGTCCAGCATCGCGCCGCGCCAGCCGTAGCGCGGGCTGTCCGTGATCGTGCCGCCCGCGACCAGCCAGGGTCCGGGCTGGACCGAGTCCTTCTCGACGGCGGCCGGGAGGAGCTGGCGCAGGGTCTGCGCGCCGTGGAAGAGGCCCGCGGGCCGGGCGGCGGTGATGGTGACGCCCTGGGCGCCGCTGTCGAGCCGGTAGCCCTCGGCCCCGAACGGGCCCTCGGCCAGCCGCAGCCGGATGCCCCCGCGCCCGCCGGAGGTGACCGGCAGCGGGTACCCGGTCGAGGGCCGCAGGACGTCCGCGACGTACTCGCCGACGCGGCGCGCCTCCGGGCCGCCGTCGACACGGATGTGCGTGCCGCGGGTGATGCGGTACGGCGAACCGCCCGGCGCGACCGAGGCGGGCGCCGGCACCACCTCGTCGAGGGGCCGCGCCCCGGCGCCGGGCGCCGAGGGTGCCGCCCCGACGGTGAAGGAGCCCGCGGCCGCCATCAGCAGCAACGAGCCGAGCAGTCGGGTCATACGGGGAGTGGTGCGGTGGCGCGGTCTCACGGCGGCCCCCTTCGGCCCTGAATTGGTAGAGACCAACTCTGCGACGGCCACCCCGCCGCCGTCCACCCCACGGGCGTCGACGCCGCGCCCCCTGGGCAACCGGGCCTGGAATGCCAGACTTTGCCCATGGCGGAAATCATCCAGCGGGACGGCACCTGGGCCTTCGACGGCGACGCCCTGCGGCTGACCCCGGGACGCGACAAGAGCGTGAGCCTGTTCCGCCGGACCCTGGGTGAACTGGTCGTCCCGCTGGGCGCGTTGGCCGGCGTCTCCTTCGAGCAGGGACGCAGGGCGGGACGGCTCAGGCTGCGGCTGCGCGACGGCTCCGACCCGCTGCTGCACGCCGTCGGCGGCCGGCTGACCGAGCCCGACGACCCGTACCAGCTCATCGTCGAGGCCGACCGCTACGGCGTCGCCGAGTACCTCGTGGACCAGGTGCGCTCCGCCCTGGCGCTGGACCGGGTGCCGGCCGCGCCGGTCGCCGCGTACCTGCTGCCGGGTCCGGCGGTGCCGCTGTCCTTCTCCGCCGGGGACGGCACCGCGAGCTTCGACGGGGAGCACGTCCGGCTGGAGTGGAACTGGTGGACGGAGGACGCCAAGGCGGCCGCGGGCATCCGCACCCTCGCCCTCGCCGACCTGGCCGCCGTGGAGTGGCGCCCGGCGGTCGGCCTGGAGAACGGCTGCCTCCGCTTCCGGCTGCGCGACGCGCCCACCGAGACGCCGGCGAAGTACGACCCGCACGCGGTGGAGCTGTGGGGCTTCAAGAAGGACGCGCTGATGGCCCTGGTCGCGGCGGCCGTCCAGGCCAGGCTCCCCCACCCGGCCCGGACGGCCGCCACGGACATGACCAGGGCCCCCGGGACCCGACCGGAGCCGCCCTCTCCTCCGGTCGCCGCCGAGGACGACCACGACGCCCTCCTGCGCCGGCTGCGCGAGCTCGGCGAGCTGCGCCGCACCGGGGTGCTGACGGAGGAGGAGTTCACCCTGGCCAAACAGGCGGTCCTCAAGCGGATGTGACCGCCCGCGCGGGAGGGCTACCTGGCCTTGCGGGCCACCGTGAAGTGGTCGATCCGCTCACCGGTCTCGGCGATGCCCGACACCCTCAGCCGGGCGAGGTGGCCGCGCGGGGCGGGCTCCACGTCCACCCGCAGGAAGGAGTAGTCGAGGTAGCGCACCCGGGACCAGTCGACGGTCTCGTCGACCTTGCCGTCCTTGGTGTTGACGAAGGAGGCCACGGACTCGACCTCGTTCTGGTGCCCCTCGTAGGAGTCCGGCGCGGAGAAGGCGTACAGGCTGCGCCCGGCCGCGCCCGCCGTCACGTACACCACGCCCTCGGTCTCGGGGTAGGCCGTCTCGCCGATCGGGAGCTTCTTGGCGACCTTGTTCCCCTTGATGACGTCGGTGCGCTCGTACTGGTGGTTGTGGCCGTTGATGACCAGGTCCACCGTGTACTTCTCGAACAGCGGCACCCACTCCTGCCGCACCCCGCCCTCGGAGGCGTGCGCGGTGGAGGTGCAGTAGGCGCAGTGGTGGAAGAACACGATGACGAAGTCGATGTCCCGCGCGGCCCGGTACTTCTTCAGCTGCCGCTCGAACCACGTGGTCTGGGTGCCGCCGGACAGGCCGAGGTTGGCGGGGATCTCGTACGAGATGTCGTTCGGGTCGAGCGAGATGATCGCGGTGTTGCCGTAGACGAAGGAGTAGACGCCCGGCAGGTTCTTGCGGTCCGGTCCGTTGTCGGGGAGCGTGAAGCGGGCCTCCTCGCCGCCGTAGCCGTTGGGCGAGTACCAGGCCTCCATGTCGTGGTTGCCGTAACTCACCATCCACGGCACCGACTTGGCGACCGACTCGGTCTGGGCGAGGAACTGGTCCCACACCCGCGCGTCGAAGCCGGTGTCGGACGGCTTGCCCTGCCCGGCCGGGTCGGCGTACGCGATGTCGCCGGCGTGCAGGTGGAAGACCGGGTTCTGGCCGAGGAGCAGGCTGTCGTTGGCCAGGCCGTGGTAGCTGACGCCCTGGTCGCCGAAGGCCGTGAAGGTGAACGGCGTCTTGTGCGCGGGGGCGGTGGTGAAGGTGCCCAGGGTGCCGGCGAGGTGCGGGGCGGCCGGGTCGAAGCCCTGGTGGCCGACGCCGTAGTAGTAGGTCCGGCCGGGCTTGAGGTGGGTCAGCTTGGCGTGCACGTAGTACTGCGTGTGGTCGGCGCTCACGCCGACGCCGGCGGGCGTGTGGAGGGTGCGCACCTCGGCCTCGATCTTGCGGGAGAGGTCCCAGGGGTGGACGCCGACGCGGATAAAGGGCTTCTTGACGGCGACGGGGACCTGCCAGGAGACGGTCATCTCGGTGCGCGGGTCGTTGCCGTAGGCGAGGTGGCGGCCGAAGGGGGCGACGAGCGCGCCGTCGACGGTCTCGGTGCGCGGAGCGGCCATGGGGGTGGCCTGTGCGGTGGCGCCGGGTGTGAACGCGCCACCGGCGACGGCGCCCAGGGTGACGGCACCGCCCCTGATCATCGTGCGCCGGGAGAATCTGGCGCGCAGGTACTCGTGCTGCTCGGCCATGCTCATGCGGTCGGCGAGCCGCTCGGGTACGCCCATGCGAGGAATGTCCATGGCGTCTGAAACTCGTCCCCCGAGGCAACGAAAGGCAAGACGGCGAGTGGCCGGTTCACGAACACGGCCTCATAAGAGATTCAATGTTCTTCTAAGAGTTCTCCCAGGGGCCTGCCCGAAATCGGGCAGGATCCTTGCGAAACCCTCGCCGATACCCCAGGATCTACCGAGTGCACGACGACCTTGTTGATCACCTGACGCGCTCCACGGCCCTGAGCCGGGGCGAGGCGCTGCGGGTGGTCCAGGACGTGCTCGCCTACTTCGACGAGACGACCGAGGACTACGTCCGTCGCCGCCACCGCGAGCTCCAGGCCCAGGGCCTGGTGAACGCGCAGATCTTCGAACGGATCGAGGCGGACCTGAAATACCGGGCGGTCGCGCCGCCGGAGCTTACGCTCAGGCAGCTGCGCCGCATCGTCTACGGCTGAGTCGCCACGACCGGGGAACGGAAGAACACCTACATGTGCGGAATCGTCGGATACATCGGCAAGCGTGACGTCGCCCCCCTCCTCCTGGAGGGCCTCCAGCGCCTGGAGTACCGCGGCTACGACTCGGCGGGCATCGTCGTCACCTCGCCGAAGACGGCCGGGCTGAAGATGGTCAAGGCCAAGGGCCGGGTGCGGGACCTGGAGGCCAGGGTCCCGGCCCGCTTCAAGGGCACCACCGGCATCGCCCACACCCGCTGGGCCACCCACGGCGCCCCCTCCGACGTCAACGCCCACCCGCACATGTCGGCCGACCTCAAGGTCGCCGTCGTCCACAACGGCATCATCGACAACGCCGCCGACCTGCGCCGCAAGCTGGAGGCGGACGGCGTCGAGTTCCTCTCCGAGACCGACACCGAGGTCCTCGTCCACCTCATCGCCCGCGCCCAGGCGGACAAGCTGGAGGACAAGGTCCGCGAGACGCTGCGCGTCATCGAGGGCACCTACGGCATCGCCGTGATGCACGCCGACTTCAACGACCGCATCGTCGTGGCCCGCAACGGCTCCCCGGTCGTCCTCGGCGTCGGCGAGAAGGAGATGTTCGTCGCCTCGGACATCGCCGCGCTGGTCGCCCACACGCGGCAGATAGTGACTCTCGACGACGGCGAGATGGCCACCCTCAAGGCCGACGACTTCCGCACGTACACCACCGAGGGCACCCGTACGACCTCCGAGCCGACCACCGTCGAGTGGGAGGCGGCCTCCTACGACATGGGCGGCCACGACACGTACATGCACAAGGAGATCCACGAGCAGGCCGACGCCGTGGACCGCGTGCTGCGCGGCCGCATCGACGACCGCTTCTCCACCGTGCACCTCGGCGGCCTCAACCTGGACGCCCGCGAGGCGCGCCAGATCCGCCGCGTGAAGATCCTCGGCTGCGGCACCTCGTACCACGCGGGCATGATCGGCGCCCAGATGATCGAGGAGCTCGCCCGCATCCCCGCCGACGCCGAGCCGGCCTCCGAGTTCCGCTACCGCAACGCGGTGGTCGACCCCGAGACCCTGTATGTCGCGGTCTCCCAGTCCGGCGAGACCTACGACGTCCTCGCCGCGGTCCAGGAGCTCAAGCGCAAGGGCGCCCGGGTCTTCGGCGTCGTGAACGTGGTCGGCTCGGCGATCGCCCGCGAGGCGGACGCCGGCATCTACGTCCACGCCGGTCCCGAGGTCTGCGTGGTCTCCACGAAGTGCTTCACCAACACCACGGTCGCCTTCGCGCTGCTCGCCCTACACCTGGGCCGCACCCGTGACCTGTCGGTGCGCGACGGCAAGCGGATCATCGAGGGCCTGCGCAAGCTGCCCGCGCAGATCACCGAGATCCTCCAGGCCGAGGACGAGATCAAGAAGCTGGCCGAGGCCTACGCCGACGCCCGCTCGATGCTCTTCATCGGCCGTGTCCGGGGCTACCCGGTGGCTCGTGAGGCCTCCCTGAAGCTCAAGGAGGTCTCCTACATCCACGCCGAGGCCTACCCCGCCTCCGAGCTCAAGCACGGCCCGCTGGCCCTGATCGAGCCCGCCCTGCCCACGGTCGCGATCGTCCCCGACGACGACCTGCTGGAGAAGAACCGCGCCGCCATGGAGGAGATCAAGGCCCGCAGCGGCAAGATCCTCGCCGTCGCCCACCAGCACCAGGAGAAGGCCGACCACACCATCGTCGTCCCGAAGAACGAGGACGAACTGGACCCGATCCTGATGGGCATCCCCCTCCAACTCCTCGCGTACCACACCGCCTTGGCGCTCGGCCGGGACATCGACAAGCCCCGCAACCTCGCCAAGTCCGTGACGGTGGAGTAGTCAGCCCTCGCGCTGGAACGAACGGGCCCCCACGTGTGCCACCCGCACGTGGGGGTCCGTTCTGCTCGCCGGGGCCGCCCAATACCCCGGCGCTGGCTGCCACTTGGCCGGTTGCCGTCACGCCCCGGCCCGCAGCCCGCCTCAAGAGCACCGTCGGCGGCGGGCGAAGCCCTTCCTGCCGTGCAGTGGTGCGGTGAGCGATATATGCCCTTCACAAAGGCACAAACACCTCTACGCGCCAGTAGATTTATGCGCCACGCACAGGGGGCCGGGAACTCCGGGGACTCATCTCACCCGGGTCGAGGGGCAGTTAGGGAATCACCACGACGGGACGCTTCGCCCGCTTCGCGAGCCGCCCCGCGACGGACCCGAAGATCCGCCCCACGATGCCGTGCGTGGAGCCGACGACGATCGCGTCCGCCTCGTACTCCCGCCCGACCTCTTCGAGCTCGTGGCAGATGTCGCCGCCGCGCTCCACGAGGATCCAGGGCACCTCGGCGAGGTAGTCCGCACAGGCGAGCTCCAGCCCGAGCACCTCGGTGCGGTGGTCCGGTACGTCGACGAAGACCGGCGGCTCGCAGCCCGCCCACACGGTCGTGGGCAGCCGGTTGGCGACATGCACGATGATCAGGCCGGAGCCGGAGCGGTGGGCCATGCCGATGGCGTACGCGAGAGCGCGCTCACTGGAGGTGGAGCCGTCGAAGCCGACCACTACGCCGTGCTGGAAAGCGGGGTCGCAGGAGTGGCGTGGCTCTTCCGCCGCCAGGGGTTCGGCCGCCGTCGGGTCGGCGACCGGCCGCTTGCGGTCCGCGGGTTCGAAGAATTCGTGACCGGCCATGGCTGTCTCGGCGTTGTGATCCTTAGTGGGAGGGACGACCGTGTGCGGAGGAGCTGTGTCCGGGAATCATCTTCCCAACCCCATACCCCCAAGGGTACGGCGGCACGCCTCCTTAGCCCAGATCCCGCGCACGGACGGTGGGGGTTCCAGGGAGCATGCACGAGGGTGCGCCCGTAACGCAATGGTTGCTGCGCTGTACAGGCGGTTTGCATGGGATTCCGGGCGCCGGGCACCCCTGACGGCCCTGCGCGCAGTGACCGACCGCTCGAACATGCGTTGAACTCGGCAGTCACCCCCAGGGAGCACCGCATGACAGGACACCGATCCCCCTCCGAGGACTCCGCCACGGACGTGGTCCGCTGGGCGGCGTTCAGCTGCGTCCTCGTGCCCGTGGTCCTCGTCTGGTACGGCTCCTCGCTCGCCGGCGCCGCGGGCACCGCCCTCGGTCTCGCCGCCGTCACGGCCGTGTGCCGGGTCCTGCTGCGGCAGTCCGAGCGCGGCGCGGCCCGCCTGCTCGCCGAGGAGCGGGCCCCGCATCGCGGACGCCACCACAGGAGCGGGACCGGGCCCCGCAGGGGCGGTCGGCACACCGGGGGAAACTCACCGGTCGCTTGACCGGTTTCCGCGCACGGACCCGTATCTTTTCAGCCAACTTCCGGCCACCGCGCATCCCTTGCCCGGACCACCCCCCTCTCCCCGTTCGACCTGCACGGAAAGGGTCCCCGGCACCCGGTGCACCCTACGTGGATTGGCCACTGCGACGAGGCGCACTTCCCTGCACGGCCCGCGAGTGCAACGCTTCGTGATCGAATGCTTCACGCCAAGTTGCCATGTCGACAATGTGCCGGTTGCCGAACTGGTCACCCCGGCACCACGCGACACAGTAGATTCGATCTTGACGTCTTACGGCGGGGGACTCGTGCAGGACCGAGGGGAAACGTGTTGGAGCGACAGACCCGAAAGGTTAAGGGTGCCGCGACCACCGAGGGGGGCTTAGCAGTATGAGCCACGACTCCACTGCCGCGCCGGAAGCCGCGGCCCGGAAGCTTTCCGGGCGACGCCGCAAGGAGATCGTCGCGGTGCTGCTGTTCAGCGGCGGCCCCATCTTCGAGAGTTCCATACCGCTGTCGGTGTTCGGGATCGACCGCCAGGACGCCGGCGTGCCGCGCTACCGACTGCTGGTGTGCGGCGGCGAGGAAGGCCCACTGCGGACCACAGGGGGCCTGGAACTCACCGCGCCGCATGGCCTGGAGGCGATCTCGCGGGCGGGCACGGTCGTCGTGCCGGCCTGGCGTTCGATCACCTCACCGCCGCCGGAGGAGGCGCTCGACGCACTGCGCCGGGCGCACGAGGAGGGCGCCCGCATCGTCGGACTGTGCACCGGCGCCTTCGTGCTGGCCGCTGCGGGCCTGCTGGACGGCCGGCCCGCGACCACGCACTGGATGTACGCGCCGACGCTGGCCAAGCGCTATCCGTCGGTGCACGTGGATCCGCGCGAACTGTTCGTCGACGACGGCGACGTGCTGACCTCCGCGGGCACGGCGGCCGGAATCGATCTCTGTCTCCACATCGTGCGGACGGACCACGGCAACGAGGCGGCCGGGGCACTGGCCCGCCGGCTCGTCGTCCCCCCGCGCCGATCGGGCGGCCAGGAGCGCTACCTCGATCGATCTTTACCGGAGGAGATCGGCGCCGACCCGCTCGCCGAGGTCGTCGCCTGGGCGCTGGAGCACCTCCACGAACAGTTCGACGTGGAGACGCTCGCCGCGCGCGCGTACATGAGCCGTCGTACGTTCGACCGCCGCTTCCGCTCGCTGACGGGCTCCGCCCCGCTCCAGTGGCTGATCACCCAGCGGGTGCTCCAGGCGCAACGGTTGCTGGAGACGTCCGACTACTCGGTGGACTAGGTCGCGGGCCGCTGCGGCTTCCGCTCGCCGGTGGCGCTGCGCGGGCACTTCCGCCGTCAGCTGGGCTCGTCCCCGGCGGCGTACCGCGCGGCGTACCGGGCCCGGCGTCCGCAGGGCGACAGGCCGACCGAGGGCGAGGGAACGGCCGGCCCCGTGGGTCCGGCACCCGTCCTCCATCCGGAGAGCGGACCGGTACCGATGCAGACCCGGCGTACGGCGGCGGCGAGCGCGATGGGCCCGGCGGCCCAGCTCTCGGCGAGCCTGCCGGGGCAGCGCAGCGGATCGTAGCGGCACGGCAGGACGCCTGACGGGACGGCCGGGCGGGGTGAGCGACTCATCCCGCCCGGCCGTCCCGCCATGAGCGGACGGTCGGGCGCGACGCCGGGCATCCCAAAAGGCCACGCCAGCTTTAGGGTGGTCGCATGAACGATCGCATGGTGTGGATCGACTGCGAGATGACCGGCCTCTCGCTGTCCGACGACGCGCTCATCGAGGTTGCCGCCCTCGTCACCGACTCCGAGCTGAACGTACTCGGCGAAGGAGTGGACATCGTCATCCGACCGCCGGACCGGGCGCTGGAGACGATGCCGGAGGTGGTGCGTCAGATGCACACCGCGTCCGGACTGCTGGACGAGCTGGCCGCCGGCACCACGCTGGCGGACGCCGAGGAGCAGGTCCTCTCCTACGTCCGGGAGCACGTCAAGGAGCCCGGCAAGGCCCCGTTGTGCGGCAACTCGGTGGGCACGGACCGGGGCTTCCTGCTGCGGGACATGCCCACGCTGGAGGGCTACCTCCACTACCGGATCGTCGACGTCTCCTCGGTGAAGGAGCTGGCCCGGCGCTGGTACCCGCGGGCGTACTTCAACAGCCCCGAGAAGAACGGCAACCACCGCGCGCTCGCCGACATCCGGGAGTCCATCGCGGAGCTGCGCTACTACCGCGAGGCCGTCTTCGTGCCGCAGCCCGGGCCCGACTCGGACACCGCCAAGTCGATCGCCGCGAAGTACGTCCTGCCTGCTCAATAGGGGCGTCAGGGGCCGTGGGAGGGGCGCCGCGAAAGCCGGGCGCGAGCACCCCTTCGGACCCTGTACACTTTTTCTCGGCCGGGGGAAACCGCGAGGCAGACGCCGGTCATGGTGGGTGTAGCTCAGCTGGTAGAGCACCTGGTTGTGGTCCAGGATGCCGCGGGTTCGAGTCCCGTCACTCACCCTGAATGATCAAGGGCTGACCTGTGAAAATTGGTCAGCCCTTGATCTGTTTCTTGGCTTTGGGAACATCACGGGAACAAGACCCCTCCCCGACGCCCGATTCCGACCGTATCTTCCCTGCATGGCGAGCATCGTTCCCCGCCCGAAGAAGTCGGGCGAGATCACGTATCAGGTGAAGTGGCGCGAGGATGGCGACTGGCAGACGGAGAACTTCGGCGGCGACGACGGTCAGGCCCAGGCCGAGCAGTTCCGCAAGCTCGTGGAAGCGCACGGCAACAAGTGGCCCTATGGCTGGGTCCGCGGCAGGGGCTTCGTGGAGCCGGACGAGAACCCAGACGACGCACCGTTGATCGACTACGCGAAGCGGTACGTGGACCGGCTGACTGGTGTGGACATCCGGACCCGCGAGGACTACCACCGCGAGATCCGACTGCACTTCACGCACCTGGTGCACACTCGCGCCGACGGGCTCGAGGTGCCGGCGACGATCTGCAATGTCACCCAGGACGACGTGACCGACTGGGTCCGCCGAGAGCAGGAGGGGCAACAGGACCCCGCCGACAGCACGCTGTGGGTCCGGAAGAAGGCGGACCCGAAGAGCATCGCGAACCGGCACGGCCTGCTCTACTGCGTCTTCCAGGCCGCCGTGGACGCCACCCCACAGCTGCGCACGAAGAACCCTTGCAAGAAGACCCGGCTGCCGCGACAGGATGATCACGTCGACGAGGACATGACCTTTCTCGAGCGCGACGAGTACGCCCGCATCGCGACGGAGATCAAGGACCCCGACGCGCGGGACCTGGCCGACTTCCTGGTCGGCACAGGCATGCGCTGGAGCGAGGCCAGCGCGCTGAAGGTGAAGGACTTGGCGTTGCAGGCCGATCGGCCGACGGTGTCTGTGCAGCGGGCCTGGAAGCGCGCAAAGGTGGGTAGCCCCGAAGCGTTTTTCCTGGGGCCGCCGAAGACGCGGAAGGCGCGGCGCCTGGTAGCGCTCAGTCCGGCTCAGGTGGAGACGTGCCGGCGGCTGGTCACGGGCCAGGGACCGGAGGCGTTCGTATTCCGTGCGGCGATGGGCGGGCCGTGGCGGCACTCGAACTTCTACCACCGCAAGTGGCAGCCAGCGGTGCAGGCCGCGATCGCTGCGGGGCTGCCGAAGCGGCCGCGGCTGCACGATCTGCGGCATACGCACGTGGCGTGGTTGATCGCGGCGAACATCCCGCTGCCGGCGATCCAGGCGCGGCTGGGGCACGAGTCGATCCAGACCACGGTGGACCGGTACGGCCATCTCATCCGTGCGCTGGATGACGAGATCACCGCCGCTGTGGAGGCGGTCATGGCCGTACCGGCGCCACGGGCCGGCCTGCGTGCGGTCTAGTCGGATCCGGCCTGTGGGGGTTGCCAGTTCTGCGTCCACAGGCCGGAGCCGACGATCTGGCGGAGGTCTTGCAGCATCTCGTGGCGGGCCTGGGGGGAGAGGTGGCCGTGGACGATGAGCCACGTGAAGGAGCCTTCACGTTCCACAGGCATGACGACCTTGCCGCCGGGCAGGTGGTCGACGTATTCCATTTCTATGCCGGGTTGTTGCAGGGTCTGATCTTCGTGCGGCTGCTCCTGCTCGCCATCCGGACCCTGCCCTTCCGGCTCGGCGCCGTGGTCTGTCATTCGCGGAACCCCTTTGCGTGGCTGCGTCGCGAATTCGCTCATGTGTTCGAACACGCGAACGAACCTGATCCTTTGTCGCCCCCAGGCGGATCATCGACGATGCCACACCTGCCACCCTGTGACCAGCAGCAACCAGAAAGTAATACTGGCTGTTCACGCTCTGGCCAAGGGTGCGGGTCACATGAGCAGGACGGCCCCAGGCCGAGGCCGAGGGGCCGGCGCCTCGGCTGGCATGCGCCGCCGGTCGGCGCCATCCCAGCACTGCACCCACAGGCCGTCACCCACGATCCGCTCGAGAATGCGGTTCATCTCGTCCCGCATCGCACAGGTGCAGCTGCCAGCGCGGACCAGCCATATGCAGGAGCGCTCGCCTTCGACCGGCATGATCGCGACGCCCTTCGGCATGTCCGCGGAGGGGATGAGTTCCCATCGACACTCGGCGATGCCAAGCCCCTGGGGAGGGTCCTGCATACGACCGTCTTCCGTCCATCGCTGTCGCCACAGACCGTGACCGACTTGCTGTCGGACTATGCGGTTGAGATCCCGCACGAGGTCGCTGCGCACGTGCAGCGGGTGCAGGTAGATGTCCACCAGGCCGCCTGGACTGTCCTGCGCGTGCACCAACCGCCCCGACGGGATCTGGCCCGGCCGAGCCACGTGGTACACGGATGACTGGTGCTGGTCCGGCATATCGCCCCCTGTCGCCCGTGCGCTGCGGACGACTCAAAGTGCAGGCAACACACGGGTACCAATGATCACATCCACCCCCAGGCGGAAAGCCATTGAACACCGAACGACACAATCCGCCAATAGGAGAAGCACACTGCGTAACCGGCTCGCCGACCGGTTTCCCGCAACTGGCCACACCCGTACGGAAGTTACCTACGGTCAGTCCTTCTTGAGCTTTCTCCAGGACTCCATGAGCGCCATGACCCGCGCCTGATCCTCCGGATCCATCTCCTGGAAGTCATGGATGAGGGTGCGAACCTTGCGATCTTGCGACCAGACGGTGTCGATGCCGAGGTACTGCGCCCCGGCCGCTTCCTGAACTAGGCCGAGCGGCAGCCGGAAGGCTGCGGCAAGTGCACGCAGCTGCGGGAGGCTGGGAGCCTTGACGCTCTCGGCCTTCAAGAGGCTGTCGAGAGTGGTGCGCTTGTACAGCGGGCCTGCGTCGCGGCCCTCAGGGTCGATGCTGGCGTCGGCGAGGTCACGGATGCTCAGGTCCAGCTCTTCCTTGCGACTACGCAGGAGATCGGACAGGTCAGTCCGGCTCCTCGTCCCCTCGTCCGTCATCATCCTCAATCTCCAGGTCGCTATGGGCTGCCCGGTGTCCATGTGACCACTGGTACGTGCGCGGCATATGCGCTGTTCAGCGCATCGTTCCGATCCGAAGTCGTGGGCACAGTGTCCAGGTTCAGTGGCAGTTTTCGCCAGTCCGGCAGCTCGGCTTGACCAAATCGCTCCCCAACTCATGACCGGAAATCTGGACAACGCGCCCGACTTTCTGGCACGGTGTGGTCTGTCCGGATTTTCGGTCAAGTTGTCCGCGAGGTATGCCCATGATCTCTCCACCCCGATACCGGCTGCTCAGGCCCCATCTGATGCGCGAGCTGATGGAGC
>NZ_JBIRUZ010000008.1:90350-137492 GCF_044386545.1 Streptomyces sp. NPDC020489
CCGGATTTTCGGTCAAGTTGTCCGCGAGGTATGCCCATGATCTCTCCACCCCGATACCGGCTGCTCAGGCCCCATCTGATGCGCGAGCTGATGGAGCGCACCGGCACCGGGGCACCCATCAGCGGTCGCGAACTGGCCGCTGCGGTGGACGTCCCCAGCAGCACCATCGACGCCTTGCTCAACGGCGTAACCAAGACACAACCGGCCGACGTCGCCGAGCGGATTGTCCGCGTCATCGGTGTCGACCTGCTGATCTTGTGGGCGCCGACTGGGCGCGCAGTCCCGGACCCTCCTGAGGACCAGCCCGCCGGCCTCCGGACGGCGGTGCCAGTGTGACCCGCCGGTTCACCTACGCCGAGGCCGCTGAGGAACTGCCCGAGAACGTCACCGAGACCTGGCTCAGGCGGCACATCAAGCGACTGCCGCACACCAAGTTGGGGCGCGCCGTCTACTTCACCGACGACGACCTGAGGCGCATCGACCAGCTCTTTCACCACGAGCCCACCACGGGCCCGCTGGCCGCAGCGCCCACACCCGCGCCCGCCCCGAGCGCCCACACCCCTCACCCGTTGCACCACCTCAAGCCGCTCCCCGGGCGAAGCCCCGCACTTTCCAGGCTCTGACGGCAGCGAAACGGGGCCGCTCCGGACCTGCCCGTCCGTCGCGACCCCGCTGAAGAGCGATCACCTCACCACTCTGAAATGAGGTTCACGTGGACCAGGTTACCCAGGCCACCACGACCACCGCATCCACGGATGCCAGACAACTGGCGGGGCCCCGCGCGGCGTACAAGCGCGCGGAGGCCGTCGCCCAAAGGATTGTCGACCGGCTCACCTCGGTCATGCCGAACGCCGTCGAACTCTGCCGCGACCGCGACACGTACGGAATCCGGGTCCACTTCGGCCTCGGCCTGGCCGCCGGCCGCGGCGTCCTCGAGCTGGCCGCCCTCGCCGGCGCCGAGGTCACCCGCGATGCGATCGTCAGCGAGGCATGGCTTGAGTGCCGCACTCTGGTCGAGGGGGTCCCCCTGGTGGCCAGGGCTCTGCTCAAGGGGGACGAGGCCGACCGGCTGCTGCTGTCGACCGAGCCCGCGCCCCCCGCCCCCGAGCAGGAGGCCGCGGGCCCGGTCGAGACCGCCGTCGTACATCCGGTGCCGCTCGGGGCCAGCGTGATCGCCGTGGCGCCCGTCGTCGCCCCCGCCGCTGGCGGTGAGCAGTGAGCCAGAACCTGCGGCACGTCCCGCGCAAGGTGCACTCCGCCCTCGAGCTGGCCGCCACGATGCTGGACCTCCCGCTGACCGCCCAGCACCTCGAGGCCCTGGCCCTCGAGATGGCCGGACCGGTCCGCGCGCTGATCGCGGAAGCCCTGGCCGACGTCCGCGAGACCACCCCGGTCCGATACGCCGTGACCGCCCTCACGGGCGAGGTCGCCGTGTCGGAGTACGCCGGCTGCACCACGGCGGTCGGCCTGGATGTCGACCTCGACTCCCCGGCCGCCGACCTCGCCGCCCGCTTGCGCGCATCGCAGCACGACGTGACCGCGACCGAGGTACGCGACCGGACCACGCTCGGCCTGACCGTGCGCCCGCAGTCCCTGACCTGCTGGAGCTGGTGGGTCCACCGTCTCAACGTGCGCGTGGACGACATGCGGACCGACGGGGACTCGGTCACCGCCACCGGCTCGTACCGCGGCGTGGCCATCAACCTGCGCGGCGAGGGCGTACCCGACCTGCTCACCGACCGGGCCGCGGCGCGCCTCATGGGTCTGATCGCCGAGCCCGCCCGGTGCAGCGCATGACCGGGGCCGCAAGCGCCGCCGAGTGGGCGGCCTGCGCCGGGATCGGTACGGGGGTTGGAGCCGTCTCGCTCGTCCTGTTGAAGGTCTGGCTCGACGGCTCCGGCCACCGGGCCGCCGCGACCTGCCGCGCCGAGGACCGCTACCTGCCGGTGCCCGCCCCGGCCGCGCTGCCCGCCCGCGCTCCGCAGTTGCGGGCCCGGCACGCCGCGCCGCCCCTCGTCGACGAGACCCAGCCGATCTGCTGCGTGCACCCCCGCCGCGCACGCCACGCCCGAGAGGCCGCCTGACCATGGACCTGATCGAGACCGTCTACTTCGGATGGAACGCCCTCGCGCACGCGCCGGGCTGCCCGACCCCCGTGTGGGACGACGCCGACGTCCTCCACACCGAGGGCCTGCGCCCCGGCGTACGAGGCGACGACCACCACACCTGCGCCCATCCGGACTGCACCCACGCCGACACCTTCCCTCGGGTACAGCTGCGGCTGCTGTGCCGGGACTGCCAGACCGTACACACGATCTCCGGCGACAGCCTCACCCACGTCCTCTCCCACACCTCGGCCACCGGCTGGGGCCAGCCCCCGCGCCAGGTCGGCGAGGTGTGGCTGTGGCCCGGCCGCCCGGTCATCGAGGGCGGAGACCCGACCCAGTACCTCGTCACCCGCCAGCCGCAGACCGTCACCCGGGCGGCGCTGTACGGAATCATCACCCGGTACCGCGACGCCCAGGGGACCCCGCTCTGGATCGCCGGCGCCGTGCCGGACGAGGCCGGCGCTCACCAGGTTCACAGCCTGCGCTGGCGGTACTCCTCCCGCGGCCTGGCCGCGCTCGAGGACGCCGCCGCCTGGATCGCCGACGTGGAGACCGCACCGCAGCGCCCTCTGGTGGTGGCCGTCTGATGACCGCCGAGTACGTGCTGCTGGCTGCCGGTTTCACCATGGCGGTCGTCATGGTGGTCTGGGCCGCGCTCATCGGTACCGGCGGTGAGCGCTGATGCCTACTCGCGATCAGCGTCCCCGCCTGCCCGAAGTGAGCGAGGGACAGCGCAAGGCCCGACTCGCCTGGAACGGCGGCAAGACCGGCAACAGCCGCGGCGCCGCCGACACCGCCGTCGTCGAGGCCTGCACCGTCCAGGCCTGCGGTACCCCGGTCACCGGACCGCGCCCGCCAGCGGCGGCCATGGTCCAGGTCCGCGGGTCCGCCGACGGGGCGGGCGCGCATTGGTACTGCCCCCTCCGGTGCGCGGCGATCGCCCGAGCCAAGGCCGACCTCCGCGCGATCGGGACCGGTCCGGACGGTGCCCGGTGAAAGAGCCCCGCTTCAACGTGCTCCTGCGCGTACTCCGCTCCCCGCAGCCCGTACGGCCGCTGCTGGCCTACGAGTTGCGCGGCAGCGTGGTGCAGCTGCTCGGGCCCGGCACCACGGACCCCACCTGGACGGCCACCCCCGAGCTGCTCGCCGAGGCGATCGACGGGGAGCTGACCCGGGGCGAGGAGAAGGACACCCCCGCCGACGCGGGGGCGCCGTTCACTCCTCACGCCCTGGTCCTCACCCCGGCCGGCCCGGACTACCGGTGCACCTGCCAGTGCGGCCGCGCGATCGGCCGCGCCCCCAAGGGCCGGTCCATCGACGGCCTGGTCGGCCTCTGGGAGCAACACGCCCTCGAGCCCGACCATGCCGCCGCATGGGCCGACGCCCTCGCCGCACTCCCTCACTCCTCGATCGGAGCGTCATGACCGAGCGCACTCTCCCGCACGACACCTACATCGAGGAGGTCTACACCGCCCTCGACGACGCCGGCCTCGCCGTCGACGACTCGTTCACCGAGGACTCCGACACCCGCGGTCTGTACCGCTACCTCAACGCCGTCATCACCCTCGACCTGGAGCACACCAGCCACGCCGAGGACTGGCCGCACGGTCTGCTGCTGATCTGGGAGTGGCACACCGGCATCGAGGCCGACCAGGGCGAGCCCGACAAGGGTCCGGTCTGGCTGTTCGCCGAGGCCAAAGACGACGGCTCCAACGACTGGCCGACCGTCCTCCCGGTGTACGGCTACGCCTCCCCGGCCGCCGTCGTCGAGGCCACGCGCAAGGTCATCGCGCGGAAGATCCGCCCCGGCTCGGTCAACGGCATCAGCAGCGCCAGGTGGGACGGCGGGATCATCGGCGACTCCTGGGACCAGGCCGACGTCCTCGACGCCGCGTGCGAAGCGTGGAAGGCGCGAGAGACCAGCTCATGACGGCCCGCCGCCGTGTGTGCGAGTCGCTGGCTCCGCCTCACGCACTGCCCGTCGCGCACCCCTACACCCGCCTCTACCCCTGCGGCTGGCGGTGCGCTCGCCACACCCCGAACGCCCTGGCCGGACGGCCCGAGCCTCCACCCGGCCCCGGCTGGCCCATCCATCGTCAGCCCCCACCTGACACCGCCGAGGCGGCCGTCCCCACCGGCGCCGAGCACCACGAGGACACACCATGACCGCACCGGCCACACCGCGCACCCCGACCCCGGCCGACCTCGCCCGCCGTACCGCGCCGGTGGCGGCGCCCGCCGCACCGACTGCACCGCGCGCCGAGGACGCTCTCGCTCCGGGCAAGCTCGCCAAGAAAGAGCACTTCCGCAAGTTCTTCCTGTTCGGTCTGCGCCGCAGCCGTATGCACGCCCACGCCCGCCTGGTGGGCCATGACCTGATGTGGCGCGCCAACCACGCCACCGGCCAGGTCAGCCCCACCATGCACGTCTCCAGTGACGAACTCGCCCTGGCCACCGGACTCACCGCGGGCCAGGTCGACGTCGCCCTCCAGGTCCTGCACACCCGCGGCTGGCTGCACTACCGGCGGATCGCCGAGGGCCCGCGGACCGGGCAGCGCGCCATGGTCCTCACCATCCCGGCCGGGGCCCTCGAGCAGATCCGCAACCGCAAGGGTCCCCGCGAGTACACCCGCTAGGCCCTGCCCTTCGACCACCTGGCCGGCGGCCGCACCTCCCCGGGGCATCCCCCAGCCCCGCGGCCGCCACCCGGGTCCCGCCCGTCTCCCCCAAACGGGCGGGACCCGACCCCCAGCCCGCACCCTGAAAGAGAGATCCGCAGTCGTGTCCGTCGCCGCGCTCGCAGCCCACCCGGCTGCACCGCACGCCCAGCCGCAGCCCGCGGCCGCCGGCGTGCGCTCGCGTGACAGCGGCGGCACGACCATCCGCGTTCCCCTGCGCCTGGTCGTAGGTGCTCAGTACCCCGACGTGGCCCTGAGCACTTACGTCAAGATCGCAGCGCTCGCCCTCCGCCCGGAGGGCTGCACCGCCAAAGTGGCCGTGATCGCCGAGTACCTCGGCATGTCCAAGAGCGGCGTCGAACGCGGCCTCAAGCCGTTGCGCGCGCCCGACCCGGTGGACGGCATCACCGAGATCCCGACCATCCAGCGCACCCTCCCCGGCGGCCGCGGCCAGTCCGCCCACCGCGTCACCCGCCCCCTCGCCGAGGGCGAGTTGTGGGTGCAGATCCCTGTGCGCGCGGCCGAGGCCCTCACGCCCCGTCTGCTGCGCCTGTACGCGCTCCTCACCTACACCACCGCCCGCCGTATCCCCGTCACCATGGCGGAGCTCGGCGAGCAGCTGCGCCACCACACCGGCAAGCACGCCGGCGAGACGCTCGGGGAGCGTCAGGTCCGGCGCCTGGTCGACGAGCTTGAGCTGACTGGCTGGCTGACCGTTCACCGCCGTGAGGGCGAGCAGGGCCGTCACGCCTACGAGACCCACCGCCGCCCCCTGCACACCGTCCCGGCCGCGCCTAAGGCGGCGGCCCTCGAGGACCAGGCGCCCGAGCAACTGCCGCTGTGGGAGCAGGCGTCACCGGTCGTCTATGACGGATCGGGTCCGGGCGATCATGACGGTTCCCTCGCGTCTAAGGAAGACCACCTCACTGACCGACCCGAGAGCACGCCCCTTGTGGGGGTTTCCCGCCGTAGGCGAGGTGACCGTAAGTGGGGCGCGACCCCGGCGGACAACGCGACCGACGGCGCGGTGCCGGACACGTTCCGGCCGGACGTGTCTCGCGCTCCGCGCGGGAACCGCTCCTCCTCCACTGCCCAGCCGTACGCCGGGCCCGAGCTGCGCTGGACCCAGCGCATCCACACCGCGCTTGCCCCGATCCGGCACCTGATCAGCAGCGAGACGAGCCGGTTCATGTTGCGGCGCGTCGCCCGGGAGATCGGCCGCCAGCTCGACGACGCCTCCCGCACCCTGATGACGCCCGAACGGATGGCCGCCCGGATCGCCACCCGCTACCGCGACGCCCTCGAGATCCGCGACCTCGGCGCCTGGCTGCTCGCCGTGGCAATCGTCCCCCGCGGTTGCGGTCAGCCACTGTGCGAGGACGGCCGCACCTGGCCGACCGGCGAGCCCTGCGAGACCTGCGCCCACCACCAGCAGATCACCCGCGAAGAGTGGCGGCGCGCCCGCCTCCTCGAGGAGCAGCTGGCCGAGCTCCGCGCCCGCCGCGCCGCACCGGCCAAGGCCGACTACCGCCACCGGTCGCAGGCCTCCGACGCCGAGGTCCTGGCCGTCGCCGCCGAGCACGGCCCCGCGGCCGCGCTACACCGCTTCGGCCTGCTGCGCGCCGGCGAGCTCCTGCGCACCCACTACCCGCAAGTGCCGGTCGCTTCGGTCGCTGTACCGGCCGCCGCGCCCGCGCCCGTCATCGAGGAGGCGCCGATGGGCGACTACATGCCCGACGGCTTCCGCGCCGCGGTCGGCCGCGCCGAGCCCATCGGCGCGCTGTCGGTCCCGTGCCCGCATCCCGGCTGTCCTGCGGCCAAGGGCCAAGCCTGCACCAGCGAGCGGGGCCGCGCCCGTGCCCCGCACGCTGCCCGCGCGGCGGCCGCCGAGACGCACCCCGAGGAGGACTGACCATGCCGACCACCCCGCACCCCACCCAAGGCGTCACCACCTGCACCCGCTGCGGCGCAGCGATCCGGTGGGCCACCGGCACCTCGGGCACTCTCAAGGGCCGCCGCATCCCGCTGAACGCACTGCCGTCCCCGGCGGGCGGCCTCGCCGCGCACACCACCGGCCTCGGCGGCCTGGTCGTGCGCGAGCTCGACGCCGAACGCCCCGACGTAGAGCTCCTCGAGTGGAAGGCCGTCGCCCACTGGAACAGCTGCACCGGCGACAACGGCCAGACGAGCCCGCAGCCGACCCGGTCGCGGCCCGCGCGGCGTCGGCCGACCCGCCAACCCCCGCTGTGGGGTGCGAGGTGAGTGCCGCACGTCCGCCGCGTGAGGATGTCGCCGAACTGCTGCGCGCGGGCCACACGTACGCGTCGATCAAGGCGGAGCTGGGTGTCTCCTCGCACACGATTTCCGCCATCCGCCGCGCCCGCGAAATCCCCACCCCGGACAGCGGTCCTGGCCGCCGGCCGTCCCCGGAGCGGCGGGCAGAGATCGAGCGTCACACGGTTGCGCTGCTCCGGGCCGGCGCCTCGTACAACGAGATCAAGGCACAGGTCGGCATCAGTGCGCCGACGATCGTCCGGATCCGACGCGAGGCCAAGATCCCCGCGCCCAGCCGTACCGGTGCCCGCCCTGCCCGCTCAACCGCCGACGCCCTCACCACGTACATCGAGCCGTACGGCGCCGAGCACAGCCGGTGGACCGGCCCGTGGGCTGGCCGCATGCCTCAGCTCTTCGCCGAGGGCCGCCGCTTCAACGCACGCCACGTCGTGTTCGAGCGGCACCACGGGCGCCCTCCGGTCGGCTATGTCCGCAGCACCTGCGTCGACCTGCCCTGCATGACCGGCGCGCACCTCGCCGACACCCTGCGGGGCCGAGCGATGAAAGACCTCCTTAGCGCGCGGGCCCGGGGCGCCGCGTCGAGGACCTCACGGAAGCCGAGCCACATGTCCCTTCAATGGCAGGACCGGGCAGCATGCGCTGGCGAGGACCTCGAGCTGTTTTTCTCCCGGTCCGCCGCTGACAGGGCCAATGCCGTGGCGATCTGCCACGACTGTCCTGTCCGAGCCGAGTGCCTCTACGAGCAGCTTCAGTACGAGACCGCAGATGGGCGCTACGGCGTATTCGGCGGACTCACCGCTGCTGACCGGCAGCATCTGCCCGCCCTTCCCGCCTCCCCTACGGCCGCGCTCACGGTGCTGCGCCAGCACCTCGCCGAGCAGACGCCGGCCGCCCCGGACCAGAGAGGGAAGCCGGTGACCGTTCAGGCCTTGAAGAACTTGCTCAGTGAGATCGACGAGCAGGGCGGCCCGCAGGCCGCCCGCGACAACCGCCTCCACCTCACCCCGCTCACCGACTCGGAGACCGTCATGCCTACCACCGACCCTGCCCCCGCCCTCGCCGACGTCCTGCCCCTCGAGCAGCTGCTCGCGTGGGGCGACAGTCACCCCGACAGCAGCGCGCAGGACCAGGCCGTCCGCGCCCGCGCCGCCGTCGAAGGCCTGCGCGCCCGGCACTCCGCGGACCAGAAGCTGTCCGCCATCACCGACGAGGCCGCCCAGCTCGAGAAGCGCCTCGCCGAGCTGCGCGCCCGCGAGGCCGAGCTCGCCCCGAAGAAGACGAGGCGGAAGTCCAGTAGCGCCGCTCGGGACTACGACACCCGCACGGTGCGCGCCTGGGCCGCCGAGCACGGCGTCGACTGCCCGCGGGTCGGCCAGATCCCCAAGCGGGTCCTCGACGCCTGGCGCACCGCCAACTCATCGGCGGGCGGTGACGCGTGAGCGAGTCCGTCGAGTGCCCGATGTGCCACCAGCCGACTCGGTCCGCGGCCGCGCGTAGTCGCGGCGGGATCGGCGGCCGCTGCTGGCGCAAGCTCCGCCCCGACCAGCGCGCGTCCCTGCGCCGCAGCCCCGGCCAGGTGCGGCGCATCCTCGCCCAGCCGCCGCCGGCCACCGACAGCCAACTCCCCATCGACCAGGACCAGGAGCGCACAACATGACGACACCCACGAGGCAGGCCACCACACCGTGCCCCTGCTGCCGCCAGCCGAAAGCCCGCAGCCTGTACCTGTGCAGTCTGTGCTGGGGCACTCTGCCCGGCCTCACACGCCGCGCCCTGTCGCGCCGCGACAGCAAGGCCATGGACCGGCTACAGGAACTGCATCGCCAGCTCGCTGCCGGCCGGCCGCTCGCCGAGATCCAGGTGACGCCATGACGGCCTGGCAGCGCGCGGCCCTCAGCTGCCGCCTGACCGCGCTCTCTGCATCCATCGGTGCGGTGTGGCTGTCCACCCACGACAACTGGATCCCCGCGGCCAGCCTCTGCTGGGGCGCGCTCGTCCTGGCCGTCGTCGGCGGCCGCTGCCAGCACGCCCACCTCTTTGACCAGGCCCGGCACGAGCGCGCGCGACGAGCGGCGGCCGCCGACTCCAAGACGCTCAACGTACCGATCCCCTGCTGCTCCTACTGGCGGCACTCCGGCGGCACCGTACACGGGCCGGACTGCGCTCGTCCCCCTGAGGCCCGCTACGTGATGCGCAACGGTCAGCCGCTGGACGAGGTGGAGCGAGCCGCGTTCGACGCGATCACCGCCTCGCTCGATCTGCCCGGCCACGACAAGCGGGGGGCTGCATGAGCAACCAGTCTGACCCTGTACCGGCTGACACCTGCCGTTCCGTCGAGGTCGATGGCGAGACCGTCCGCGTCCGGGCCAGCGGTGAACTCGGCGACCGGGAGCAGGAGTTCCTCGCTGATCTCGTTCGTGCGGCCAAGGAGAGGTTCCTGACCGAGCAGGCCGTCATCGTGCAGCGCGTGATCGGCATGTATCGGGGCTGGCGTGCGGCCGACCCGCCGATCGGCACGTCGTCCCGCTGGTGGAACGACCGGGTCCAGGAGCTCGGCGAGGCGCTCTCGCACCACATCGACGCCGCGTGGCAGCCCTACGACAACCCGCTCATGGCCCGCGAGAAATGGGCTCTGCGTCTCGTCGGCATCCTCGCCGACCTCGATCGCTGCCAGCACGGCCGTCACGAGGGCGACCCGTGCGGATCCTGTGGCGGCCTGTCCACCGGCAACCCCTACCTCGGGCCCGGCCGGGTCATCGGCCACGGCGTCTACGGCAACCCCATCGTCCTGCCCACCCGCGACCGCAAGACCGACCCCGCCGCCTGGCGCACCACGAAGGACACGAAGTGAACGACCACACCCAGCCGCCCACCGCCACCGCCCGCCGCAGCGCCCGCGCCGAACTCGCAGCGCGGCCCGCCATCGGCAACAACGAGACCGCCGAGGCCGTCGTCAACGTCGCGCTGGCCGGCGCCTGCTGCGAGACGTGGTGGACCAGCGCGGGCACCACCCATGACGAGGCGTGCCAGCGCCGCGCCCCGAAGAGCAGCGCGGCATGAGCGGCCTCACCCGCCGCCAGCGCGAAGTGCTCGCCCTCGCAGCGAACGGCCACACCAACATGGGCATCAGCCGCCGCCTCGGCATCGTCCGAGCCACCGTTGACCGCCACCTCGCGGGCGCCTACGACGCGCTCGGCGCACGGGACCGGGCGCAGGTCGTCGCGATCGCCCTCGCGGTCGGGGAGTTGGCCGTGCAAGAGATCCACATCCCCGAGCAAGCCAAGGAACCGAAGTGACCGACCAGCCCACCACCCACGGCCCCGTCGAGTGGACCCCCAACCACTACCGCGGCAACGGCCTCCAGCCCTTCGACGTCATCAACGCCTTCGACCTCGACTTCTACGAGGGCAACGCCCTCAAGTACCTGCTGCGGTGGCGGAAGAAGAACGGCGTCGAGGACCTGTGCAAGGCGCGGACGTACGTACAGATCCTCATCGACCGCGCAGAGCAGGCCGCAGTAGACGGCTCCGAGGCACACTCGGCTGTCGTCGTCCACCACCTGGCCAAGCCGCAGGCCAGCCGACCCGACGGTGTGGACGAAGAAGCACCCGAGCCGACCATCTGTCGTCCAGTCGACGGCGAGGACGCGGACGTCGCTCTCGGCCACCTCCTCAGGGACCTCGCAGCAGCCCTCGCGGACTACCCAGTCGCCGCCTGGACACCGAGCAACCTCGCCGGCCGAGCCCTGCGGGTCATGCGGCCCGAGCTGGAGCGGCTGCGTGCCACCGAGGCCGCCATCGAGCGCGTGAGCGCCCTCGCCGACCAGTGGGCCAGCGCCGGGCAGGACCCGAACGCGCGCATCGGCATGGACGCCGCAGCTGAGGCCATCGTCACAGCCCTCAGCGAGCAGCGCGCCCCGGCAGCGATCGAGCCCGACAGGTGCTGCGGCAGGCTCGCTTTCGAAGTCTGCATCCACGACGTCATGCCCACCGGAGCAGCACTCGCTCCTGCAAGAACCGAAGTGCAGCGCGTCACCGACACCCAGCCCCAGGAGCAGCCATGCACTGCCGAGTCCTCGCCGCAGAAGTCGCCCGCACCCTCACCGCCCGAGGCCACACCAACTCCCTGACCGGACCCGCATGGCGCCCCGGACACCGCACCACCCAGGCCAGCCCCCGCACGGTCCGCATCTGGCACGACGGACCCGACCAACCTCGACCAGTACGCCAGCACGCTCCGGACGGCCGGATACACCGTCGCGGTCGAGCGGCGCGAGGGGAAGCGGCCCTCGCTGCGGATCACCCACCAGACCACGGAGAAGTGACTATGCCCCAGCGCCCCAACCGCCGCAGTGTCCAGAGCGCCGTGAACGCGACCGCCGCCCGCATCGGCGAACACCTCACCAAGAAGATCAAGGCCGTGGAGGCCGAGCGCGACGGCGCATACCGCGAGCGCGCCTGCCTCATCGCCCTCCTTGCCGCGCTGACCCCCGGGGCCGTGATCGCCCCGGCCCGCGACGTCGAGGAACCGGGCTGGTGGATCGTGTACCTGAACATCGGTGGGCGGCAAGCCTCTTGGCACATCGCCCCCCGTGACACGGACCTCTTCGCCGGCGTCGAGCAGGCAGGAGTCGACGACCCGCGCGCTCAGTGGGACGGCCACTCGACGGACCAGAAGTACGCGTGGATCGCCGAGTACACCGCAGAGCAGATGCGGCGCTGCGGCCCTGAGTGCACCGAGATGCACACCGGCACGGGCCGGTGCGAGATCGCGGGGGACCGATGACCCTCGCCGTGCACATGACCGACGAAGAGCGCGACCAGATGCTGGAGCGCATCGTCACCGTTGTCGCCGAGATCCGGAAGCTGGCCGAGGCCGTCGCGCCCGCCGTCATCGCGGCCGCCAACCAGCTGCACCAGGCAATGGAAGAACTGCGCGAGGCCGGGTTCTTCGACGACGACTACAAGCCCGTCGGGCCCGCCGACCGGCCGGCGTGGCAGTCCCCGTACGGCCCGCCCCCGAGGAGGAGGCGGTGACCGCGTACGAGGAAGCAGAGCGTGCCGTCGGAGCGTACCGCCGAGCCCTCACGGACCGGTACTACGAGGTGCCCCGGTACCCGCTCGAGCTGCCCGCCGGCGCCAGGTGACTTCCGCCGGGCCGCACCTGTGCGGCCCGGTACCCCTGCCCCACCCCGCACCATCCGCACAGCAAGGAGCACCTGGTGACCACACCGACCCCCTGCGCTGCCGCCACGTGCAGCCGCACCTTGCGCGACACCGAGACCGCCACCGCGCAGGCGGTGTGCACCCCCTGCGTCGACGTCATCGGCGTCTGGCTCCGCGAGCTCCCGCTACAGATCACCGTGCTCGAGGGCTCTCGCCAGCGTGAGACCACCGGCGCGTCCGCCGGCGGCCGCACCGCGCACCGCACCGCACCGTTGCCCGGCCGCGCCGACGTGCTCAACCTCCTCGGCCCAGCCGCCTGGACCGACGTCCAGGACGAGCACGGCGACCAACACGGCCCGCTCCCCATCGCAGGCGTCCTAATCCCCTGGGTCCGTCTCATCACCGAGGAGCGCCGCTGGAACCCACCGCCATCTCTCGCGCCTGAGGACCTGGCACTGTGGCTCGCCCAGCCCCGGCCCCTCACCTGGGCTGCCCGCCGCCCCTGGGCAGGCGACATGCGCGACGAGCTCCACCAGCTGATGCGCACCGTCCGCAGCACGACCAGCCTGCGCCCCCGCCGCCGGGCAGTCCCGCAGCCCTGCCCGCGCTGCGACAGCCTCACCCTCGTCGCCACCGACCACCAGCTCTACACCGAGTGCGGCACGTGCGGGTCCATGTACACCCGCGAGGAGCTGGCCCTGGCCGCACGCATCACCGCCGCCACCCTCGACGCCGGAGCCCTCTGATGACGACTACGCTCTCCCTCACCCTCGGGGCCGCATACCTGCTGTACGCCGCACTCGCCCTCACGGCCGGTCGGCGCCCTGGCGCCCCGGCCGTGCTGCGCCTGCCGTACGACGCGTGGAGCCTGATCGCACACGCCCGGCGCCGCCCAACTAGCCAGCGCCCACGTCCCGACTACGAGCGGATCGCCGCTCTCGAGCGCGAGCTCGGCCTGATCGAAGAGCACCCACTCCGATCTCGCCGAGGCCTGTGCCTGGTGAAGAACTGCACCGGCGACACCGAGGAAGTCCGCACCTGGAACGGCCACCTCGTCATGCGCATCCACCACTGCAACACCCCGCGAGGCCGCCCGTGAACGCCAGCGTCCAACTTGCCGATGGCGAGTTGCACCGGCCTCGGCTGACCTCGCTGGTCCGTCAGTGCGTCCACACCTCTGGGCCGCCCCCGCGCCACTCGATCAGCTCCGACCGGACGACATCCATCTCATCGAAGCTCTGCAGGCCCGCGTCCTGCATGAAGGCGACGATGTCCTGCACCGAGTAGGCCCTGCCTAGGATCGTCCCGTCGACACGCACACGCCGACCGCCCTCTTCGTCGGGTGGGTACACGATCACAGGCGGCATAGGCATGGGACCAGGATCGTCCCGGCCCGGGGCCGGCGCATCCGGGCAGCCCAGCCCAGGACCGATCCACTCGGGGTCCAGTACGTCGCAGAAATGCGGGCCCATTGCGGCACCCGGTCGACGCCCTCCAGCCTTAACTCCCCACCGCAGGAGGTTGCCGTGCCCAAGGACCACTCAGAGGAGAGGCCTCTCAGCACCCGGGAGGAATGGATGCTGGTGCAGCGCGGGGAAGGCTGGACCTACGGACAGATCGGCGCTGACCATGGCGTGAGCGCAGGCCGGGTGGGGCAGATCATGCGCGGAGTGCGCGAGAAGCTCGGTGTCAGCACGGACGAGGAAGCGATCGCGGAAGCACGCCGACGCCTGACCGACGCCGACTAGTGCGCCTCGACCCCTGCATGCCGGACGGCCTTCTTCACGTCCGCCTCGACCTGATAGCGCGCCGTTCCCTGCTCCTTGGCGTGCTCGGTCACCGCGGCCTGCACGGCTGCCGCCTGCTTGCGCCACTCCTTCCAGGCCTGCTCGTACGTCAGGGTCTGCTCGTCGGTCCACTCGGTGGTGGTTGGCCGGCCGTACTGGTCGCGCAACTGGACGACGTGGGCGTGCGCCTTGTCGGCAGTCCGCTGCATGTCCACGAGTTCTTCGAAGGTGTGTGCCACGCGCAGGGATCTTAAGGCGGCCGACACCGGGACCATGCGCCGACCCGCTCCGCCTCGCGACCTGAGGCGTTGTCAGACCCACCTGTCATCCTTCACGCCAAGCACACACGGAAGGAGGTGAATGACATGTCGAAGAACCAGAAGGCGGCCGTCGTGATGGTCGCAGCAGTGGCCGGCCAGGTATGGCTGGGCAAGGTCGCCAAACAGCAGGCCGCGACGTTGGGTCTGCCTGCCTTGGCCCTGAGCCTGGTTGGTCTGGCCGCGGCCTACGTCCTGGCGTAGCGGGACACACCGAGGCCCCGCCCTCCCCGCGCGTATCGGGGAGGCCGGGGCCTTTCGCGCATCACGAGTATGGGCGCCTTCTCTGACAGTCAGGCCGCCTAGGGTCGCCACTCCTCGCGGTAGCCGGGGCGGTCCGCGTACGGCAGGGCGAGCAGCTTTGCGGCCTCGTATGCGGCGCAATCGGGGTGGTGCTCCAGCGGCGTCGTCCAGTTGGTGTCCGGGTTCATGGGCTCGTTGCCTGGGGCGTCGCAGTTGCTGGTGCAGAACGGGCCGCCGCGTGCGACCAGCTGCGGTGTCCGCGAGCCCCTGCTCACTGTCGTCAGTCTCGACCCCGGCGCCCGAACGGCCGAAGGTGACGCTCCAGCCGTAGTCGCCGATACCGCTCTGAACTCAGGGGCCAAGCGACGCAGCCCGCGCGATCCGCTCGTCCTCGTCGAGCTGCTCGGCGAACCACCGCACCAGCTCATCCATCCGAGTCCGTCGTCCCCGAGTAGGCGCGGCCCAGAATGGCACCGTCGATGCGCACACGCCGACCGCCTTCCTCTTCGGGCGGGTACACGATCACGGGCTGGCCGCTCGCCATGAGTACAGCGTGCATCGGGTTGACGCGGAGTTCCCGCCGGGCTGCTCCGTCTGCCACCCTTGCCGGTCATGAGTCTCCGTCCGTACCCCAGCCAGGCCCGCGCACTGCGACAGGTCATGCGCCGCCACCGCAATGACGTCCCCGGCCAACTGCTCCGCGCCGGACAAACCGGTGGGCGGACGGCAGGCGAACGGCTGCGGGCCGGGTTCGCCGCGCTTCCCAGCGCCGGGGACTACGTCATTTCCACCCGCCGCGCGCCCCAGAACTAGCCTTCTGGCGCCGCACAACACGATGCCCCTGCCGACCTCCCGACGGCAGGGGCATCGCGGCGTTTCCTAGCGGTCGTCCGGCTCAGCTTCAGCATGCTGAGCCTCGAGGTCCGTCCGCCGCCCCGGGCGGGTGACCCGCTGCCTGAAGTAGGGGGCAGCCAGCCGGTAGTCCACGGCATTCGAGCTGCCGACCTTCACGACCGGAGGGAACGCCGGGTCCTCGCGCGAGATTCTCGACAGCCGCTGATGAGAGATCGTCTCGACGATCCCGTCAGCCACGAGTCTGCGCGCTAGCTCGCGAAACGACACCATGTCCGGCCCTCCTTCGGCCTCGGCCATGGGCACCATCCTGTCTGACCTTGTTGCCACGTGGCAACAAGGACGCTACTTTGAATCCGGCACAACGGAAAACCCCTCGCCCCATGCGGAGTTGCACCTCCGCAGGTCCGGGGCGAGGGGGGACCCGTCCCAGCGATCAAAGGAGCAGGTCCGCCATGGACCTTACCCAGCACACCCCGACCGACGAAGCCCTACGCCGCCTGATCGAGCAGCCCTCCTACGGCGCGCAGGTCCTGATCGTCACCGCTCGCATGCTCGAGATGGACCCCGCGGAGCCCATGAGCACGCGGGCCGGCGGCATGGCGATGACGATCGCGATCGACACCGTCCTCAAGCCGCTGCCGCAGGTCGTGCGCGACGACAGCATCGCCCGCGCCACCCGCTCCCTGCCGGACCTGACCGGCATCACCCGCGGTGAGGCCGCTCTTCGCCTGCGCAAGGCTGCCGAGGCTCTCGGATGACCGGGCGCGGAGCCGCGCAACGAAACCGGCTGGTGCGGCAGATGCTCAGCGAGATGGCCGACCGCCTTGAGGCCCGGCGCCCCGGCGCGCCTCTCACCAGCGTCGGCCGGCTCGCACTGATCCAGGCCACGACCATGGACCCCGCCCTGTCCTCGGCCCTGCGGGGCCGGTGTCCGGAGGTCGCCACCCCGGTCGTCCGCCGCGCGTACGCCGCCCGTCTCCGCGAGATCGCGGAGGGCACGGCGTGAGCGAGCAGCAGCCTGAGCAGGACCTCACCCCTCAGGCGAACCGCATCCTCGCCGAGCCCGCCACCGTCGGCGCCTGCCGCGCCGACTACGAGGCCGGCGCCGACGTCCGGCAGGCCCTCGCCGCGCAGGAGGCGAGAGGGCGCGCTTGACCTCGGCGCCGCCAGCCCACACGAGACACCCGGCCCCCGCGACTTCCCCCCGGCGGGGGCCGGGCCCCTCCCCCTTATGGAGCCCCACGTGTTCCTGGACCAGCCCTACGCATGGATGGCCAGCCACTGGCCCGCCATCGCGGCCGCGGCCGTCCTCCTCACACTCCTCACCGGCCTCGCCGCCTACATCGGCCACCGCACCAGCAGCACCGTCCTCGCCGCGGGGATCGGCGCCATCGTCTGCACCGGCTTCTCCGCGGACACCAGCTGGCGGTTCGCCGACCACGAACTCCACATGACCACTGGCGAGCGGGCCTGGCTGTTCGCGGCCGGCGAGGTCGTCCTCGTCGTCTGTGCCGTCATGGCCCGCGCCAACAAGCTCGCCACCGCCACCGAGGACCAGGCCGGGACCCCGGGCGTGCCGGGCGTGATGGTCTGGTGCATCGCCGGCGTCCAGGTCATCCCCGCGTTCACCGAGTCCGGTCTCGTCGGCGGTCTGGTCCGCGCGGTCTTCGGACCGGTCATGGCCGCCCTGCTCTGGCACCTCGCCATGGGCCTCGAGATCCGCGTCACCCGACCTGAGGCCCTGTCCACGGGCCTGCCCGCGCAGATCGGCCACGAGCTCCGCGAGCGCCTCCTCTCCCACCTGGGCCTGTCCACCCGCAACCGCACCGCCGAGGAGATCACCCGCGACCGCGCCCACGCCCGCGCCGTACGCCTCGCCGCCCGCCGCTACCTGGGCCCGTGGGGCAAGGCCCGGCTCGCCGCCGCAGTCACCCGCTCCCGCGCCACCGTCGACGGCACCCGCCGCCACGGCCTGCTCCAGGACCTCGCCGGCCGCCGCACCGCCGAGCAGCTGCGCACCATGGACGTCCCCTCCCCGTGGATCATCGCCCCGGCCACCGTGCCGCACCCGGCAACCCCGCTCGGTGTGACCGGCGCCGAGCTGCGCCGGATGCATCCCATGGACGCGATCACCGCCGTGCGGCACGCCCATCCGGATGCGACCGTGCCCGAGCTGGCCGCGCTGTGCACCGAATACGGGGTGCCGGTCACCGAGGGACAGGTGCGCATCGCCCTGCACCCGAAGGCTGCGCAGCCGGATGCGCACCCGCAGCCCCCGGTACTGGCCGTGCAGCCGCACCCGGCGCCCGCACTCACCGCACCCGACCCGGCCCCGCAGCCGGACCCTGACCCGGATGACGGCAGCTTCGATCGCGCAGCCGCATCCGCACTCGCCGTCGCGCAGCCCACCGCAGCCCCCGTGCAGTCGGATGCGTCTGCGCCCGAGGCGCCGGTCGAGGCCCTCGTGCTGGACCTCGCACCGATGCTGCCGCTGCAGCCGGGAGGATGCGTAGCCGACCCGGCTGCAGCCCAGCCCGAGCAGGTCAGACCGGCTGCAGCCCGCCCTCGCCGCAAGCGGGGTGCGCGGCCTGTGCAGGAGCTGCGCACCCCGGACGCGGATGCGCAACTCCTCGAGGAGGCCCGGGCCCTGAACGTCACCTCCCTCAGCGAGACACGGAAGAAGGCCTCGCTGCGGCTGCTGCAGTCGGAGCTGGGCATCGGACAGCGCCGTGCCCAGCGCATCCAAGCGCAACTGCCCGACTCACTCGCGGCTGCGGCTGCGCAGCCCGTGAAGCGGGAGGCGTGATGTCGACGTTGCTCTCGATGCTTGTCACCGCGGCCGCCGTGTGGCTGTTCCTCACCCCGCTCAAGAGGCGCAGCCTCACGGACCTCATCCGCAGCCGCATCCGGCACGGCGGCGCGGGCGCATCCGCAGCCGCCCGCGCCCGCCAGCTGCGCACCCCGGCCGTCCGCATCGCCGAGCTGCTCGGCGTCCGCACAGAGGCCGGCGCACTCGCCGACCGGTCCAAGATCGGAGCCGTAGGGGAGCGGCGCACCGCCAGGCGGCTGTTCTGGCTCCGGTGGCGCGGCTGGACACTCCTCCACGACCGGGCCCTTCCCCGCGGCCGCGCGAACCTCGACCACCTGGCGATCAGCCCACACGGCACCGTCCTGGTCCTGGACACCAAGCGATGGTCGGCCCGCTACCCGATCACCGTCCAGGCCGACCGCCTGTTCCACGGCTCCCGCGACGTCACCAGCCGCCTGGACGGCCTGCGCCATGAGGCCAAGACAGTCGCCGAGGTCCTCGGTGTCCCCGTCGTGCCCGTGGTCCTCATGGACGGGCCCGCCCTGCACGGCCAGGACCTGAGGGTCGACGGCATGCGGATCATCCCGGCCGCCGACGCCGCCCGCCTGCTGCCCGCCATCGCCCGCGCGCACCGCAGTCGCATCCCCCACGCCCGCATCGCAGCCGACGCCGCCCGCCTCTTCCCGCCCTACCTGAACGGACCCGCCCGATGATGCTGTACACCGTCCTGGCCAGCGGCCCTCTTGTGGCCATCGCCGCGTACCGGCTGCACGCCACGACGCCCCCGCACCCCAACCACCCCATCCTCACGGCCTACGCCGCAGCCGTGGCCCTGGCCGCCATCTGCTTCTGGGACCAGTGGTGAACGGGCAGGGCGCAGACGAGCTGCGCATCGCCAGCCTGCTGCGCACCCGCGGTATCGGTCCGGACGCCACACCGCAGCCGCAGCCGGATGCATCCACCGTCGTCAAGGCCGCAGCCGCAGCCGCCACTGCGCACACCGCATCCGCGCAGCCGCAGCCGACCGCAGCCGACGAGGACTGGTGGGATGCGCTCTACCCCGACCAGAGCACACCGGCTGATACGCAGCCGGATACGGATCCGGCCGGGGAAGGCGCTGGTGCCCGTGCCCCGCGGATGCGCATCCCGCCCTGGTGGAGCGGCGACCACATCGACACCAGTCCACCTGCAACCGACGCGGAAGACGAGGACCGGGAGTCGGACGAGGACCAGGACGACGAGCCCGACGACCTGGACGACGGCGAGGACGGCGAGGACCTCGAGGAGGACGCGCAGCCGCGCACTCCGGATGCGGCTGCGCCCAACCGCCCGGCACCCAAGCCCCGCAGCCGCCCCGGAGCCAAGCGCAGCCGCCTTACCCCCGGCAAGCGCAAGCAGCCCGCGCCGCGCGCGCTCGTCGACACCCCGGCTACGCCACGCCTCTCCCTGCTCGACGCAGCCGCAGCCACACCCCCGCGCATCCGCTGGCTGATCCTCCACGCCAGCGCAGCCGCAGCCGGGTACGCGCTCGGCTGGGTCGACTGGTCCACCCGCACCTCGGCCTGGATCGACGAGCACGGCTGGCTCAATCCGTCCGCGATCTTCTGGTGCCTGCTCGCCGTCGGCTGCGAAGCCCTACGGCACCGGGCCCGTCACACCCGGCTGCCCATCCGCTGGGCGGCCGCCGTACCCATCGCATCCATCGTCGCGGGAGCCGCCCTGTACGGCGTCGCCTGGCAGACCCTTGACCTGGGAGTTTGAGTCGTGTTCGGAGACCTCGGCACGGTCGGCGTGGCCGCCGCCCTCACCTGCCTGATGATCTGGGGCATCCCCGGCGAGGGCAAGCTCAAGCCACTCGGCTGGTGGACCACGGTCCTCGTTGCCATGCTCGCCGGCAGCGCCTACAAGGCGGCCGGCGGACCCTTCGCGATCGTCCCGGACATCATCGGCACCGGCATCGCCTTCGTGCAGAGCTTCCTCAAGGGCATCACCATGCCCGCCATCGCCCTGTGCGTCCTGATCTTCATGCTCTTCAAGAAGCTGACCACTCGCCAGGTCGGCTACGTGGCCCTCGTCTTCTTCTACGCCGCCTCAGGCGCCGGCGGTAACTGGTCCTACATCAGCGACGCCATCGAGAACGCCCGGGCAGGCCTCCAGTGACCTTCATCCCCGTACGCAGGAAGCACGCCCCGCAGCCGCAGGACACCGAGGAGGAGCACCTCCTCGAGGACCAGGCCGACGACGAGCGGGACACCTCCGAGGACCAGGACACGCCCGCCGGCTTCCTCGGCGCGCTGGCCGCGGGCGTGCGCGGCTGGCTGGCCTGGTGCAGCAGCCGGATCGGCGTCCGCGGCACCTACGGCCTGCACGTCCTCGCTCTGTGGTCCGCCTGGCACTACAGCGCCTGGGTCACCTGGGCGGTCACACTCACCGGGGCCTGTGCGGTCGTCACGTTCGTCCCGCGCGAGGCCATCGACCGCCTCGTGACACGCATCGAACGGCCCCGCGCCAAGACCACCGTCGACACCCCCGAGCAGGCCACCGCCGGGCAGCCCGCCGACCGGCTGCCGCACCTCGTGTACCGGCTGATCGCAGACGCCCCCGGAGTGCACCGCAAGACCCTCACCGAGGTCCTCGCCCAGGCCGCCCAGAAGGAAGGCATCGAGGCCCCCACCGAGGCGCAAGTCGAGGCGGCCCTCAGCGCCCTCGGTATCCCCCTGCGCCCCTCCGTCCGAGACGCCCGCGGAAAGGTCAACCGGGGAGTGCACCGAGACGACCTCGAGGCCTGGGCCAAGACCTCTTCCCCGTCCCCTTCCCACGCCCCCGCCACCGGCCCGTAGCAACCAGCGTAGGAAGCCCCTGACCAGCTACGTAGCACCCGCTGCTACGGCCGTAGCAACCCGTAGTAGCAGCCCTCCCGCCCCGCTTGGAGCCCCCGATGCCGTACCGCTACCGCTGCCGCCAGTGCCGCGCCGAGTCGCCCGACGAGCACCCGTCCCGCGCCGACGCCGAGGCCGACCAGGAGGCGCACCGCGACGACGAGCACGGGGGCCTCGCCCCCCTCGCCGGGGACAGCGTCGACCGCGTCCATGCCGAGGCCCGCGGCCATCGCCTGCTGCCCCGCCACACCGGGCTCGCGGCGCTCGTGATGCTCGCGCTGGTCCTGGCCAGCTGCTGGGGCCGGTAGCCCACAAACCCCAGGACGGGCCGCTCCATCCGCCAAGAGAGCGCGGCCCGCCCCGGTTCCACCCATCCCGAAGAGACAGGCGACGCCATCATGGCACTCGGATTCCAGCGGCCCATCGAGCCCGACGACGAGCGGCTGCAAGGCCACGAAACCACCTACCAGGCCTCACGCGGCGGGCACTTCCCCGCCGAGGACAAGCCCACCCCGGGCACACCGCAGGACCAGCAGAAGAGCTGAGAGAGGATCCACCGACCGCATCTCCGTCAGCGTCCTGCTCACCGTCGGCGACCAGGCCAAGGTCGTCGCCACCGACGTCCCGCCCGCCGGACGCGCCGAACCCGCGCTACCCGGCGGTCGAGATCACCGAGGCGCTTGGTGTGTCGCTCGTTGATCTGCCGGGGCGCCACCTGACCTGACGCGCGGCCCTCGGTCAATCGACCGAGGGCTTACGCGTCCGTCTGAGGCTGCGTATCAACCTCTCCGTCTCGGCTGCGCTTGAAGCTTGCATAGCTGAGCCTAAGGGAGGCCCACGTAACGTCTAGTAGCAGCCACGTCTGCCTCGTCAGGAACGCATAGACGGCGCCGAAGCCGGGGAGGGTGATCCACGCGAAACTGCCTGCGACGAGGTACAGGCACAGACGTGCATCGTCCTCCTGCGGCCCCGCATCCGGCGTCGCCAGCCAGTCCAATGACACGTACTCCACGGTAGCCAGACCCACCGCCAGGAAGGCGTACGCCAGGACGTAGACATACAGCAGCAGGTTCTTGCCCAACTGCCACGTGACCCTCACGAAGCTGCGCCAAAATGCCGCATGCTCCGCCTCACCGAACGCTCGCCCCTCCTGCGCGACTGCCTTCATGGGAGCGACCTGCTGCTCCAGCCTGTCGTGCGCTTCCCTGAGCCGTGGTCGCGCATTGTTCACCTCCACCACGGCCACCAGAAGGACTACAGGCGCCACGGCTGCCACCGTGGCTGCGAACCCCTCACTCATTCTCATCGTGGCAGTGTGCCGTCCAGGTCCGTGACATGTACCTACTTCTGGCAGGTCGCAGGTCTCACCAGCCGGACCGTCTCCCGAGACTTGAACGCCCTGGAGACCCTCGGCCTGATCACCCGCACTAAGACAGGCGTGCAGCCAGCCATCGAGCAGCTCCGCAGCTTCATCCCGCTGCGCGCCCGCCGCACCGAGCAGCGAGCAGCAAGCAGCCAGGTAAAGACGTCAGCATCCGGGCCCCGCCGCGCAATCCCCCGTCGCGGCCGGGCATCTCACGTTTGCGGATCTTCGGAAGCTTCGGCAAGAGTGCCGTGATGGTCGAGCCCCCAGCGGATCCCGTTGTCGTCCGAGAACTTCAGGGAGGGCCGGCTGTTGTGGGCGACGTGCGGTTGCCACGATTGCGACCTGAAGCGCACGGCCCGTTCGGGCCCCAGTGAGTACAGGGGATGTGTCCAAGTCTCACCGATCCTGGACTGCAGGAAGTCCACGCCGACTTCTCGGACCTCGTGCGTCTCGGTGGGCAAGTACGCATCGCCGAACCGCACATGGAGATCACGGATAGGCGCATCGCTCCCGTTCACCACCAGCACCAACCAGTACGAGCCACCACCACCGTCACTGATCCGACGAGACTGCATCGAGACCTGCCGGGCTTGGTGCCACTTCCTGTCCTCTGCCAGAGCGCGCAACTCGGCACGTTCGAGGGCGAGGGTCGCCGACTGCTCGCCGATGAACGCGCGCTGTTCGTCGATCTGGTCTCGCTGGCTCTTGAGCGTCAACAGCGTCGCCCCGGCCGCCACCGCCGCGAAAGACGATCCGACCCACGTAGCGAGATCTCCTGCGTCCACGTGGCCGCCTCAGCCGTAATACCGGTCGGTGTACTGGGGTCCGCCAGGTTCGTCCTCACAGCCCTGATCCCGATCCGGACTCCCGCCGTGGCTGATGACGAAGCGATACCCCTGCGGCAATGTGCAGCCCTTCTCTGTCCACGTGTTCGCGACGACCGTCCACACGAGCAGGAGCAAGAGGACAGCAACGATCTTCTGAGTGCGGCTGGGACGCCAGCCTGGAGCCGCAGTGGTGTCTGACATGGGCGTGATTGTGAGGGCTGAGCAGTACGTGACGTACACCGAGTGATGATTCCGTGACGAAATTGAGCGTCGACCCTATTCGCTAGAACAAACGATCGAGTGACATTTGATCACCGGTCCAATCCAGGACCGGGAACGCCCGCAGCTCACGACTCGCTCGCCACTCGGCGCACGCAACCCGGCGAAAGGCACCCTCCCATGTCCGAATGGACGCTCCACACCGGTGACGCGCTCACCGTCCTGGGCAACCTCGACACCCCCGTCGACGCCGTCATCTGTGACCCGCCCTACAACAGTGGCGGCCGCACCAACAACGCGCGCCGCTCACAGACTGCACGCGACAAGTACGTCAGCGGCGACGCCCAGCACCAGCTGCCCGACTTCGACGGCGACACCAGAGACCAACGCGGCTACACATACTGGCTCACCCTCGTCCTCGCCGAGACCTACCGCCTCGCCCAACCTGGCGCCTCGAGCCTGGTGTTTACCGACTGGGCCCAACTCCCGGCCACCTCTGACGCCCTGCAGTCGGCCGGCTGGATCTGGCGCGGCATCATCCCCTGGCACAAGCCGATCTCCCGGCCCGTCCGCGACGGCTTCCGCCGCGAATGCGAGTACGTCCTCTGGGGCACCCGCGGCGAGCCCTACCGTCACGCCCCCACCGTCTACTTGCCCGGCTTCATGTCCAGCAGCCAGCCCCGCGGCGCCGCACGGCAGCACATCACCCAGAAGCCCCTCACCGTCATGCGTCAGCTCGTTCAGATCGCCCCGCCCGACGGCCTGGTCCTCGACCCCTTCACCGGCTCCGGCACCACCGGCGAGGCCGCACTCCTCGAGGGCCGCAGCTTCCTGGGCATCGAGCAGTCGCCCAGCTACGCCGACATCGCCCGCGCCCGACTCACCGACACCAACGCAGCCTGAGAACTGGCCCGCGAGAAGACGTCGTATATCGGGTGCAACCGGATCCGGGACCGACCAGACTCTTGGGTACCCGCAGCCCAGGAGTCCCCGTGACCACAGCACTCAAGCCGCTCACCGTGCAGCGCCTCGCGTACGTTCGGTTCCTCTACCAGGAGGGGATCGAGCAGAGTCGCCAGCCAGCACCTCTGAGCGCCCGCTCGATCACCTCGTTCCACGACGCCGTGGAAAACTTCATCGGCCTGACAGCCGAGCAGCTCAGCGTCGAACTGAGGAAGGGCATCGAGTTCCTCGGCTACTGGGAAGCACTCAAGCCGCAGATTGAACTGCCTGGCAAGACGGCGATGAAGCGCCTCAACGACGTGCGCGTCGCACTGAAGCACCACGGGACGTTCCCCTCCGACCACCAGATCGAGCAGGCCCGCGAGGCTCTGGTGGACTTCTTCAGCACCGTCACCCCGAAGGTGTTCGGTGTCGACTTCGACTCCGTTGACATGATCGACCTGGTGGCACAGCCAAAGGTCGCTCAGCTTCTCCGAGACGCGCAGACCCATGCCGACGTCGGCGACTACTCCATGGCGTGCGCAGGTCTCTCGCTCGCCTTCGAAGCGCTGCTCGCCCACTACGTCGGAGACACATACCGGGGTCACGGACCCTTCTCGTTCGGGCCCAACCTGTACTGGTCCGACAAGCCCACGATCGGACACGGCCAAGAGCCCCGAAACGGACGACTCGACAAACTGAGCCAGATCACAGATGCCGTACAGAAGGCACTTCGCGCCCTCAGCCTCGGTATCGACTACCAGGCGATGTCGAGGTTCGAGCTCACTGTCCCGCGCGTCAATGGGTACCTGAACGGCAGCCACCGCTACACCGAGACCGAGTCAGCGAGCGCGCTGACCACTGAGGACTACGCCTGGGCAAGGCACTTCGTCATTGAATCCGCGCTGCGCGCAGCCGGCGCTGACGAGGCCGCGCACCGTGGGCACCTCCGTGACGAAGCACGTTGGCAAGACGGTGCCCCGCTCCCGGAGCGGACCTGGACCGGTCCGGTAGAGGCATCCGGCGAGTAGCCGCTGATCTCCGTGACGCCACAAAGATCGAACCGCTGGACACGCTGACGATCAGCACTGCATAATCCGATGCCATCAGCACACCTGTGCCCACACGCCACACAGACCCCCGCCGAGCGCGGGGGTTTTTGCATGTCAGGGGGTGATCACATGCCCCTCCCCGCCGCCCAGCACGGCCGTGAGGACGCCGACGGCAACCTCTGGTTCACCGTCAAGGAAGCCGCCGCCTTCACCGGCCGCGCCGTCCAGACCATCTACAGCTGGGAAAACCGCGGCCACCTCACCCACCCCCGCCACGACGAGCAAGGCCGCCGCATCTACAGCCAGCAGCAGATCGCCATCGCTGAACGACGCGCCCGCCGCAACGCCGCTACCGTCCGACGCCTCGCAAGCTGACGCCCTGACCCACCACCGCCGAGGAGGCCGCGATGCCACGTGTCGCCGTACCCGTCACCCAAATCACCCGCGCCGGCGTCGCCCCCGGCACCGAAACCAACGGCGACGCCACGAACCACCACGTAATCCCGAACAACGGGCGCATGTTCCTCGAGGTCCGCAACAGCGGCTCTACCGTGGCCCGCACGATCACCTTCCGCTTCCCCGGCGTCGTCGACGGCCAGTCCGTCACCCCCCGCGCCGTCAGCATTCCCACCTCCAGCACCCGCCGCTTCGGCCCGTTCCCCACCGGCGACTACGGCAACCAGCTCCAGGTCGACGTCGACAACGCCGAGCTCAAGCTCACCGCATACGGCCTCTGATGGCCGCACTCGCCAAGACCACCGTCGAGTGCCCCGCCTGCCACGAACCCGTCGAGCTGTCCCTGCGCCTCGACAAAGACGCGAACGCAGGCCCCGGCGAGCTGGTCCTGGCTGTCGACCGCAGCGTCGTGGACAACCACCTCACCCGCGCTCACCCACAGGACACCGATGGCTGAGCAGAAGATCGGCCAGCTGATCGACAGTCTCGGCGTCGAGGCCGACCTCGAGGAAGGCGATCTCGTAGCCGACGCCTTCGTGATTCTGAAGGTCGTCAAGGCAGACGGCACCGTCAGTCTCGCCAACGCCCGTTCCAAGGGCCTCGACTGGATCACCCGTCTCGGCATGGTCACCGCCGCACAGTCCATCGAGAACAGCGGCTTCACCGATACCCCATCCACCGACGACGACTGAGAGCAGGCAACCCGCATGCCCCGCATCCAGATCCTCCAACTCCCCGAAGGCACCAAAGACGAACGCGCTCCGTTCATCCTCGTCATCGACCAGGCCCCGCGCGACGAACCGCTCTTCACCTCGTTCTGCGAGAACCTCGAGCTGAGCGGCAGCCTCGCTGAACGCACCGGCGCCCGAGCTGTCCTCTGCTTCGAGGACACGATCGAGATCCCCGCCAACGACACCTCCGCCTACGCCGCCCCCACCATGGTCATCCGTGTCGAGGGCGACGCCGACTCCAGCAGCGCAGACCTCGCAGACCAAATCCGCCGCGGCATCGAGGACGCCCGCGCCCAGTACGGACGGACCGCGTGAGCGGCGGCAGCTTCGACTGGCTCTACGAGGTCCAGGACCTCGAGGACGTTCAGTCGAAACAGTTCCAGCTGGAGGCCATGGCCGAACGCCTCGCTGGCCTCGGCTACGCCCAGGACGCCGCACGCGAGACCGAGGAACTCCTCGTCCTCTTCCGCCAGTGGCAGACCCGAGTAGCCGTCCGCGTGTCTCGCCTCGCCGACCTGTGGCAGGCCGTCGAGTACTGGGACTCAGCCGACCGCACCGAGGAGGCCGTCCACGCTGCCCTCGCCAAGTACCGCGCCGACACCGACGCCATCCCACCGCCGTAAGCCGCTCAGTCCTGGAACGATCCATCCCGCCGTCGCTGGTGCCGGCCCATCATGTGCTTGCACTGCGGACAGTTCTTAAGGAACACCGGCTTGATCAGCCAGGCCAGCGAGATCAGGTACAGCGTGTGACGGCCCTGTCGTGCGATCCAACTCATCGTGCACGTACGGCAGTCACGGCACCCGCTACCCATGAGAAACACCCCCCTGTCACTGCTGGCACCCCCCGGCCCCAGACCGGGGCACCGTAACCCAGGGCAGGTGATCACCATGGGCAGACGAGCAATGTCCATCTGCTCCACGCCAGGCTGCCCCGAGTACACCCACGGCGGACGCTGCGCAGGCTGCCAGTCCGAGGCCGAGCGCCGACGCGGCACCAGCACCCAACGCGGCTACGGCGCACGCCACCGCACCACCTTCCGCGCCGCCGTCCTCGCCCGCGACCCCGAGTGCGTGTGCACCGAGCAGCAGCACGGACACGGCCAGCCCTGCGGCGCACCCAGCAAGCACGCCGACCACCACCCGCTCAGCCGACGCGAGCTGGCCGCCGCCGGCCAGGACCCCGACGACCCACGCCACGGCCGCGGCCTGTGCGGTCCATGCCACTCAGCCGAGACCGCACGGCACCAGCCCGGAGGCTGGGCAGCCGAGCAGGTCTGACGCCGAGGACGGCGACGCGCACAGTGCGCCGAGCCCGCAGACCACGCAGGACGATCACGTCGGCACGAGCCCACAGCAACCGCGCAACGCGGATCGCTGCAGCTCGCTCGACGTCAACTGCGTTCGCTTGGCGCGCACTTCGCGGCGATCTTCAGCACGATGATCACGACGCAAATTCGAGATCATTTCGGCTGCTCGCGCGCGCCCGGGTGGGGGCGCGCCCGCGCGGGCGCGCGCACAGGAGACCGCGGGGGAGGGCGATTCCAACCTGTACGGGTCTGGGAACCCCCGCCCGATACGTCAACCGCCGGCACCACCCGCACCCACCCGCCCTGCCGCAACGGCCGGGCACCGACGCGCCGCAACGGCGCTCACCAGGAGAGATGCCCAATGGGAGGGATGGGACCAGCCCCCAAGCCAGAAGGAGCACGGCGCCGGCGCAACGCCACCGTCGCGATGACTCCGCTGCCCTCAACCGGGCGGAAGGGCCGCCCGCCGAAGTGGCCGCTGCTCGACGACGTCGTACTGACCGCGCGCCGTGACCTCGCACTGCGTAAGGCGGACGAGCTCGAGCTCGCACTCCTCGAACCGAACCTCAAGGGCCGCGCGAAGGTCGCGGCCGAGAAGAAGGCCGACACCGCGCGTGAGGCCGCGCTCATCCTGACCAAGCAGCTCGAGGCGCAGCAGCAGATCGAGGGTGAGCTGTGGAAGCAACTGTGGGCTACGCCGCAGGCCGTGATGTGGCAGCAGCTGTCGTGGACACGCGAGGTCGCGCAGTACGTGCGGTGGAAGAGCCGCGCGGAGGCCGGCGACCTGGACGCGGCCAAAGAGGCGCGGCAGCTGGCCGACCGCCTGGGGCTAACACCGCTGGCGATGCTGCGGCTGCGGTGGAAGATCGCTGACCCGGAGGAGGCTCCGTCGTCGCCGCAGGCTCGGAAGCGGGCGGCTGCTCGGCGGCGGCCGAGGCCGGACGATCCGCGGGCTGCTCTGCACGTGGTGGAGTAGGCCATGGGTGTCCTGATGGTCCCGCGGCCGGATGACGAGCCGTGGCCGACGCTGGGCCCTCAGGTGTGCGACCTGCTCGAGGAGCGGGCGATCCATGGTCCGGGCGCGCTGCGCGGCCGACCGTACGTTCTGGATCCGGAGAAGCGGGCACTGATCTACCGCTGGTACGAGGTGTACCCGCAGGGACATCCGCGTGCCGGGAAGCGCCGCTTCAAGCGGGTCGGGCTGTCGGTGCGCAAGGGCACGGCCAAGACCGAGCTCGCCGCGGCGGTGGCGTTCGCCGAGCTGCACCCCGAGGGGCCGGTCCGGTGCGATGGGTTCGACGCGGACGGTGAGCCGGTCGGTGTGCCGGTGTCGGACCCGTACATCCCGATGGTCGCGTACACCGAGGAGCAGACGGAGGAGCTGGCCTACGCCGCGTTGTACGTGATGGTGACGGAGGGGCCGGACGGCGACCTGTTCGACCCGGGCCTTGACCGCATCATGCGGTGGGACGGGCTGGGGCGGGCAGTTCCGCTCGCGTCGTCGCCGGACGCTCGTGACGGTGCCCGTACGACGTTCCAGCACTTCGATGAGACGCACCGGTTCACGCTGCCCCGCCACCGTGAGGCTCACCAGACGATGCTGGCGAACATCCCGAAGATCATGCTGTTCGATCCGTGGTCGCTGGAGACGACCACGACGTACACGCCCGGCGAGGGCAGCGTGGCGCAAGGCACGCACGAGTTCGCCGAGCTGGTCGACTCGGGCAAGAGCCGGGACCGGACGCTGTTCTTCTTCCACCGGCAGGCGGACCCCCGGCCGGACGAGGATCTGTCCGACGAGGACACGATCCGAGCCGCCGTCCGTGAGGCGTCAGGGCCGTCGATCGCGGCGTGGCCGGACTTCGAGGGCCAGGTCGACGCGATCGTCGCGCTGTACAACGCGCCGGACACCGACCGCGCCTACTGGGAGCGGGTCTGGCTCAACCGCCGGGTACAGGCAGGACGGCAGGCTTTCTCGGTCACTCGGTGGGCGGACCTCGCCCGGCCCGACCAGCCGCTGCCAGAGACGGGCGAGCGGATCACGATCGGTTTCGACGGCGCCCAGTTCCGCGACGCCACGGCGCTGATCGCGACTCACCTGGCGACCGGCTTCCAGTGGCCGCTGGGGATCTGGGAGGCGCCCCCCGGAGCCAACGAGGGCGACGACCCGGACCAGCAGTGGGAGTGCCCGGCCGACGAGGTCGACGCCGCGATGGTGGAGGCCTTCGACACCTGGGACGTGGTCCGCGCCTATGCGGACCCCCCGTACTGGGAGGGCCTGATCACCACATGGCAGGGCCGGTGGGGCGAGAAGCGCATCACGAAGTGGTGGACCAACCGGCTCAAGGCCATGGCCTACTCGCTGCGCGCCTATGAGGGGGCGATGAAGACCGGGGCGCTGACGCACTCCGGTCACGAGGTGTACGCCCGGCACGTTGCCAACGCCCGTAAGAAGCAGCTGAAGATGCTCGACGAGCAGGGCAAGCCGCTGTGGGTGATCGAGAAAGAGCGGCACCAGTCACCGCTGTCGATGGACGGCGCGATGGCGGGCTGCCTGTCGTGGGAGGCGCACCGCGACGCGATCGCCGCCGGCATGAACAAGCCGAAGAACAGTTCCCGAATGATCGTCATGCGACGGTGAGAGCGAGGTGAGCCGTGGAGCGCACCGAGCTGCAGTGGCTGGAGCACCTGATTGCATGCCACGACAAGGAGAAGGCCGAGCTGAAGCGGCTGGACTCCTACTACGAGGGCACGCAGCCGCTGTCGTACATGGCGCCCGAGCTCCAGCGGGAGCTCGAGGAGACGGTGCGCCAGGTCGTCATCAACTGGCCGCGGCTGGTGGTCGATGCCATCGAGGAGCGCCTGGACGTCGAGGGCTTCCGTCTCCCGGGGCACGCGGAGGCCGACGAGGAGCTGTGGCGGATCTGGCAGGCCAACGACCTCGACGAGCAGTCTCAGCAGGGCCACTTGGACGCGCTCACGATGAAGCGGGCCTACGTGGTGGTCGGGTCGAACGAAGCGGACGAGACGACGCCGCTGGTGACGGTGGAGTCGGCCCTCGACATGTACGCCGAGCACGACCCCCGGACCCGGAAAATCGCGGCCGCGGTGAAGCGGTGGTGCGAGGGCCAGGGGAAGGACGAGGTCGAGCACGCCACGCTGTACCTGCCGGACGTGACCATCTGGTGGGTGAAGCGGGACGGTGCCTGGGTGGAGGACTCGGACTTTCCGCGCGACGACCACGGCATGGGCGAGGTGCCGGTGGAGGTCCTCGCGAACCGGCCGCGGTTGAAGTACCGCAACGGCGTGAGCGAGCTGGCCGATGTCATCCCGCTGTCCGACGCCGCGTGCAAGATCGCCACCGACATGATGGTGTCCGCGGAGTACCACGCCACCCCGCGCCGGGTGGCGTTCGGCTTCGGTGAGGAGGACTTCGTCGACGAGCAGGGCAACAAGCTCAGCGCCTTCTCCCGGATCATCGGCCGGATGTGGGCGACGTCGAGGACGACGCAAGAGGGCGCGGACGTCAAGCAGTTCCCCGAGGCGGATCTGAAGAACTTCCACTCCACGATCTCCCAGCTTGCGCAGTTGGTCGCGAGCCTGACCGGTATGCCGCCGCACTTCCTCGGGCAAAGCACCGCCAACCCCGCCTCGGCGGACGCCATCCGCAGCTCGGAGGCGCGGCTCATCAAGCGAGCCGAGCGCAAGCAGCGGGCGTGGGGCGGAACATGGGAGCGCGTCATGCGGCTGGTCCTCCGGGTGCGGGACGGCGAATGGTCCGACGACGCCCGGGCGCTGGAGACGATCTGGCGGGACGCATCGACGCCGACGGTGGCGCAGGCCGCCGACGCCGCGGTGAAGAAGTTCCAGGCAAAGATCGTGCCGCTGAGGCAGACCCGCGAGGACCTCGGCTACAGCCAGGCGCAGATCACACGTATGGAGGAGGAGGACGAGCGGGCCGCACAGCAGATGGTGCAGCGCCTGGCCGCCGGGGACGTGACCCCGCTGTTCGGAACGAAACCGGGCTCGGAGCAGCCGGAGGACCAGGAGCCGCCGGAGGCGGGCAGTGGCAACGCCGCCTGAGCCAGCACCGGATCGCCGAGGACGACGGGCCGGGCAGCCGCCAACTCCCCCAGAACTGGCGGCCGCTCACTACGACCACGTCGCGGCCACCATCCGGGCGATCGTCCAGCAGATCCAGGCAGTGTGGGCCCAGCTCACGGCGCAGTCGGTGGAGGCCGCACTGCTCGGCGAGGTCGGGGCGCAGATCGCCGCCGCGGCGGTGGCCGGGCAGCTCAGCGTCGCCCAGGCCGCACAGGCGTACATCGCCGCGCAGATGGCCGCGCAGGGCGGGCTGTCGCTGGCCCGGGCCGCACTGCTGCCGCAGCTGATCCCGTCGGCCTTCACGGGGCTCGCGCCCGGCGGCGGCCCGCTGGAGTCGCTCTTGTACGTGCCGGCCATCGGCGTACGTCGCCGCCTGGCCGCCGGGTACTCGCCGGAGGAGGCGATGATCGGCGGACTGGTGGACATGACGATGTACACCTCCACCGCCATCGCGGACGCCGCCCGCACCGCCGACCAGGCAGCCATGGCCGTGCACCCCCAGTGCGTGGCATACGTCCGCGTCGTACGGCTCCCGGCCTGCGCCCGCTGCATCATCCTCTCCGGTCAGATGTACACCCGCAGCGAGGGCTTCCTGCGGCACCCGAACTGCGACTGCCAGACCCTGCCGCTGCGCGAGCACGAGTGGCCCGGCGTCTTCACCCCGGAGCAGTTGTTCGCCCAGCTCGACAAGGAGCAGCAGCAGCGCGCGTTCGGTGTCGACGGCGCCCGCGCCATCCGTGCCGGCGCCGACCTCGGCCAGGTCGTCAACGCCCGCCGGGGCATGGACACCGTCCACCTGTACGGCCGCACCCTTCAAGTCACCCACGAAGGCGCCACCCGGCGCAGCGCGTACGGCCGCAGCAGAGCCCAGGCCGGCGACCGCACAGCCCGCTTCGCCGGGCAGCGCTACGGCCAGGCCACGTCGATGCGGTACTACCGCTCGACCCAGACTCCCCGGCTCATGCCCGAGGAGATCTTCCGCATCGCGGATGACCGCGACGAAGAGCTGCGGCTACTACGCCGCTACGGCTACATCACGTAGCCGCCCAACCCGCTGGCCCGGCGCAACGCCGGAGCCTCGATCCCCGCAATGGGAGACACCCCACCATGCAGAACACCCGTAGGAGCTGGCTGCCCGCTGCGCACAGCGCAGGCAACTGGTTTCAGCTGACTCGTCACGACGACCCCGACCCGGCTCCGCCGGCAGACCCGCCTGCGGACCCACCGGCCGATCCGGCGGACCCACCCGCCGACCCGCCGACGGACCCTGACCCTGCCGACCCGGAGGGCGCCGGCCAGCTCGGCGATGCCGGGAAGAAGGCTCTGGACGCCATGAAGGCGGAACGGGCCGCGGCGAAGAAGGAGGCAGCGGCCGCCAGGAAGCGCGCCGAGGACCTCGAGCGGCAGGTGCAGGACTACCAGGACCGCGACAAGTCCGAACTGGAGAAGGCGCAGGACGCCGCGCAGCGCGCAACGGCTCGCGCGGAGGCTGCCACGAAGCGGGCGGTCACGGCGGAAGTACGTGCGGCCGCAGCCGACTTCGCCGACGCGGACGATGCGATCGCGTTCCTGGACGTGGCGTCGTACGCCAGCGACACCGGCGAGATCGACACGGAACAGATCCGCACGGACCTCGCCTCGCTGCTCGAGCGCAAGCCGCACCTGCGCCGCCAGGTGGCGGCGCCGCCCCCGCCGAAGGGACCGCGCCCGGACCCCGGCCAAGGCCCCCGCCCGGACGGTCCGCCGGCGGACTATCGCAAGGCGTCCAGGGGCGACTTCGAGTCGGCACTCGCCCAGTACGGCGTGACCCCACGCCGGTGATCCGTATCACTGCACGGCTCTCGGACGGGTCCACGCGCCTGGAGGTCGAGGGTCACGAGGGCCACCTCGAGGGCGGGCGGGTCTGCGCGGCGGTCAGTGCCATCACCCAAACCGCGCTGCTCGGCCTCGAGCAGGTCGCGCGTAAGCACCCGGACCTCGTGTCCATCGACATCCAAGAGGAGTAGCTCATGTCGCTCGCGACGCTCCCCACGCGCGGGGCCTGGTTCAACCTGGCCCGGCACGACATCCGTTCCCAGCTCCCGGCCTCGGTCCGGGAGATCATGCAGAACGGCCTGCTCTACCGGGCCTTCGAAGAGGCACTCATGCCCGAGTTCCTCTTCCCCTCGATCGCCAGCCCGCGGCCCTGGTCCGCCGGGATTGGCGACACCGGGACGTTCACTCGGACCGGGCTGCTCACCCCGACCACGACGCCGCTGGCCGGGACCGACCCGTCCCCGCAGACGTACAGCGTCGAGCAGTACTCGGTGACCATGGACCAGTACGGCATCACCCTGGACACCAACATGTTGCAGTCCCGCATGACGCTGGCGAGCAAGTTCCTGGAGGACGCGCAGAAGCTCGCGATCTCCGCGGGGCAGTCCCTGAACCGGATCGCCCGCGACAAGCTCTATAACGCCTACGCCGGCGGCCGGACCTGGGTGACGACGGCGGGCAGCTCCGACACCTCCGTGATCGTCAAGAGCGTGAAGGGCTTCGAGACCGTCCTCGTCAACGGCAAGCCCACCCCGGTCTCCGGCGCGAACCCGCTGAGCGTGACGATCGACGGAACCCCCAACACCGTCACCGGCGTCAACACCGGCACCAGCACCCTGACCCTGGGCACCGCTCGGGCCGACGTCATCGGCGAGGCCGTCGTCGCCACGAACGCCCCGGTGTCCATCCGCCCGTCCAACACCCTGGACACCGCCTACGACCTCGGCACCTCGAACGTCGCGACCTTCAAGATGTTCCGAGCGGCCGTCGCCCGACTGCGCCGGCAGAACGTGCCGACGACCAACGGGTTCTACACCGCCCACATCGACCCGGACACCGAGACCCAGCTGTTCGACGACGCCGACTTCAAGCAGGCCCTCACCGGCCGCGTCGACAGCCCCGTCTACCAGGACCTGTCCATCGGCCGGTTCGGCGGCATCGACTGGGTCCGCAACAACGAGCTGCCCACCATCGACGCCGGCTCCACCGGCGCTGTTCCCGTGCACCGCCCGATCGTCTTCGGGGCCGAGGCCCTCGTCTCTGCACCCTTCGAAGGCATGGGTGACCTGCTGCGCGAGTCCGACGTCTCCGACGTCCCCTCGATCCAGATGATCGGCCCCGCCAACGGCGTCCAGGTCGCCTACATCACGCGACCGCCGCAGGACCGCCTCCAGCAGATCCTTTCGCAGACCTGGAGCTGGGTCGGTGACTTCGGTGTCCCCACCGACGCCACCTCCGGCGACGCCGCCCTGTACAAGCGGGCCGTCGTCCTCGAGCACGCCTGATCACGCGCACGGCCCGCCCCCAGCCCGGGGCGGGCCGGCGGCCGAGCAGAAAGGAACACCGGCGATGCGCGTGGTCGTACGGGAGGCCTTCAAGGCCTACATCAACAGCCAGCCCGAGGACTTCACCGTCGGACAGACGATCAAGGGCGACACTGCCGCACACATGCTGCGCACCGGCGCTGCCGTCGACCCCGATGACGACGACGCCCGCACCCTTGCCCAGCAGGTGCGCGGCGACGACACGGAGGAGCAGAAGCAGCCGGAGGTACCACCTGGGGCCACCGAGCTGGACGTCGACGGGTCCGTGGCCGATGTCCTCGACTGGGTCGACGGCGACGCCGATCGGGCTGCCGAGGCCTTGGCTCTGGAGCAGGCGAAGGACAAGCCGCGGTCGACGCTCGTCACTCAGCTCGCGAAGATCACGGACGCGTAGCGGAGGGAGCGCACCATGCCCCCTCCCCTGCTCGCCAGCGAGGAAGAGCTGAAGGATTACCTGCAACTGTCCGATCCGCTGACGCCCGGGCCCGCGCGGCTCGCCCTCAGGCTGGCGTCGGCTGCGGTTCGCCGGCACACCAGGCAGATGATCAGCTTCGTCGCCGGGGAGACCATCACGATCATGGGCGGTGAGCGGGTGCTGCGGTTGCCGCAACGGCCGGTCGTGGTCGACGCGGACAACCCGCTGACGGTTGTGGAGCTCGTCGACGCCAGCGGGCTGGAGATTTCGGCCGTGGTGGATCAGGACTTCCTGCGGTACGGGTCCGAACTGCACCGCGGTGCAGCGTGGCCGACGTCCCGGCTACAGGGCTGGCCTCGCCGGCACCCGATCGGGATCTGGGCGGACCGGGTCCGCGTCACCTACTCCCACGGATATGCGGAGATCCCAGACGAGATCGTCGGCATCGTCCTGGACCTGGCGGCCGCGTCCATGTCCAACCCCCGCCGGATCAGGTCGGAGGCCTCCGGAGCGGTGAGCGTGACGTACACCGTGGAGACCTTCGGCACCGGATCACTCACCGCGGATCACCGGTCGATCCTGCGGGACTTCAAGCGCAGCACTCTGTCGGTGAGGCTGTCGTGAGTGTGCTGTACGGGCAGTCCGGCGTCATCATCCGGCCGGCTGGTTCCGGGGACCGATACGGCAATAAGAAGAGGGACTACGGCCCGGAGGCCGAGCGGATCCCGCTCACACAGATCAACGTGCAGCCGAGTGGCGGCAGCAGCGAGGACACCGACGACAAGCAGGTCACGGTCACCGGCTGGCTGCTCATCTCGGCGCCAGGCACCATGCCCGACCTGCGCGAGACCGACCGACTCGAAGTCGACGGCATCGAGGGCGTGCTGGAAGTCACGGGCAAGGTCGGCCGCTGGCCGGTCCCCGCCGACATCCGGCACATCGAGGCACAGCTCAAAGAGGTGACCTGAATGGCCCGCACCTCCTTCCGCTACGTCCCCAACCGCCGCTTCTTCGACGAGATCGCCAGCAGCGCGGAGATGCACACCATGCTGCTGGCCAAGGCACAACAAGGCGCCGCCCTCACTCGCGGGTTCGCCCCTTCGTACTCGGGGCCGACGTACAAGCCCGGTGTTACCCGGCACGGGGAGTACAAGGACCAGATCTACTCTGCCGCGCACCTCAACTCCAACGGCTGGCGGGCCGAGTTCGGGGCCGCGGCGCCCTGGTCGTTGCAGGTCGAGTTCGGCACCGGCCGCCATGACGACCGGGCCCGTGACAGCCGGGGCCGCTACCGGTCCGCCCGCGCCCGCCCCCAGGGCGGCTACAGCCCCAAGTACCGGCCGCTCGGGCGCGGCCTCGACGCCTTGAGGAGTACCAGCTGATGCCACGCGTCACCCTTGCCCACTGGCACGATGGCCGCCCGCCCGGCACCGAGCTCGACGTCACCGATGACGAGCTGCGGGCGCTGAAGCGTGACGGCCGCATCGCCCCCGCCGGCGACACCCCCGACCCCGAGCCTGAGCCGGAGGCCGCGCTGGAGGAGGCGGAGCCGCCGGCACAGGACCTCCCGGCCGAGGAACCGGCGACGGAGGAGACCCCGAAACGCCGCCGACAGCGATGAGTACGCCGTCCTTCGTCTTCCCGGATGCCGAGCTCGTCGGGGTCACCGTCCTACGGACGGCCCTCGAAGCGGGCGTCACCGTCGGTACCGAGTGGCCGCCCGGCCTCGAGGACGCGGTGAAGGCCGGCGTCGTGTCCGTCACCCGGGGCGGCGGCGGCACCGTGCAGCGCGGCGTCATCGAGGACGTCACCCTTGACATCGACGTCCTGGCCGCGGATAAGGGCCAGGCTCACGACCTGGTCCAGCTCGTCCGCGCGCACCTGACCGCGGCGCGAGGCACCACCGTCGACGGCACGCAGATCTATTCCGCTGAGGACGTCTCCCTGATCTGGCTGCCCTTCCAGCCCGACGCGGAGACCGACCCGATCCCCCGGTACGTGCTGGTGATGCAGCTGCGTCTGCGCGCACGGCCCGCTTCGTAACCCGCCCCCACCCCGCCCCGTACCTGCACCCGTCGGTCGTCGGCCGTGCGGGTCCTTCGCATGCCTGGAGGCATCCGTGTCGAACGACGCAGACAACGTGCGCGTAGCGCTCAACGGCTCCATTTTCCTTGCCCCTGTGGGCACGACCGGCCCGGCCGACCTCACCGCCGCGTGGGGCGCGGCGTGGGTCGACCTCGGCTACCTGTCCGACGACGGCGTGAGCATGGAGTACTCGACGGACGTCGAGGACATCAACGCCTGGCAGTCTCTCTCCCCGGTGCGACGTGTCCTGACCAGCGTCGACATGACGCTGGGCTTCACCGCCCTCGAGCTGAAGTCGGCCACGATCACCAGCTATTTCCCCAGCTCGACGATCACCGAGGTCACCCCCGGCACCGTCTTCCGGCTCGACATCCCGGCCGCGCCCAGCCCCGACGAGCGGGCCATCGGCCTGGAGTGGTTCGACGGCGACATCGTCAACCGCCTCGTCATCCCCCGCGGCGAGATCACCGACCGCGGCGCGATCAGCCTCGGCCGCTCCAACCCCGTCGGCCTCGAGATGACCGTCTCCGCCTACGCCTCCTCGGCGCCGGAGCTGGCCACGTGGCTGTCCAACGACCCGGCCTGGGCGCTCGCCGCCTGACCGGACCGACTCCCCCGGCAGACGTGCGATGCGGGTCGCGCCTGCCGGGGGGCTTCAACCCGCTGACACCCGCACCCTGTTGAGGAGAACCCCAGGTGAGCACAACCAGCGCAAAGAAGAACGTCGGCACGGAAGTAGTCGAGCTCGACCTGATCGCCCAGCAGCGCCGTGACGCGCTGCCCAAGCCCACCAACTACCTGCTGTTCGGCGTGGCGTTCACGATGCCGCCGATCAAGTCCCTGCCCATGGACCTCCAAGAACGCATCGGGTCGCTGGAGAACGGCTACGGCGTCATGGTCGAGTGCCTCGGCGACGACAAGGTCCGGGAGATGGTAGACGCCGGCTACACGCTCGGAGACCTCGAGGTCATCGCCGAGGACTGGCAGAAGCGCAACGGCCTGGCGCCGGGGGAATCCAAGGCCTCGCGCGCTTCCTGAGAGAGCACGGCGAGGCCGTCGAGTGGGACATCCCCCGGTACTGGCCCGGCCGGTCGCTGGCTGAGCTGTACCGGGGCGAGATGTCCTGGCGCGAGTTGAAGATCTTCATCAAGCACGTGCCGTGGGAATCGGCCACGGCACGGTCCGTGCGCGGCTCCACCCCTGAAGAGGACTACTGGACGCCGGACCGGCAGCTGTCCGCGTCGATCGTGGACGCCCTCCGGGAGAACACCTACGTGCAGATCAAGCTGCACGGCGACCCGAAGAAGACCCGGCGCATGAAGCCGCCCGAGCCGATCAAGCGGCCCGGTGTCGAGCAGCGCCGCAGCTCCAAGGTGATCCGTTTCGGCGGGCGTCACGGCAGTGGCGCAGCCGAGCTGGCGAAGGTCTTCGGAGGCCGCGCCGCCAACCACTGACCAGGGGGGTGGGCGGTGGCTGCCGGAGGTGTGCTCGTTGGGCGTGGATACGTCAGCATCAGGCCCGAGTTCGAGGGCGACTGGTCCAGGTCGGTCAACTCCCGCGCCTCCAACGCGGGACGCTCAGGGGCCAGCGCCTTCGGCCGGGCCTTCAGCGCCGGCCTCAAGGGCGTCGGTGTCCTGGCCGGTGTCGCCGTCAGCGCGAACCTGTCGGGCGTCGCGGCGAGCGCAGCCGTACTCGCCCCGGCGCTGACCACCGCCGGGGCTGCGGCTGGCGCGCTCAAGCTCGGCCTGTCCGGTGTGGGCGAGGCCTTCAAGGCTGCGTTCGCCGACAGCTCCACGCAGGCCTCGGCCGCGGCCTCCGCGACCAAGGCAGCCGAGGCCGCACAGCGCGGACTGGCCAATGCCCAGCGGGCCCTGGCCGACGCCCGGGTCCAGGCCGCGCAACGGGTGAAGGACGCCCAGGAGCAAGTCGCCGACGCCGAGCGCGACCTGGCCGACGCGCAGCGCGAAGCACACCAGATCCAGGGCGAGCTGAACGACGCCCGCCGCGAGGCGGCGCGCGCCCTCGAGGACATGAACACCCAGCTCGCCGAGTCCCGGCTCGACGAGCGCGAGGCCGTCCGACAGCTCGAGGACGCCGAGCTGAAGCTCAAGGAGGCGCAGGCCAAGCCCGGCACGAACCCCAAGGATCTGGAAGACCTCGAGATCCGCTACGAGCGGGCCAAGCTCAACCTCCAGGAGCAGCGCCGCGAGACCCAGCGCCTCGAGGTCGACACCGCCAAGGCGAACAAGGCGGGCGTCGAGGGCTCGGATCAGGTCGTCGCGGCCAAGGAACGGATCGCCAGCGCGAGCCGCAGCGTCGCCGACAAGGAGCGCTCGCTGGCCGAGGCGCAGGCCGGTGTCGACCAGGCGCGTGCCGAGGGGCAGCGGCAGATCGAGGACGCGCAGCGTGCCGTCGCGGACGCCGCGGCGGCGGTGGCCGATGCGCAAGCCGCGGCTGCCGGGCAGGCCTCGGCCTTCGACAAGGCCATGGCCAAGCTCGCCCCCAACGCGAGGTCGTTCGTGGGTGCGGTGCAAGGGCTGGCCCCTGCCTGGCGGCAGATGAAACTCGGCGTCCAGCAGCGGCTGTTCGAGGGCCTGGACGCGACCGTCACCGAGCTGGGCCGGGCCACGATCCCGGTCCTGCAGCGGCAGCTCACCGCGACCGCCGGCGTCTGGAACGAGATCGCCAAGAGTTCGGCCGGCGCGATCACCGAGATGGCGAAGTCCGGGCTGCTGGACAAGGTCCTCTCCGGGGCGACCGCCAACCTGTCCGCGATCAAGGAAGTGCCCGGTCAGTTCCTGACCATGCTCGGCCAGCTGTCCGTGGCCGCGCAGCCCGCCTTCAACGGGCTGCTCCAGCAGTTCGCCGGCGCCGTCACCCACTTCACCGACGGCATCGCCAAGGGCCTGTCCTCCGGGACGCTCGAGCAGTCCATCAACTCCGCCTTCAGCATCCTTAGTTCCTTCGGAACGCTGCTGGCCAACGTCCTCGGCACCGTCAACCAGATCTTCAAAGCGGCTGCCGACTCCGGTGGCGAGATCCTCGGCGTGCTCGGCACCGTCTTCGGAGAGCTGCGCACCGTCCTCGGCGGCGACGAGATGCAGGCGCAGATGCGCGCCCTGTTCTCCTCGATCGCGCAGATCGTCACAGCGATCGTCCCGGTCATCGGGTCGGTCGTGCAGACCGTCGTGCCGCTGCTCGCCGCAATCGCCCAGCCGATCGCGCAGATCGCCACTGTGCTCGGCCCGGTATTGCAGCAGCTGGCCTCCGTGCTCGGGGCGGCGCTGCTACCGATCGTGCAGGCACTTGGCCCGGTCCTCGTCACGGTGGGCACGGCGATCGTGCAGCTGGTCCAGGCCGTGATGCCGCTCCTCCAGCCCATCGCGTCGCTGATCTCCACCGTCATCACGGCCCTGGCCCCGGCGTTGACGCCGATCGTCGCCGTCGTCCGCAGCTTGGTCGACGTGCTGGTCGGGCCGCTGACCCTCGTGGTCCAGGTCCTCACCCCTGTTCTGCAGGTCCTGGCCGGCGTGGTGACCCAGGTCTTCCAGGCCCTGGAGCCGATGCTCGCCCCGCTGGTGACGCTGCTCGGCGAGGTCGCCGGGCTCGTCGCGAACGTCCTCGCCGTGGCCCTCGGCCAGCTCATGGCCATCGTGATGCCGCTGCTCGAGGTCGGCATGCAACTGGTCCAGACGGTGTTCGCCGCGCTGGAGCCGCTGCTGCCGGTCATCGGCGAGGCGCTCGAGGCGGTGGGCGGAGCGCTGCTCACCATGCTGCCGGCGTTCACCGGTGTCGCCGACGCGGCGGTCACCCTCGTCGAGGGCCTGGCGCCGCTCATCCCCGTCGGCGTGCAGCTGGTCACCACCGTTCTCGACGCCCTGGTCCCGGCCCTGCCGACAGTGGCCGATGCGTTCGTGGCGATCTCGAGCGCGCTGCTGGCGATCGTGCAGCCGCTCGCCGAGGTCGCGGCCTCCCTCGCTCAGCAACTCGCGCCGATCATCGCTGACATCGCTCCGATCCTGGGGGACTTCGTCGGCCTGCTGGCGGGAACACTCGCACAGGTCCTGCCGCCGCTGACCACGGCGTTCCTCACGCTGGCCACCGCGTTCGGGCCGCTGCTGCCGGTGGTCGGCGAGCTGCTCGGCATGGTCCTGCAAATGGCGGGCGGCATCCTGGTCCAGCTGCTGCCGTCGATCCTGCAACTGGTGCAGGCCGGGGTCACCCTGGCCCTCGCACTGCTACCGATCATCCCACCGCTGGCCGAGCTCGTGGGCCTGGTCGTGACCCTCGCGGTCAACGTCCTGTCCTGGCTGCTGCCGCCGCTGCTACAGCTCGCCACCTTCCTGATCGGCGGGTTCGCGACCGCCATCTCCACGGCGGTCGGCTGGGTGGCCGCGATCGCCACCGCCATCGCAGGCCTGGTCACCTGGGTCACAGTCCACCTCGGGCCAGCCTTCCGGTGGCTCAACGACAAGGTGATCCAGCCCGTCTGGCGGGCGATCCAAGAGGCGATCCGGGTCGCGTGGGAGCAGGGCATCCGGCCCATCTTCCGGTTCATCCGGGACGGGGTCGCCGGTATCGGCACGGCGATGCGCAACGCCCGAGACAAGGTGATCAAGCCGGTCTGGGACGCGATCGTCGGGATCGTGGCAGGCGCCTACGACAAGGGCATCCGGCCCGTCTTCGAGACCCTGAAGACGGCAGTCGGCAGGGTGTCCGGCGCGTTCGACGCCGCCCGCAAGGCGATCAAGATCGCGTGGGACAAGCTCGAGGGCATCGCGAAGAAGCCCGTCTCCTTCGTGATCAACACGGTGTACAACCACGGCATCGTCGCGGTCTGGAACAAGATCGCCTCGGCGTTCGGTGCGCCGGAGCTGAAGGAGTTCCACCCCAAGGGATTCGCGCGCGGTGGTGTATGGAACAACGTTCTGCCCGGCTACACCCCGGGGCGGGACGTCCACCGTTTCGTCAGCCCGACGGGCGGCGCCCTCGACCTGTCCGGCGGTGAGTCGATCTTCCGTCCCGAGTTCACGAGGGCGGTCGGCAGCAAGTTCGTCAACGGCATGAACTACCTGGCCCGCTCCGGTGGCGCGGCGCGGGTGCGCGAGGCCCTCGCCCCTGTCCTCGGTGGGAACCCTCGCACCGGCGTGGACCGCTCGCTGCGCTACGCCAGCGGCGGGATCTACCCGCACCAGGCGTTTGCGGACGGCGGGATTTTCGGGTGGATCGGCGATGCCGCTTCCACGGTGGCGGGCGCCGGGTCTGCGGTGTGGAACAAGGTGAAGGAGGGGGCCGCCTGGTTGGGCGACACGCTCGAGGCGTCGGCGCGCGCCGGCGTCAACGCGGTCGTCGACCCGCTGCTGAAGTCCTTCCCCGGGATGGACACGTCGATCGGGAAGATGATCCGCCGCATCCCTGACCGGATTCTCGACGCGCTCTTCGGCTACTCCGAGAAGGCGGACAAGAAGGGTGCGGGCGGCGTCGGCGGGCCGCGGATCCAGGCCGGCTTGAAGTGGGCGCGTACTCAGGACGGGTTGCCGTACCAGTGGGGCGGCAACGGAAGCCCGAGCTGGGACTGCTCGGGTCTGGTCAGCGCGATCGAGTCCGTGATCCGAGGTCAGAAGCCTCACCGACGCTGGGCTACCGGATCTTTCCACGGGAAGACGGCGCCGCCTGGCTGGGTCCTTCACGGCGACTCCGCGTACAGGATCGGGATCACCAACTCGGGGGTGGGTCACACCGCTGGGACGATCGGCGGCGTCAATGTTGAGTCGCGCGGCGGCGATGGCGTCGTCATCGGCAAGGGCGCCCGCGGCTACCGCGACAGGCTCTTCACCGACTGGTACGGCTTCCAGCCCGGCAAGTACGACGAGGGCGGCTGGCTGCAACCGGGCTGGAACTTCAACGGCTTCAGCAGCCCCGAGCCGGTGCTGACACCCAACCAGCTGCGGGTCCTCGAGGGCGCCGCCGCTGTCGGTGTCGCGGCTGGCCAGGGCGGCTCGGTGACGTACGAGATCAACGCGCGGACCGCGGACTTCACGGTGGCCGACCTCGAGCGCGTCCAGCGTGTCCAGGAGGCCCGAGCCAGGGTGGGGAGGCCGCGCTAGATGCCGCTGATCACAGCCCCGTATGTCGCACCGCCGAGCACCGGAGAGCCACCCGGCGGTACCCCGATTCCACTGCCGGAGATCGGCTACGCCACCGCTCGCTACACCGACCCCACGGGGACGGTGTGGCCACTCACCGACTGGGACGCCGGATGGTGGACCCTCGCTGAGGGCGTGTCGGGTCTGGGGGCGGTGTCGTACGACCTGACCAGCGATCCGCATCCCCGCGGCGGCGCCCGGCTGCGTCACGCTCAGCCGCAGCCGCGCACCATCGTGTGGCCGCTGTTCGTCCAGGGCGCGACGCACGTCGAGTTCCTCGAGCGGTGGCGGGCGCTGGCCACCGCGTTCACCCGTACCCTGCGGGAGAACCCGGACGGCAGCCGGACGCCGGGCGTGCTGGAGATCGCCCGCCCGGACGGCACCCGCCGGCAGATCGAGGTGTATTACCTCGACGGGTTCGAGGGACAGGCCAAGCAGGGCTACTACCGGGACAGCGACAGCGCCATCATCCAACTGTGGTGCGAGGACCCGTACTGGACGGACCCCACCCCGCAGCAGCTGCACCGCGAGACCGGCGCCCTGTCATCGTTCTTCATCCCCTACCCGTCGGTGTCCTCGAGCCAAGTCCTCGGTGCCACGACCGTGGACATCGGCGGCGACACCACGGTCTGGCCGACCTGGGTCATCACCGGCCCCGCCTCGTCAATCACGTTCACGCAAACCGACACCGGCGAGGCCTTCACCCTCAACCCATCGGCACCCGCGGTCGGGCACGGCAATCTGCTGGCGGGCGAGCAGGTCATCATCAGCACCGACCCGCCAAGCGTCCGATTCCAGAACGGGGACAACTGGATCGGCGGAATCAACTGGCCGGCCGCCAGCCTGTGGGGGCTGCGGCCAGGACCGAACGACGTCACCTTCGCCTTGTCTGGGTCCGGCCCCGGCTCGGCCGTGGACCTCGTCTACTACCTGCGCCACGAGACGGCGTGAGCCATGACCATCACTCTGCTCGTCACCAACAAGAACCTCGTCATCCAGGGCGACCCGCTCACCGGCTGGACCGACCTCGACGCCACGCTGAATTTCAACGCCCCCGCCGCGGGGACCGTGACCCTGCCCGCCCACCCCTACGTCATGAACCAGCTCGTGCCCGGCAACCGCCTGGTCGTCATCCGCGACGGGGCGATCTGGACAGCCGGGCCGATGGAGGAGCCGACCAACTACCGCTGGTCCCTCGACGAGCCGGGCGTAGGCCTGGTCGACGTCGCCTTCTCCGACGACCTGGCCACCATCGCCGGGCACATCACCTGGCCCGAGCCCGCCCTCACCTGGGCCGGGCAACACGGCAGCACGTGGCGGACCTTCACCGCCACCAACGCGGAGGCGATCATTCGGAGCCTCGTCAACGAGAACGCCGGGCCCGGCGCGATCACCGCCCGCCGCATCCCCAGCCTGGTCCTCGACACCGTGGCCAGTGCGGGGACGAACACCGCGGTGAAGACCAGATTCGAGCCCGTCCTGGACGTGTGCCGCACTGCGGCCGCGACCGGCGGAGGCATCGGCTTCCGCACCCGGCAGGACGGCAATCAGATCAAGTTCGGCTGCTACACCCCCGCCGACAAGTCCGCCACCGCACGGTTCAGCGCCGGTCTCGGCAACCTGCGCTCGGTCTCCTACAAGCAGACGGCACCCACCGTCACGCACTCCCTGGTCGCCGGCACCGAGACCGAAGGCTCGACGGTCCGCGCCTTCCTCGAGGTCGCCGACGCGACAGCCGCCAGCAGCTGGTGGCGGGTGGAGAAGTACATCGACGGCGGAGCCGCCGACAACACCGGCGGTGAACTGACCGCGGCCGGCGCCTCCGAGATCGCCGAGGGCGCAAGCCCCGTGGAGCTGGCGGTCACCACCGTCGACACCGCTGACCTAAAGGCAGGCCGGGACTACGGCCTCGGCGACAAGGTCGCCGTCGCCCTGCCGCACGGACTACAGCTCACCGACATCGTGCGCTCCATCCACCTGGCCGCCTCGCCTGATGAGGGCGAGCAGGTGTCCTCCGTCATCGGCAGCCAGGACGCCACCCGCGACCCCCGCATCGTGCAGCTGGTCCGCACCCTGAACCGTCGGCTCGGCCGGCTCGAGACACGCCGATAGGAGGCAGCCGTGGCCCAGGACTCCTGGCCCTCACCAGCACACAACAGCCGAGCCGTGACAGACGTTGAGTACGAGAAGATCGCCGCGCGGTTCAGTGACGACGGTGTCTACGGGGACCCGTCCGACACGGCGGTCGTGTCCGCCGGAACCGGCCTGACAGTGAATATCAGGCTTGGTGTTGAGGCCTCGGTACGCGGGCATGCCTGGACGTCAGGCACCTCGACCGTCACCCTCCCCGTAGGCGCCAACAGCACCGGCACCACACGCAGGGACCGTGTCGTGTTGCAGCTCGACAGGTCCACATGGAACGTGCGGGCCAAGGTGATCCCCGGCACCGTCCTGCTGCCGTCGCTGACCCAGCAGACCGGAGACACCGGCGTCTACGAGATCCCCCTCGCCAACGTCACGATCCTCAACGGGGCGGCGTCGGTGACGGTGACCCGGGCCGAGCTGTATGCGGGCAGCCGAGTACGGCCCTGCACGTCCACCACCCGCAACCCGCAACCTCGCTTGGGCGAGGTGTGCGTGGAGATGGACACCGGGACCGTGCGCACCTGGAACGGGACGAGCTGGGCGGTGCTGTACTCGGCGAGCGGCGACATCATCGTCGACCAGCCGCTGGGCTCCTGGACATGGACCACGTCGTCGGTGCTGGAGGTGCGGTCCGGTGTCGCCTCCCTGCGCCTCGGCTCGTTCCAGCGGTCGGGCGGAACGCTCGCGGCGGACACCCAGAGCAGACTGCCCGTGCAGATCCCGGGCGCCTACCAGCACCGCAACCGCGACCAATTCGTACTGGCCTACGTCACGGGCGTGGAGATCGGCCGACTGGTCGTGTGCTCGGCAGCCTCGGACACACCGGGGCAGGTAATTCTGACGAACAAGC
>NZ_JBIRUZ010000008.1:137588-393328 GCF_044386545.1 Streptomyces sp. NPDC020489
AATTCGTACTGGCCTACGTCACGGGCGTGGAGATCGGCCGACTGGTCGTGTGCTCGGCAGCCTCGGACACACCGGGGCAGGTAATTCTGACGAACAAGCCGACGATCAGCACCGGGAACTTCGTGCTGCCTCAGTCCGGCGTGAGCTGGGCGGTGGACTGATGACACGGTATGACTTCGGCGCCAGCCTGGCGGACTACGTGGTCACTTCCTCCGACGGCATCTGGACCGTAGCCGCCAACGCGGTGGTCACCTTCTGGTCGGCAGCCACGGAGGGCACCCAGTACACCGACCTTCTCAGCGCGGCGGGCGCCCCGATCACCCAAGTCATCGCGAACGAGCACGGGTTCATCCCCACCTTCAAGGGGCCCGACGAGGTGACCGGGATGTGGGCGGACGCAGGCGGCAGCAGCCGGGCCTGGATCACCGCCCGCAACGCCGGCGGGGGCGGGGGCGGCACGGCCTACACCGCGATCACCCGCATCGTCGCCTCGGCCACCGCGCCCGCTGATGTACGGGCCGCCGCACAGTACGTGTGCGACGGCGTCGCCGACAACGTCCAGATCCTGCAAGCCGTCAACGACGCGCGTGACAACGGCGGCGGCGTGATCCAGCTGACTGTGGGCGATTTCAATCTGACCGAGCCGATCGTCATCGAGGGCACCGACGACGTCGATGTGGAGATCGGTATCTCCCTGCTTGGTCAGGGCGCGCGCGCCACCATGCTGAACACCGTCACGACCATGTCGTCGGCGATCCACCTTTCCAAGGTCGTCCGGGTCCACCTCGAGGATTTCGGCATCACTATCGACGGGCCCACCCATGGCATCACCTCGTCGACGACCAACGGCGCCAGCTCGGGGCACCGCTCCTTCTGGAACAGCACGTTCCGGAACCTACAGATCAACGGTCCGTGGGACGGCGGGCACAGCGGCTGGGCCCTCAACATGGGCAGCCCGTTCCGCAGCGTGTTCGAGAACATCGAGATCGGCGGCATCGGCGACGGGGTTCGCTTCTACAGCGAGCACGCCGACTTCAACCCCGGTGACTGCACGATCGAGCGGGTCTTCGTCGAGTCGGTCGGCAACAACAAGACGCTCTACAAGGTCGAGTCCACCACTGCGACTGGCGTTATGAACCAGCTGGAGTTCGAACTGTGCGAGGGCATCGCGGCGGGCACCGGCTGCACCGGCATCCACATCGCCGGCGTCGGCGGCTGGGGCACCTCCCACACCCACTGGCGCGGCATCAACCTCGAGCAGGTCGACCGACTGGTCAATGTGGAGTACGGCAGCAGCAACACCTTCCGCCTCAACCACGTCAACCTCCGCTCCGGCGCCAGCGGGCTTACCGCGATCACTTTCGGGGCGAACGCCTTCAACAACACCATCGAGCACGGCGGTCTGTTCTACGCGACGGACAGCTGCAAATTTTTCGCCGACGGCAACACGCTCGAGCCCAGCAGCCCGAACCGGCTCCTCAACAGCCGGGTCTACGGGGAGAGCGGCGTCAAGGTCACCAGCTCCGTCAACCCTGCGGGCACAACCGTACGCAGCGGCATCGTCGGCAACACCGCCGCGCGGACGCCGTCCGGTCTCGGCATCTACGTGCCGCCAGGCTGGGGCCGCTTCTGGGCGGCGAAGCGGGATGCGGCCGCGGCCGGGACGGCGCTCGCCCGGATCGTGACCGTGGGCGGCTCCGCAACGCAGGGCTTCTACTCCAGCAACCCCCGCACGAAGAGTTGGCCCGGAGTGGTGGCGTCCACCCTCCAAGGCCTGTACGGGGACGGTGGCTCGGGCTTCCAGCAGACCTCGCTGTCGGCGACGATCCTGGCTGGGGCGGATGCCACGGCGCTCGCCGCCTGGACGACGGCCGGTGCCGTCGTCACTCAGACCGGGACGTGGACGCAGGGCGGCAGTTCGTACGGGCCTGGCACGAACTACATCTACAGCGACGTCACGGGCGCGACGCTGACCTTCAAGGCCAGGGGCACGACCGTCCGGATCTACACGGTCGTCGGCTCAGGCACCCGGCCGAACATGCTGTACTCCATCGACGGCGCCGCCGATGTGTCCGTGGCCCAGCCTTCCGGGACGGCGGCCATCCAGGTCACCACCATCACCGGGCTCTCGAACATCGAGCACACGGTGGTGCTGAAGGTGGGCACAGCCAGCACGGGTCAGTTCCTCAGCGTGTGCGGCGTCTCCGGGGAGAAGGCCTCCGGCGTCATCGTCCACAACTTGGCGCTGGCCGGCGCGAGCAGCAGCCGCTACGCCAACCCCTCCACCACGGCGCTCAACGCCACGTGGAATGGAGGCCCCGACTTCCCATGTGACCTCGCTATTTTCACGGCCGGCCCCAACGATGCGGCAGCGAACGTCACGGGCGACACCTGGGCAGCGAACGTCGCCAAGTGGATCAAGGGGGTCAAGGACACCGGCACCGCGGTGGGCGACATGGACATCATCATCGCCCTGCCCCACCTCGGGAAGCATGACGTCACGAACTTCAAGTACCAGGACTACGCCGAGAGAGGCAGAGCCTTGGCCGACGCGTACGGCTGCGCGTTCGTCAACTGGTGGGCGCTCGGCCGGAACTCCTGGGAGTACTGGAACAGCCAGTCCTACTGGGGCACGAACGCCGGCACCGGCGCGGCCGGCACCGACTCGGTGCACATGAGCGACGCCGGTTTCCAGTTCATGGCCGACGCCCTACTGCCCCTGCTCACCAGCTGAGCACCACCCACCCGTGTCCCGCGCCACCTCCGGCCGGGGCCTTCGTCATGTCTGGAGACACCCATGCCCAGCACGCAGAAGCCGTCCGTCGGGCGCATCGTCCACGTGCCGATGCCACGCTCCGCGAACAACGGCGCCGGCACCGCGCCCGCGATCATCACCCAGGTCGACGAGGAAGCCGAGACGGTCAACGTCCGGATCTTCCCCGACGCACCGCCGTCCCCGCACGACTACCGCCGCGACCTTGCTTACAGCGAGGAAATCGACGACGACCCCACCACCCAGGAGTCTCTGTACTTCTGGACCTGGCCGCCGCGCTCGTGACCAGCGAGCAGCCGACCACGCCCGGCGCGCGGCCGCGGGTCGGGGACACCGTGCACTACGTCTCGCACGGCACCCCGCCCCGCGCCGACGGCAGTCAGGCCTTCACCTCGCAGTGCCGCGCCGCGATCGTCACCGCCGTCCTCGACGGCGCCCTGCCCCTGGCCGACACCGTCCAGACGGAGGCCTGGGACAGCAACGTCCTGGTCGCCGCCCTGGCCGTCCTCAACCCCGAGGGCGCCTTCTTCAACCGCGTCCCCCGGTCCGAGCACGACTACCGCGGCGGCACCTGGCACAGCCGGGACACCTGCCCCAACTGACCCACCCCAGCAACACCTTCAGCCCCGTGCCGTCCGGCACGGGGCCACCCGCATACCGGGAGGATCCATGGCCATACCCATGACCGCCCCCACGTTCGCGGACACACTCCGGGACGAGGGCCTGGTCGTCGTAGAGGTCGGCGACTGGGAGCACCACAACCGCAACCACATGGGCCCCTGGGGTCCCGTGCACGGGGTGATGATCCACCACACGGTCACCCGCGGCGCCGCCGCCACCGTCGACATCTGCCGCAAGGGACACAGCACCCTGCCAGGCCCGCTCTGCCACGGCGTCATCACCAAGGACGGCACCGTCCACCTCGTCGGCTACGGCCGCGCCAACCACGCCGGCCTCGGCGATGACGACGTCCTGCGCGCCGTCATCGCCGATAAGGCCCCACCTGTCGACAACGAGGCCGGCACCGACGGCAACCGCCACTTCTACGGCTTCGAGTGCGAGAACCTCGGAGACGGCCAAGACCCATGGCCCGCCGCGCAGCTGCTCGCCATCGAACGGGTCGCCGCGGGTATCTGCCGCCGCCACGGCTGGACGGAACGGTCCGTCATCGGCCACCTGGAGTGGCAGCCAGGGAAGGTCGACCCACGCGGCTTCACCATGGCGTCGATGCGTGAGCGCATCGCGAAGCGCCTCGGCCTCGAGCCCCAGCCCGCACCCCTGCCGACCCCCTCCAAGCCGAGCGTCAGCCTGTCGAAGCTGATCGCCGCGGCCCGGACCAACCCCGGGATGAAGGGCACGCCGTGCACCTACGCGGGCGTGCGGATCTGGGAGGCCGCCCTCGTCGACGAGGGCCTGCTCGCCAAACCGCGGCTCGATGGGCACTTCGGCTCGGACACCGTGACGGCCACCTCCAAGTGGCAGGAACGCCTGGGCTACCGGGGTCGCAAGCCGGGCCAGCCCGCCGACGGGATCCCCGGCCCCGACTCCGCCCGACGTTTGGGCACGAAGCACGGTTTCACCGTCGTCGCGTAGCCACATCACGGCGGCCGCGGCCGCTTTCCACCCTGCCTGACCTGAAAGGACATGCCATGCGACTCTCCAACATCGCGAAGTCGATCGTCGGCGGCCTGGCCGCCGGCGCCACCGCGGCGGTCACCGCCGTGCAGGACAACGTGCTGACGACGGGCGAGGGAGTGACCATCGTCCTGGCCGTCCTCGGCGCGTGGGGCATCGTCTACGCCGTGCCCAACCGGCCGAAGACGGAAGCCTGATGCGCGCGGCGGCTCGGCGGCTGACCAGGCGGCTGGGCCGCCGCGGCGCCCTGCTCACGTTGAAGGGAACCATCGTTACCCTTTTTGGGTTCGGCCAGCTGGCCGAACCTGCCCAGGACACGCGTGGCTTGAGACTGCTGCTGTCCCTCCGGCCGCTGGAGGTCTGGGGCTGGGCGTGGGTAGCGGCCGGGGTGACCGCGCTGGTCTGCGCGTGGCTGCCGCCGAGGAGGGACTGGCCTGGATTCCTGGCAGTGTGGGCGATCACCGCGCCCTGGTCCATGTCCTACCTGATGGCCTGGTGGCCACTCGAGGATCACCCCAGGGGCTGGGCTGGCGCCTTAATTTTCGGCGCTTTTGGCGCGGTCTGCCTGGTTGCAATCGGCTGGGACGAGCCTCCCGTACGGACGGAGCTACCGCGTGAGAGCTGAGATGCTGACCGCCGTCAGCGCGCTGGCTGTGGCCCTCGTCACGGCGGCCGGTGGCGTCATCACAACCGTTATCGGGCGGCGGCAGCCTCGGCGCCCGCCGGGGGCCGAGAGGCGTGACGACTTCACCGCCGTCACGGACAAGCTGGGCGAGCACATCGCACGCCTCGAGCGGGAGGCCGAGCAGGATCGGCAGCAGGCCGAGCAGGACAGAGCACGGATCGGCGCGCAAGACTTCGCCCTCCGCTACATCGCCGGGTGGGCCCGCTCACTGGTCACCTACATGCGCCAGGCCCAACTCGAGCCGCCCCCTCCGCCGCAGCCCATTCCCGACGAAGTCCGCCCCTACTTGCACGACATCGGATCATGACCTCGGCCCCGCTCTCCTTCGGGAGAGCGGGGCTCTTTGTCGTTCCTGGCCTCAGCCCAACCGAAGGTGCCGCAGCATCAGGAGCGCGGCCACCGCGTTGGCCGAACGGACCTCGCCCCGCGTGATCAACTCCGGCACCTTCTCCAGCGGCACCCACTCGCGGCGAGCCGACTCGAAGCCGTCACGCGGCTCACCGATCCGTTGGGCGCTGTCGGACCAGTACACGCGGTGGTGGCTAGTCGAGATGCCCGGCATGGGATCGACAGCGAGCAGCAGCCGCATAGGACCCGGGCGCCACCCCGTCTCCTCTTCGAACTCGCGCGCTGCCGCAACCGCTGGGGCCTCGCCCTCGCCGGTGCCACCGGAGGGGAGTTCCCATCCCCACGCGTCGGTGATGAACCGATGACGCCACAGCAGGAGCACCTCGTTGGCCTCGTTCACCACAGTCGCGACGGCCACCGGGCGCAGCCGGATGACGGTGTGGTCGAGGTGCCGGCCATCGGGCAGCTCCACGTCGGCCATGTTCACCGTGACCCACCGGTTTTCATACGCAGTGTGCTCGCCCAGATTCCGCCACACAGACACCGTCAGGCCTGCCTCTCGTCGGGTACCGCCCCCATCCCACCACGGCCTGGAGGTCAGAGTGGAATGCGTAGGGTGTCATCGATCCGGGTGACGACGTCGCTCGCCGATCTGCTGCGAGTAGCTGCCAGGTGCCGACGCACTACGGTGAGTCTGTCGTGCAGCCGATGCGACTCCATCCCCTGCACCGTGTCCAGCATCAGCACCGCGGTGCCAGCCGCACGGTCAACCTCACCGGCACGCAGCTCGCAGTCAGCCAGGGTGGCGAGACGATGCACGCGGCCGCGCGCATGGGTCTGCGTGGCGACGGCTTCAGCGGCGTACTCCTGAGCTGGCCCAGTATCGCCGAGCCGCATCAGCGTGTCAGCGAGGGCCGTCTCCAGCAGGCCAGGCTGCACATAGCCGGTCTCGGCCGGCTCCTCCTCGGCGCGGATCAGACCGGACGCGGTCTCGGCGGCGGTCATCGCGCGGTGCGCCGCCTCCTGGTCCCCCATCCGGGCGTACGCCTTGGCCTGCATGGCGTGCAGGTCGCAGGCGAGTGCCGGGCTGATCGCCTTCCCAGCGGTGCGCAAGCCGGCCTCGGCGAACGCGACGGCCTGGCGGTGCTCACCCATGAACAGCGAGTGGTTGACCAGCAGAGCTATGACGTACCCGCCGAACGCCCGGTCGCCGCTGGCCTTCGCGAGGCGGAGCGCCTGGTGGTAGTAGCGCTGCGCGAGGCCCTGGGCGTTCGAGTCGTACGCGCAGATACCCGCGATCGCCACCAGGCCGCCGACGGCGCGATGCAGGTGACGACCGGTCTGATCGGAGTAGCTGCCGCGCATGAGCGGGGCGGTGTCCTCCACCAGGAACCGCAGCACCCTACCTCGAGTCGCGACGCCGCCGGCCTTTCGGTACATCTGCTCGTAGTGGCTGCGCGCGGTACGTAGTTGCTCGACGTCGGGCGGGCCCACCCGGATCGTGCCCCGGCTGCTGACGTCTGCGTCGTCTGGTGGATTCTCCCACTCCCACACAGGGCCCACGGCTTGCAGACCAGTGATCACGGGGGCCTGCTGCACAGCGTCTCGCCGCTGGTGGTCACCCCGCCACAGGGCGGTCGCCTTACCGATGAAGCCGTCAAGCGGCGTGCCTGCGGGCTGTGGCGTGGAGCGGGACCCCATGCCGATGTCGTCGAGCGTGAGCCTCCGGCCGAGCCGGGCGCCGATTACCCCGGCGATGATCTCCGGTGTGCCATTGCGAGGGAGTTGGCCGTTGAGCCAGCGGATGACGGAGCTGTGGTCGTAACGCATAGCCTTCCCCTGTATCGCTCCCGCGGCGTTGACGCGCGCGGCGAGTCCCTTGCGCGACATTCCGGCCTCGTCAAGCAGTGCGTCAAGGAGTGTGTTCGGCTCCATCTGTGCCCCCACTTCACTCAGTGTGTGGAGCGTAATCCGACTCCGTTCACACAGTGTGTGAAGCGGGCAATGCCGCACACCGCCCGTACACACTCCCGCACTGCTGGTCAGGGCGACAGCATCGCCCCATGGAGAACGTGCACACCACACACGGCCCCGATACCGGCGTGCTCGTACACACCAGCGCCGACCGCCGACTGGCCATCGAGCACTGGCTACTCTCTACGCTTCCTGGCCCGGGCCGCGACCGGGCCCGCATGGAATGGCGAGAGCTCGGGGTGGCCATGCTCCCCCTGGGGGGACTCTTCTCCGCCGTCCGCCTCCCTGGCCGCCTCGTCCAAGCTCTAGCCGCGACTGCGGCACCAGCCGCGGTCGACGCATTCCTCGCAGATGCTCTCGACGACGGACCAGTCATCTGCGACCAGCACGGCGGCTCCCGCTACTACGCGCTCGTGCCCGGAAGCGTGCCACGGACGTGGCGCCAGGCATGCGAAGAGTGGCGCGCCCAGGACGTGGACGTGCTGGGACGGGAAACCATTCTCGGCGTACCAGCCATCAACGCCGTGGACCCGACAGCGCCCGAACTCGCGTCGTACTGGTCAGTGCCCATGCCGTCGGCCGCCATGCTGTGTCGACCGCTCCTGGTTGCGCGGCTGATCGCCGCCGGCCAGCACGCGCTGACCGAGGCATCACAGCCGTGAGGACCGTCTACCCGCAAACCTCTACCGCCTTCGGTACTGCTCATACCTGGAGGCCTGAGGCGGCCGCCCCACCCCTGAGGGGCAGTCGGCCCGCCGCCGGTTGGTTGGCACCTTCCCCGGCGGCGGGCTCATCTCACGAGGTCGTCGAGCGGAACTCCGATCGCGTCGGCGATACGGATGAGGGTGTCCAGCTTGGGCGAGGAGTGGCCCTGCTCGATGCGGGAGTACGTGGCGACATCCACGCCGCTGCGGCCGCACACGTCGAGCTGACTCAGGTTGGCCCGCTCGCGCACGTGCCGGATGCGCTCACCCACCTGGCGGCGGCGGGCTAGGACCCGGTCGTCGGGTGGCGTAGGGCGTGGCACGCGTCCACGCTCCCGACAGCATGATCAAAAATGATTAGGGTCGACCCTAATTTGTGTGATCTTGGAGTGGGCAGGGAATCCAAGCGGAGCACCCCCCTCCTTACACGGCCCCCGCTCGGTTCAGCTCCCCAGGCGGACGAGAGGGGCCGCGGCGCCCCCGCCATACGCGGGGGCGCCGTCATGTCTGCACAATCTCGGATAGGCCTTTTGCTACTCACCGCCCCTACGGCACGGCGGGTGCGGCGGGGGGTGTTCCCGTGGGAACAACCTCGGGTATTGATCTACATTGAGTGTCATCGAGCGACATCGAAGGGACATGCTTTGTCCGGGTTTTGGGCATCGCCGCAGGTCACGGTATGTTCAAAAATCTGGTTCGAGTCCCGTCACTCACCCTGAGCAATCAGCCGGTGACCTCGGTACAGAGGTCACCGGCTGATTCGTTTGTCACCGGGATCCGGGAGCCCATGTGCACGCCGAACCGATCCGCACGGCCCGCCTCGACCTCCTCCCCCTGCGCGTGGACCACGCCGAGGAGATGTCGGTCGTCCTGTCCGACCCGGCCCTGCACACGTACATCGGCGGCGCCCCCCTCACGACCGAGGAACTGCGCGCCCGTTACGCCCGCCTGGTGGCCGGCTCCCCCGACCCGGGCGTGTCCTGGCTCAACTGGGTCCTGCGCCTGCACACCGACCCCGCGCTGATCGGCACGGTCCAGGCCACGGTCACGGGGCGCCACCAGGCCGAGATCGCCTGGATCGTCGGCACCCCCTGGCAGGGCCGCGGCCTCGCCTCCGAGGCGGCGCGCTCCCTGGTCGCCTGGCTCGTCCGCCACTACGTCCGCACCGTCACCGCCCACATCCACCCCGCCCACACGGCCTCGGCGGCGGTCGCCACGGCGGCGGGCCTGAGCCCGACGGACGAGGAACACGACGGGGAGAGGGTCTGGCGGTTGTCGTTGAGCGCGTGAGGGCCAACTGCGCGGTCAGGGGGCCGAGTCGGGGCGTACCGGACTCGGGGGACCGCCCGCCGGCCGGCTCAGGAGGACGTTCGCTCCACCAACTCCGTCGCCACCACGACCTGGCGCCGCTCCAGGCCCCGGGACGCCGCCGGACGCCGGTCCGCGATCTCGGTGAGGAGCAGGTCGATCATGTGGCGGCCCATCTCGGCGATGGGCTGGCGGACGCTGGTCAGGGGCGGGTCCATGTGGCGGGCGATGGCGGAGTCGTCGTAGCCGACGAGGGCGACGTCGTCGGGGATGCGGCGGCCCGCCTCGCGCAGCGCCTGGCGGGCGCCGGCCGCCGTGACGTCCGAGGCGGCGAAGACCGCGTCGACGTCGGGCGCGCGGGCGAGCAGCTCCGCCATCGCCCGGGTGCCGCTCTCCTCCGTGAAGTCGCCCGCCTCGATCAGCGCCTCGTCCGCCGGGAGCCCCGCGTCCCGCAGCGCGTCCCGGTAACCGTCGATACGGCGCTGGGCGCCGTACACGTCGAGGCGGCCGGTGATGTGCGCTATGCGGGTGCGACCGCGGGAGAGCAGATGCTCCACCGCCTGGCGGGCCCCGCCGTAGTTGTCCGAGTCCACCGAAGGGAGCGTCTCCCCCGCCGAGCGCGGGCCGCTGATGACCGCCGGTATCTCCAGCTGGGAGAGGAGGTCCGGCAGCGGGTCGTCGGCGTGCACCGAGACCAGCAGCACGCCGTCGACGCGGTGGGCCGCCAGGTACTGGGCCAGTCGCTGCCTTTCCCGGTCGTTGCCCGCGAAAATCAGCAGCAGCTGCATCTCCGTCTCGGAGAGCTCGGCCGCGACCCCCTTGAGCATGTCCGAGAAGTACGGCTCCGAGAAGAAGCGGTCCTCCGGCTCGGGGACCACCAGCGCGATCGCGTCCGTACGGTTCGCCGCGAGGGCCCGCGCCGCCGTGTTCGGGACGTAGCCGAGCTCGGCGACCGCGGCCTCCACCGCCGCGCGCGTGGCGTCGCTGACCCGGGGCGAGCCATTGATCACCCGGGAGACCGTGCCGCGACCGACTCCGGCACGCGCGGCCACCTCTTCGAGGGTCGGTCGGCCACCGCTCCGGCCCCGCGCTCCGTGGCTTGCCATGGGCTCCGCCTTCCCGCCGTCATCTTCACGCTGGCCTGGAATGTAACAGCCCCGACCGGCACACTGGGCACCCCCGGGGACTGCCGGCCCCGGACCCCCGCCCCGGCCCGCGGGACCTGGTCCCGCGTCCTGGAGGGGGCTGAAAGCCATCGGCCGGGTTCCGACCCTCGGAGTTAGTTAACAGCCCGATAACCGAAGACATATCTCCGTGCCGACTCCCTTGACACCCCCGCCCAGACCGGCGAGTCTTCAACTCATCACTGGTGGGAGCGCTCCCACGGTACCTGACACATACACATCCCGCACGTTCCCCGCCCGAGCCGCCGCGAGAACTAACGGGCCCAACCATGCAGTTGGCCGGGGGGTCGGCACGTCAGGGCAACAGGAGGACTCAATGCGAGCACGTACCCGAACCACCCGTCGCAGGGTGGTGGTCCTCGCGGCCGTCGCGTCACTGGGCGCCGGGCTGCTGGCCGGCTGTGCCGACGACGGCAAGAGCGACGAGGGTGGCTCTTCGTCCGAGGGTGGCGGTGGCAAGACCAAGATCACGCTCGGCCTCTTCGGCACCGCCGGCTTCGAGGAGTCCGGCCTGTACAAGGAGTACGAGAAGCTCCACCCGGACATCGACATCCAGCAGACGGTCGTCGAGCGCAACGAGAACTACTACCCCGCGCTGATCAACCACCTCACCACCAACAGTGGTCTGCAGGACATCCAGATGGTCGAGGTCGGCAACATCGCCGAGATCGTCCAGACCCAGTCCGACAAGCTGCTCGACCTGTCGAAGTACGGCAAGAAGAGCGACTACCTGGAATGGAAGTGGGAGCAGGCCACCACCAAGGACGGCCAGACCATCGGCGTCGGCACCGACATCGGCCCGATGGCGATCTGCTACCGCACGGACCTGTTCAAGGCGGCCGGTCTGCCCACCGAGCGCGAGGAAGTCGGCAAGCTGTGGGCCGGCAGCTGGGACAAGTTCGTCGACGTCGGCAAGCAGTTCCAGGAGAAGGCGCCCAAGGGCACCACCTTCCTGGACTCCCCCGGCGGTCTGATCCAGGCGATCCTCAGCGGTGAGAAGGACCGGTTCTACGACTCCTCCGGCAAGGTCATCTACAAGACCAACCCGGCCGTGAAGTCCGCCTTCGACCTCACCGCGCAGGCCGCCGAGGACGGACTGGTCGGCAACCAGACCCAGTTCCAGCCCGCCTGGGACACGACCATCGCCAACAGCAAGTTCGCCGCGATGTCCTGCCCGCCGTGGATGCTCGGCTACATCAAGGGCAAGTCCAAGCCCGACGCGGCCGGCAAGTGGGACATCGCCCAGGCGCCGAAGTCCGGCAACTGGGGCGGCTCCTTCCTGACCGTGCCGAAGTCCGGCAAGAACACCGAGGAGGCCGCGAAGCTGGCCGCCTGGCTGACCGCGCCGGAGCAGCAGGCCAAGCTGTTCGGCGTGCAGGGCAGCTTCCCGAGCACCCCGGCCGCCTACGACTCGGACGCGGTCAAGAGCGCGAAGAACGACATGACCGGTGACGCGCCGATCGGCCCGATCTTCGCCGAGGCCGCCAAGAACATCCCGGTGCAGACGATCGGCCCGAAGGACCAGATCATCCAGCAGGGCCTGACCGACAACGGCGTCATCCTGGTGACCCAGGGCAAGTCCGCCAAGGACGCCTGGAACAACGCCGTGAAGACCATCGACAACAACCTGGACCAGTGACCCGTATGACCACTGGGCACGAAACCGCTGCCGCGCCCCCCACCAAGGAGGGGGGCGCGGCCCCGGCCCGCCCGCCCGCGGGGCCCTCCGACGACGAGCGCCGCCGCGCCCGGCTGTCCCGCCGCTGGCAGCGGGACATGCGCTGGAGCCCGTACGCCTTCGTCTCGCCGTTCTTCCTGCTGTTCCTCGCGTTCGGCCTGTTCCCGCTGATCTACACCGGCTGGGCCTCGCTGCACCAGGTGGAGCTGACCGCGCCCACCGACATGAACTGGGTGGGCTTCCGCAACTACACGCGGATCTTCGACGACGACTTCTTCTGGAACGCGGCGAAGAACACGCTGACCATCGGGATCATCTCGACGGTGCCGCAGCTGCTGATGGCGATGGGCCTCGCGCACATCCTCAACTACAAGCTGCGCGCCTCGACCTTCTACCGGGTCGCGATGCTCGCCCCGTACGCGACGTCGATCGCCGCCGCCTCGCTCGTCTTCGTCCTGCTCTTCGGCCGTGACTACGGCATGATCAACTGGGCGTTGAACTCCGTCGGCATCGACAACATCGACTGGCAGAACGACAAGTGGGCCTCGCAGATCGCCGTCTCGACCATCGTCGTGTGGCGGTGGACCGGATACAACGCGCTGATCTACCTGGCAGCCATGCAGGCGATCCCGCAGGACCTGTACGAGTCCGCGGCGCTGGACGGGGCCAACCGCTGGCGGCAGTTCTTCCATGTGACGCTGCCGTCGCTGCGGCCGACCATCCTGTTCACCGTGGTCGTCTCGACCATCGGCGCCTCCCAGCTCTTCGGTGAGCCCCTGCTGTTCGACGCCAACAAGGGCGCCTCCGGCGGAGCCCAGCACCAGTTCCAGACGCTCGGCCTGTATCTGTACGAGCAGGGCTGGGTCAACCAGCACCTCGGCCGTGCCTCCGCGATCGCCTGGACGATGTTCCTGATCCTCATCGTCATCGGGATCGTCAACTACGTCATCTCGCGCCGGCTGCGCGCCAGCAGTTAGGAGAACCGGCCGTGACGACGACACTGACCCCGCCCTCGGACACTCCCTCGAAGGAGCCGAAGCGGACCCGGCGCCCCAGGGCCGCCCGGGCCGGCGGCACCCTGCACGCCGGGCCGATCGCGTATGTGATCCTCGCCCTGTTCACCATCGGCTCGCTGTTCCCCCTGGTGTGGACGGCGATCGCCGCCTCGCGCGACAACCAGCGGCTCGCGCAGGACCCGCCGCCGTTCTGGTTCGGTTCCGGACTCTTCGACAAGCTCGAGATCGCCTGGACCGACGCCAACCTGGGCGAGGCGTTCATCAACACCACGTTCGTGGCCGGGGTTTCGGCGCTCACCATCGTCTTCCTGTCCACGATCGCCGGGTTCGCCTTCGCCAAGCTGCGCTTCAAGGGCCGCAACGCCATGATGCTGATCGTGATCGGCACGATGATGGTGCCGCCGCAGCTGAGCGTGATCCCTCTGTACATGATGGTCGCCAAGCTCGACTGGTCCGACCAGTTGCAGGCGGTGATCCTGCCCTCGCTGGTCAGCGCGTTCGGCGTGTTCTTCATGCGCCAGTACCTCATCCAGGCGCTGCCCGACGAGATCATCGAGGCGGCCCGGGTGGACGGCGCGAGCAGCTGGCGGGTGATCTGGCACGTGGTGTTCCCGGCCGCGCGCCCCGCGATGGCCGTGCTCGGCATGCTGATGTTCGTGCAGACGTGGAACGACTTCCTGTGGCCGTTCCTGGTCCTGACCCAGAACGGCAACCCGACCGTGCAGGTCGCGGTGGCGGGTCTGGGCCGCGGCTACACCCCCGACCAGTCCCTGATCATGGCCGGCGCGCTGCTCGGCACGCTGCCCCTGCTGATCGTCTTCGCGATCTTCGGCAAGCAGATCGTGGGCGGCATCATGCAGGGCGCCGTCAAGGGCTGATCCCTCTTCCCAGGGGCCGGGTCACCGCCGCCCCGGCCCCTTCCCTCCCCCCATCTACCCGTCGGTCTCCACGACCTCCAATGGGAGCGTTTCCATGCCTGAACCCGCAACGCCGGCGACCCCGGTGACCTTTCCCCCCGCCTTCCTCTGGGGCGCCGCGACCTCGGCGTACCAGATCGAGGGCGCGGTGCGGGAGGGCGGCCGTACGCCCTCGATCTGGGACACCTTCAGCCATACGCCCGGCAAGACCGCGGGCGGCGAGCACGGTGACATCGCTGTCGACCACTACCACCGCTACCGCGACGACGTGGCGATGATGGCCGACCTCGGCCTGAACGCGTACCGCTTCTCGATCTCCTGGTCCCGGGTGCAGCCGACCGGCCGGGGCCCGGCGGTCCAGGTCGGACTGGACTTCTACCGGCGCCTGGTGGACGAGCTCCTCGACAAGGGCATCAAGCCGGCCGTCACCCTCTACCACTGGGACCTGCCGCAGGAGCTGGAGGACGCGGGCGGCTGGCCGGAGCGCGACACGGCCTACCGTTTCGCCGAGTACGCGCAGATCGTCGGCGAGGCGCTCGGCGACCGCGTGGAGCAGTGGATCACGCTCAACGAGCCCTGGTGCAGTGCCTTCCTGGGCTACGCGTCCGGCGTGCACGCACCCGGCCGCACGGACCCGGCGGCCTCCCTGAAGGCCGCGCATCACCTGAACCTCGCCCACGGTCTGGGCACTTCGGCGCTGCGCTCGGCGATGCCGGCCCGCAACTCGGTGGCGCTGAGCCTCAACTCCTCGGTGGTGCGCCCCGTTTCGCAGGACCCGGCGGACCTGGCCGCGGCCCGGAAGATCGACGACCTGGCCAACGGCGTCTTCCACGGCCCGATCCTGCACGGGGCCTACCCGGAGTCGCTGTTCGCGGCGACGGAACTGCTCACCGACTGGTCCTACGTCCAGGACGGCGACCTGCGGGCGATCCACCGGCCGCTGGACGCGCTGGGCCTCAACTACTACACGCCCGCGCTGGTCTCGGCGGCCGACAGCGACGTGGCGGGCCCGCGCGCGGACGGCCACGGGTCGAGCGACTCCTCCCCCTGGCCGGGCGCGGACGACGTGGCGTTCCACCAGACTCCGGGCGAGCGCACCGAGATGGGCTGGACGATCGACCCGACGGGCCTGCACGAGCTGATCATGCGCTACACGCGTGAGGCCCCGGGTCTGCCGCTCTACATCACCGAGAACGGCGCGGCCTACGACGACAAGCCCGACCCCGACGGCAAGGTCCACGACCCGGAGCGCATCGCCTACCTCCACGGCCACCTCGCCGCGGTCCGCCGCGCGGTCGCGGACGGCGCCGACGTCCGCGGCTACTACCTGTGGTCCCTGATGGACAACTTCGAGTGGGCGTACGGCTACGAGAAGCGCTTCGGCGCGGTCTACGTCGACTACGCGACGCTGGAGCGCACGCCGAAGTCCAGTGCCCTCTGGTACGGCCAGGCGGCCCGCACGGGGACTCTGCCTCCCCTGGCCGAGGTCTAGAGCCACGGCGGGACGGGGGGAGGGGCGCGGCATCCGAGGGGGATGCCGCGCCCCGGCCCGTGGGGGGCGCCGGTCGCGGGCGGCTACTTGTAGGCCGCGAACGCCTTCGAGAACGCGTGCGGGGCCTGGACGATCGAGCTGCACGTGGCGTCGGCGTAGTTCTTCGCGCCGCCCGAGCACTGCTTGTCGCGGGTGGCCGACCACATGGACAGCCATCCGAGGCCCTTGGACCGGGCGAAGTCCACCAGCTGGGTGGCGTCCTGGACCGTGAAGACCTCGCTGGTGACGTCGTTGACGCCGATCATCGGGGTGACCGCGACCGCCTTCCAGGCGGCGCCGTCGGACAGGCCGAGCACGCTCTTGACCTGCGCCTGGGTGGCCGTCGCGGCCTGTTCGGCGTAGGTGCCCATGTCGCCGCTGTAGGCCGGCCCGTAGTCCATCGCCATGATGTTGACCGTGGCGATGGAGACCCCGTTCTTCTTGGCGTCGGCGAGCAGGTCGACGCCGGCCTGGGTCAGGCCCTCCGGCATCACCGGGAGGGTGAAGGAGACGTCCAGGCCCGCGTGCCGCTTCTGGAGCTTGGCTATCGCCTGGGCCCGGCGGGTGTTGGCCGCGGTGTCGGGCAGCGCGCCGCCCTCGACGTCGAAGTCGACCTTGGTGAGGTCGTAGGCGGCCACGACCTTCTCGTAGGCCGCCGTCAGCGCGTCCGCCGACGCGCAGGTCGTCGCCAGTTCCGAGCCCGCCGCGCCGCCGAACGACACCCGCACGTCGCCGCCCTTGGCGCGCAGTGCGCCGATCTGTGCGGCCACGGCGTCGCTCGCGAGGTCGCTGACGCCGCCCCACTTGGGGGTGCAGCCGCCGCCGTCGGTGACGAAGGCGAGGTGGTAGTCCTTCACGCCGGTGGCCGCGGCGGCGCCGACCAGGTCGAAGGCCGGGTAGAGGGAGGTGTCGACATACGGGGCGAAGCCGGCGCTGGTCGTGGTGCCGGTGCCCGGGTCGGCGGTGGCGGTCGCGGTCGGGGCGGCGCTGGCCGTCGCGGTGGGGGTGGCCGTGGCCGTCGGGGTCGAGGTCGGCGGGGCGGTGGGTGTGGGGGTGGCGGTCTGGGTCGGGCGGCCGGTCGGTTCGGGCGTGGCCGTGGCGTCGGCGGAGCAGCGGGCGCCGTCGATGAGGCAGCCGCGCGGGTCGCCGCCGCCGTTGACGACGAAGCCGACGGTGACCGACTCCCCGGCGGCGAGGCCGTCGCGGTCCCACTTCGGGGGCGTGACGGTGACGTGCTGCCCGCTGACGGCCGACTCGGCGTTCCACAGGGAGCTGAGTCTCGCGCCCGCGGGCAGGTCGAACTCCAGCTTCCAGTCGGCGTCCCGCGCGCCGCTGTTGTTCGTCACGACGTACTGGGCGGTGTACCCCGTCGACCAGTCGCTGGTCCTGGTGTACGCCGCCGCGATCCCGGCCGCCTGGGCGGTGCCGGTGAGGAGGATCGCGCCCCCGCCGGCCACGGCCGCGGCGACGGCCCCGGCGATCACCTTGTTCCTGCCGCTGACCTTGCGCCGGTGGGTGCTCATCACGTGCCTGCCTTCATGGTTCGGGGTGGGTGCGGCAGCACGCTAGCGAGCCAGAATCGGGCAAATGGCCTGTTCAGGGCGGGGGTTGAGGATCTTAGGGCGGGCTTAAGGATGGGATCGGGGACGGTTAAAGGTCGAGACCAATCTGCCCGTACGGCGGCGGCGCACCCGGTGTCCCCGGCGCTCGGGCGCCCGCCCGTCCAGCTGGATCCAGATCCGCACCTCGGTACCGCCCAGCACCGACGAGCCGATCCGCACGTCCCCGCCGGTCTCCTCCGCCAGCCGGCGCACGATGTCCAGGCCCAGCCCGGTCGACCCGGCGCTGCCGGACCCCCGCCCCCGGGCCATCGCCGCCTCGGGGTCGGGTATGCCTGGCCCCGCGTCCGAGACCAGCACGATCACCGCGTCCTCCCCGTTGTGCACGTCGACCGCGAAGGCGGTGCCCTCCGGGGTGTGCCGGAACACGTTGCCGAGCAGCGCGTCCAGGGCGGCCACGAGGTCGGCGCGGGCCACGGGTATGCGCACCGGCCGCTCCACCCCGGCCACCCGCACCTTGCGGCCCTCGTCCTCGGCGAGCGCCGACCAGAACGCCATCCGCTCCCGGACCACCTCGGCGGCGTCGCACCCGGCGCCGGGCCCGGCGGCCGCGGTCTGCGGCTTGGCCTCCCGCGCGGTACGGATGATGGTGTCGACCTCGCGCTCCAGCTGGGCCACCGCGGCCCGGGTCTGCTCGGCGGCGGGCCCCTCGCCCAGCGAGGCCGCGTTGAGCCGCAGCACGGTCAGCGGGGTGCGCAGCCGGTGGGACAGGTCGGCCGCCAGCTCCCGCTCGTTCGCCAGCAGTTGGACGACCTGGTCGGCCATGGAGTTGAACGCCACCGCCGCCAGCCGGAGTTCGGTCGGCCCCTCCTCCGGCACCCGCGAGCCGAGCTTGCCCTCGCCCAGTTCGTGCGCGCCCTCGACCAGCCGCTGGGCGGGCTGCACCATCCGCACCCCGAGCCGGTCGGCGACCGCGACGGAGCCGACGATCAGCGCGACCCCGACCCCGGCGAGCACCGCCCACGCGGTGGCGACGCCGTTGCTGACCTCGGACTCCGGGACGTAGACCTCGACGACCGCGATCTCCCCGGAGCTCAGGGCGACGGGCTGGAGCAGGGTGGAGCCGCCGCCGACCTCGGAGGTGGAGGCCCGGCCCAGCTTCCGCACGGTCGCGATGTCGGCGCCGGCGGCCCGCTGCCGCCCGATGTCGACGGCCGCGGCGCCCCCGGCCGCCGGTATGTGCACGGCCATCTCCGCCTCCGACCCGGCGGAGGCGACGACCCGCTCCAGTTGGTCCCGGTCGGTGGTGATGGACAGGGCGGGGGCGACGGCGGCGGCCTCCCGTTCGGCGTTGGAGAAGGCGCGGTCCCGGGCCATCTCCTTGATGACGAGACCGAGCGGGATCGCGAAGGCGACCACGACCATGGTGGTGACCGCGAGACAGACCTTGACCAGTGCCCATCTCATCGCGCCGGCTCCGATCCCGGCGAGAGGGGCGGCTCCAGCTTCACGCCGACGCCCCGAAGGGTGTGCAGATAGCGCGGCCGCGCGGCGGTCTCCCCCAGCTTCCTGCGCAGCCAGGACAGATGGACGTCGATGGTCTGGTCGTCGCCGTAGGCCTGCTGCCACACCTCGGCGAGGAGTTCCTTGCGGGCGACGACGACACCCGGGCGGGCGGCGAGGAAGGCGAGCAGGTCGAACTCGCGGCGGGTGAGGTCCAGGCGGACACCGTCCAGTTCGGCCTGGCGGCGCAGCGGGTCGACGGTGAGGCCGCCGACGCGGAGCACGGACTCGGGCGCCGCCTCGCCGACGGCGGCCCGGGACCGTCGTAGGACGGCGGCCATCCGCGCGGAGAGGTGCTCGACCGAGAAGGGCTTGGTCAGGTAGTCGTCGGCGCCCGCGTTCAGCAGCCGGACGACCTCCGCCTCGTCGTCCCGGGCGGTGGCGATGATCACGGGGACGTCGGTGATGCCGCGCAGCATCTTCAGCGCCTCGGAGCCGTCCAGATCGGGCAGTCCGAGGTCGAGGATGACCACGTCGAAACGGAAATGGGCGACCTCGCGCAGCGCCTCCAGCGCCGTGCCCACGCTGCGCACGGTGTGGGCGGCGTCGGTGAGATGCCGGATCAGCGCCGAGCGGACGAACTGGTCGTCCTCGACCACGAGCACACTTGCCATGCGCCGCACCGTACGCCATACGGGTCAGCGCCATCCGGTGCCTGTGGACAACCCGGATCTGTGGACAACGGGTGGGACGGTTGAGGCAGTATGGCCGCGATGCGCAGAGGACTCATACACGTACTGGCGTGGTCGCTCGCCACGGGCGCGGCGGTCACGCTGTCGTGGTGGGGTGTCCACACGGTGATGGCGGGCACGGCCTACGACCCGCCGCGCGCCCTGCCGATCACGGCGGCGGACGCGACCACCCAGGAGTCCAGGCCGCTGGCCTCGTCCACGGCACGGCCCACGCCGTCGAAGAGCCCGACGAGGAAGCCGGAGCCGTCCCCCACGCCCACCCCGTCGAGGACCCCGGCACGGTCCCCTTCCCCCTCCCCCTCTCCCTCCGCGTCGGGCCAGGTCAAGAGCTACGACACCGAGGGCGGCCGGGTGGTCTTCGACCTCGGCAAAAGCTCCGCGACGCTGGTGTCGGCGACGCCGGCGGCGGGCTGGTCGATGCAGGTGTGGAAGACGCAGACGTGGATCCGGGTGGAGTTCGCCTCCGGGGCGGACCGGGTGTCGGTGTTCTGCACCTGGCACGACAGCGCGCCCCGGGTGGAGGTCGGGACGTACTGAGGGCTGCTAGCGGAAGACCGAGGGCGGTGGCGCGGGGGAGGCGACCGCCGCCGCGTCCGTCACCGGTGCCGCTCCGCCGGTGAAGTCGGTGAGGGACCTGCCGTGTTCGACGCGGCCGGGGTGCGGGTCGGAGGCGGCCCGGCGGGTCAGTTCCGCGACCGGCAGCGGGGCGTCGGAGGCGATCAGGACCGCGTTGCCGAAGCGTCTGCCGCGCAGGACCGTCGGATCGGCGATCAGGGCGAGGTGCGCGAAGCGGGCGGCGGCCGTCGCGATCTGGCCGCGCAGGTGGGCGAGCGGGGGGCCGTCGGCGAGGTTGGCGGCGTAGACGGCGGTGGGCCGGAGCGCTCTGCGGACCTCGTCGAGGAACTCCGTCGAGGTCAGGTGGGCGGGGGTGCGGGCCCCGCTGAAGACGTCCGCGACGACCAGGTCGGCCCAGCCGTCGGGCACCTTGGCGAGTCCCGCGCGGGCGTCCGCCGCCCGCACCCGGACACGGGCGCCGGGGTCCAGCGGCAGTGCGCGTCGGACCAGGTGGACGAGGGCCTCGTCGCGCTCGACGACCTGCTGGGTGGAGCGGGGCCGGGTGGCGGCGACGTACCGCGCGAGGGTGAGGGCGCCCCCGCCCAGGTGCACGGCGTGGACGGGCTTGCCGGGCGGGGCGACGAGGTCGATGACGTGCCCGAGCCGCCGCTGGTACTCGAAGGAGAGGTACGCGGGGTCGTCCAGGTCGACGTGCGACTGCGGCGCCCCGTCGATGAGGAGCGTCCAGGCACGCGCGCGGTCCCGGTCGGGTATGAGCTCGGCGAGACCGCCGTCGACAGCCTCCACCACGGCTTCGACGACCGCCTGCCCGCGCCGACCGCTCCTGGACTTTCCCATGGCGCCATTGTCGCAAGCGGCGGGGACGGGCGCCGCCGGGGCCGGGTACGGGCGGGACGGGCTACGGGTGGGACGGGCGCCGCCGCGGCTGGCTGTGTGCGGGACGGGCTGCGGGCGCGACGGGCGCCGCCGGGGCCGGGTGCGGGCGGGACCGGTGGCGGGCGGGACGGGCGCCCGCCGGGACCGGCTGCGGGCGGAACCGGCTGCGGGCGGAACCGGTGGCGGGCGGGACGGCGCCGCCAGGACCGGCTACGGGCGCGACCCACTGCGGGCGGGACCGACGCCGCCGGGGCCGACGGCGGGCGGGGGCAACGGCGGACGGGCCGGGCGCCGCCGGTGCGCGACGGTCCCGCCGGCACCGGCTGCGGGCAGGACCGGCTGCGGGCGGGACCGGCTGCGGGCGGGACGGGCGCCGCCGGGACCGGCTATGGGCGCGACCGCGCGGGACGGCGCCTCCGGGATCGGTTGCGGGCGCGACCCGCTGCGGGCAGGGCCGACGCCGCCAGGACCGGCTACGGGCGCGACCGGCTACGCACAGGACCGGCGCCGCCGGGGCCGACGGCGGGCGGGGGCGGCACCGGGCGGGAAACGACCCCGCCGCCCCGGTGTCAGCGGCAGTTGTCCGCGGCCTCGATCAGCCGCGCGGCCTCGCCCAGCGCCGCCCGCAGCACCGCCGGGTCGGTCGCGAGGTCCGCCTCCCCGGGGGGCAGCAGCCAGTCCGAGCCCGCCACCGGCGGTTCGGGGGTCAGTCGCAGACCGCGTCCGTCGGTCTCCGTACAGGTGCTTCCGGGGACGTCCCAGGCGGCCGCGGTGCCCGGCGGGACGACGAAACCGAGGGTGTTCCCGCCGTCGTCGTGCAGGACGGGGCCCACCGCGTCCGCGGACCCGCCGCGACGCAGGATGTCGACCGCCTCCAGGCCCTGCCGGGTCGGCACCGTGACGAGGTCGCACCCGGCCTGCGTCACCGGTGGCTCGCTGCACTCCGTCAGCGGCACACACGCTTCGATGCTCTGGCTGGTCTCCAACCCGGCCTTCACCACGGAACCCTCCTCGTGTCGAGCGGCTCGGGAGGCGGGGGGCGGCTCCCGGTCCTGCCGGGTTCAACGCGCGAGGGCGTCAACGGCTACGGCACAAGTCAGCCGCAAAGGATGGCAGTTCATGGCGGATGGTGGATGAGATATCCGGTTTGTAGCCAAACATCGCGTGGCGAACCCGGCACAGCGGGTACGTTCTTGCCCGCCGGAAACAGGGTGTCACACGCACAACTCACCTCGAATCCGGCATGGTTCGACGGTTCGCACGAGAGGACCTGGCCATGGCGTCGTCAACGATGACCTCGTCCCAGTACCCCAGGCCGCCGCGGCCGAACCTGGCGTTCCGGGAACTGCGCGGAGCGCGCTCCCCGGCCGAGTTCGCCGCAGCGGTACGACGGGCCGCCCGCGAGATCGGCGAGCGGGTCAGCTGTGACGCGCGCTATGTGGGCCGGGTCGAGGCGGGCGAGATCCGCTGCCCCAACTACGCGTACGAGCGGGTGTTCCTGCACATGTTCCCCGGCCGCACGCTCACCGACCTGGGGTTCGCGCCCCGCGCGTCCGTACGCGGACGCGGGGCGCGCACCCACGAGGTCGCGCCCCCGGCACTCGTCACGAGCCCCGCTCGCGCCGCGGGTGAGACATGGGGGGCGCACGAGCCGTATGACACACAGGACCCCTACGAGCCGTACGACAACGAGGAGAGCGACGTGCTGCGTCGCGCATTCATGACCGGCGGGGGCGCCACGGTGGCCGCCGCCTCACTGAGCCCTCTCGGGCTCGCCTTCGACGCCGCCGCGGCGGAACGCCCGGTACGCCGGGTCGGTACGGGCGAGGCGGCCGCCCTGGAAGAGGCGGTCCGCAGGATCCGGCTGCTGGACGACCGGCACGGCGCGGACGGGCTGTACCGGCGCGCGGCGGCCCCGCTGCGCGCCGCGTACGCGCTGCTGGACGCCGGCGTGACCCGGCAGGCGACCGCCGACCGGTTGCACTCGGGCGCGGGTGAACTCGCCATCTCGGTGGGCTGGCTGGCGCACGACTCGGGGCGCTACGACGACGCGCGCTCCCACTACGCGGAGGCCCTCGCGACCGCCCGGGTGACCGGCGACGCCGCCCTGGAGACGCACGCCTTCTGCAACGCGGCCTTCCTCGCGCGCGACGCGGGACGCCCGCGGGAGGCCCTGCGCGCCGCTCAGGCCGCGCAGCGGGTCGGACGCGGCCTCGGCTCCGCCCGGCTGATGTCGCTGCTCGCGCTGCGCGAGGCGGGCGGCTGGGCCGGGCTCGCCGACCGCACCGCCTGCGAACAGGCGCTGACCCGCGCCCAGGTCCTCTACGAGCGGGGCCCCTCGGACGCGGACCCCGAGTGGATGAGCTTCTACGGCGAGGCCGAGCTGGAGGGCCTGGAGGCGCAGTGCTGGTCGACGCTGGGCGACTGGCCCCGGGCGGCCCGGCACGCGCGGCGGGCGGCGCGGCTCCAGGACCCGCACTTCACCCGGAACATCGCCCTGTACACGGCCGAGCTGGCCAATGACCTGGCGCGCGGCGGGCGGCCCGACGAGGCCGCGGCGGCGGGCCTGCGGGGGCTGGATCTGCTGGGCGAGGTCCAGTCGTCGCGGATCGGGGCGATGCTGGCGGGAACCGCGCGCGTGCTGTCGCCGCACCGGCGGACCGCGGGGGTCTCGGTGTTCCTGGAACGCCACGCGGGCCTGCCGAGATCCGCCTAGCCGGCCAGATGCCCCAGGTCGTTCCAGCTCTCGATCGCCGGCTCCCCGTACGCCCACCCGAGCACCGACAGGGAGGTCGGGTTCAGCCGGACGCGGGCGGCGAAGTCCAGGGGCAGGCCCAGCCAGCGCGCGCCTATGGAGCGCAGGATGTGCCCGTGCGCGAAGACCAGGACGTCCCGGTCCGCGGCGCGGGCCCAGCCGACGACCTCGTCCGCGCGGGCGGTCATCTCGGCGAGGGTCTCCCCCTCGGGGACGCCGTCGCGCCAGATGAGCCAGCCGGGTCGAATGGCCTGGATGTCGTCCGGCGTCATACCCTCGTACGCGCCGTAGTCCCACTCCATGAGCGTGTCCCAGGTGCTCGCGCGCTCGCCGAACCCGGCGAGTTCGCACGTCTCACGCGCGCGTGACAGGGGGCTGGTGCGCACCTCGACACCCGGAAGTCCGTCGAGTGGCGCCCGGTGCAGGCGCTCGCCCAGGAGCTTCGCACCGCGGCGGCCCTCCTCCAGGAGCGGCACATCGGTCCTGCCGGTGTGCTTCCCGGCCAGCGACCACTCGGTCTGTCCGTGCCGGGCCAGCAGGATGCGCGGTGCCATGGGGTGAGCGCCTTTCGAGGAAAACACGGGCGGGCTCCCCCCATCATCCCGCACTCTGTGCGGGGGCAACCCGCCGGGCGATCTCTGCGTCCTAGAGGGCCGGGGGCCGCTCAGCAGGGCGAACACATACACCGTAAAGTGGTAAGACCGGGCAACCGGACGCCGCAACAAGAAGGGGGAGGCGATCGGATGCCGCACGCCGAGACACCAGGCCTCGAGGCAGCCGCGCGCACTCGCCTGCGCTGGTGGACCGAGCTGCCGTTGATCCTCCTGGTGTACGCCTGCTACTCGGCGGGCCGGCTCCTCGCGCGCGGTGACGTCACCCACGCCGTCGACCACGGCCTGGCGATCCTGAAGGTGGAGAAGGCCCTCCACATCAACGCCGAGCACCCGCTCAACCGGCTGTTCACCAACGAGGCCTGGATCGGCGTCCCGGCCGACTTCTGGTACGCGTCGCTGCACTACCTGGTCACCCCGGTGATCCTGGTCTGGCTCTTCCGGTCCCGCGCGGTTCACTACCGCGCGGCCCGGACCTGGCTGATGACGTCGACCTTCATCGGCCTGATCGGCTTCACCCTGCTGCCGACCTGCCCGCCCCGACTGCTGGAGCGGAGCCACGGTTTCGTCGACACGATGGCCCAGTACAGCTCGTACGGCTGGTGGGGCGGCGAGGCCAGCGCGCCGCGGGGCATGGGCGGCATGACCAACCAGTACGCGGCCATGCCGAGTCTGCACGTGGGCTGGGCCCTGTGGTGCGGCGTCATGCTGTGGCGCCACGGCGGAACGCGTACGGCGAAGGCCGCCGGTGTCGCCTACCCGCTGATCACCACGATCGTGGTGATGGGCACCGCCAACCACTACTTCCTCGACGCGGTCGCGGGTGCCGCCGCCATGGGTGTCGGCCTGCTGCTGGCGCCGTACGTGATGCGGGGCGCGGACCGGCTCAGGGCGCGCGCGACGCTGGTCCTCACGCCCGCCGCGGTGGGCACTCCCGGCACCCACGCCTCAATTGTCAGTGCCGGATGCCAGACTTCCGCGGGTGAGCGAATTCCACGGCAGCGCGAGTCACGGCTCGCAGCCGGAGCCGAGCCGAGTGCCTCTCCCACGGACGCGGGGGACGGCGCTCCGGCAACAGCTCGCTGAGCTGCGCGGTCCCGACGTACCGGCCAAGGCGCTGGATGCCCGCGCCCTGGCCGCCCTCGCCGCCAACCCGGGTTGCAGACGGCGCGCCATCCTCGACGGCGCCGGGGTGAACAAGGCGGCGCTGGCGAGCGCGCTCGGCGCGCCGTCGGCGTTCGGTCAGTCGCAGTTCGCGCTCACGCGGGGCAACGCCTTCGAGGCGAAGGTCAAGGCGGACGGCGGCGCCGAGCTGCTGCGACTGGTCCACGAGACGCTGGACCACCGGGCCGAGGCGCCCACCGGCGCGCGCGTGCCCGACCTCACCGCGATCGGCCCCGAGGGGCGCGCGGCACGCACGGCGCTGGCGCTGCGCGAGGCCACCGAGGCGGCCGGCGTCTGGACGCTGCTGGACCACCCCATGCTCGCCCTCGACGTCGCGGGCTCCCCCGCCTTCCTGGAGCCGGACGCGGTGGTGGTGCACCCGGACGGCACCTGGACGGTGGTGGAGATCAAGTCCTTCCCGATGCTGGACGGCTCGGCGGACCCGGCGAAAGTGGGCGCGGCGGCCCGCCAGGCGGCGGTGTACGTGCTGGCCCTGGAGCAGGTCGCCGCCCGGCTCCAGCCCGCGCCCGAGGTGCGCCGGCGGGTGCTCCTGGTCTGCCCCAAGGACTTCTCCAACCTGCCGACCGCGTCCGCCGTCGACATCCGCAAGCAGCGCGCGGTGACCGACCGGCAGCTGACCCGGCTCACCCGCCTCCAGGACATCGCCGACGCCCTCCCCGAGGGCACCTGCTTCGACCCCGCGCGGCCCGCCGAGGAGCTGACGGCGGCCGTCGAGGCGGTCCCGGCGACCTACGCGCCCGAGTGCCTGGCCGCGTGCGAGCTGGCCTTCCACTGCCGGCACCGCTCCCGTGAGGCCGGCGCGGTGACGGCCCTGGGCCGTTCCGTGCGCGCCGAGCTGGGCGGCCTGACCACCGTGGCGGACGTCCTGGCGGCGGCCCGCGGTGAGGCCGGCGACCCTCGGGACCCGGCGGTGGCGGCCCTGCGCAGGGCGACGGAGCTGCGGGCCGAGGCGCTGGAGGCGGCTCGGGAGGCACAGGAGGCGCCGGCATGTCGCTGATCGCCACCCTCGCCCGCCTGGAGGCCGTCAGCACCGGCCGCGCCCAGCCCTGCGCCACCGTCCGGCACCGCCACCTCTCCGAGCGCCCCATGGTCCTCGTGCCGCTCACCACCGCCGGTGAGGCCGGTGCCCCGCTCGGCGCGCTCGTCGGCACCGACCGGGACGCCCCGCGCCTGCTGGTCGTACCGCAGCCGCGCGACCGCGATCTGCGGTTCGCGTTCCTGGCCGAGCTGGCGGACGTCGTCCTGCCCTACGTCGACGCCTGTGCCGAGACCGTCGAGGCCGCCGAGCGCAGCGAGACGGACCCGGAGACCGGCAAGCGGGTCAAGGTCGAGGTCGAGCTGTGCGCGGACGCCCCGCAGCTGATCGTGCCGAGCCGCGCGGGCATCGACCTCGTCCGGCTGCTGGGGCGCTCCATGCGCTTTCGGCGTACGGCCGAGCAGGACCCTGAGTCCCCGCACCCCGCGCCCCCGCGCGTGCCGCTGCTCGGCCGGTGGCTGACCCATTTCGGGGAGCGGGCCCGGGTGCCGGGCTCCTCGTTGCTGCTCGCCGCGACGGAGCTGCTGTCCCGGCACTGGGCGACCGGCCAGTCCACGCTGGAGGACCAGCATCTGGGCGCGCTGCTCGCCTGGATCGACCCCCCGGCGGGCGCGACGGGCGCGCAGGCCGCGCTGGAGGCCGAGCTGGCCCGGGACGCGCACGGCCAGCTGCTGCACCCGCCGGCCGGCCCGGCCACCGACCCGGCGTTCGACAACAAACTGCTCGCGCCCGCCATCGAACGCTACGACCGCGCGCGGACCGCGCTCGCCGCCGCCGAGGACGGTCTGGAGGCGGACGACCGGCTCGGTGACCTCACCGCCGCCGAGCGCGCGATCAGGGAGTTGGTCGAGAGCCGGACCCGGCCCACCTGGGACGCGGTGTGGCGCGGCCTGGACCTGCTGCGGGCGCTGCCGGAGGGGGCGCGCGTCGAGGAGCGCTGGACCCGGGACCGCTGGTCCTTCACCAGCCACCGGGACCGGGTCCTGGCCGGTGAGCCCCCGCAGCCGCGCCGCGACGACGCGGTGACGGCCGCCAACAAGCTCGCCACCCGCGAGCGCGAACAGGCCCGTCTGGAGGCGCAGGAGGCGCTGGACGACCCGCTGGTGATGGCCGGGCGACGGCTGGCCGGGGAGGCGTTCGCGGGCGAGGTCACGGATGTCGTGATGGCGTACAGCGAGGGCAGACGCCCCAGCCCGCGCCCGCTGGTGACGGTCCGCACGGACGACCGCCCGTATCTCGCGGCGCGGGCGAAGGTGTACCGCTCGCTGAACGGCAAGCCGCAGGCGGCCGAGGTCGTGGACCACAGGGACGACGGTGTCGTCCTGCGTGTCCTGGACAGGATGGGTCGTGGCAAGGAGCCCGAGCCGGGTTCCGTGCCGGAGAAGGGCGACCGGCTCTGCTTCACCCTGTTCGAGCACGAGCAGCGGGGTGGCGCGAAGCTGCCCGACCCCGAGGACACGCCCTGGACGCACGGCGGGCCGCCCGGTGAGGCCGTCCAGGAGGCCGCCGACCGCATGACCGAGGAGGACGTCCTGTGACCACGGTCTTCGACCCCGGCGCGGCCGCGACGCAGGCCACCGAGGAGATCCTCCACGACACCCTGCACAGTGACCGGCGGGGTGTCGTCGTCGACTCCCCGCCCGGCGCGGGCAAGTCCACGCTGGTCGTCCGCGCGGCCCTGGAGCTGGCCGCGGCGGGGCGCCCGCTGATGGTGGTCGCGCAGACGAACGCCCAGGTCGACGACCTGGTGCTGCGGCTCGCCGAGAAGAATCCGGACCTGCCGGTGGGCCGGCTGCACAGCAGTGACGCCGACCCGTACGACAAGGCGCTGGACGAGCTGGCGAACGTACGCAAGTCGGCGAAGCCGGCGGATCTGGCCGGACTTCCCGTCACGCTCTCCACCGCCGCGAAGTGGGCGCACGTCAAGGTCGACGAGCCGTGGCGGCACGCGATCGTCGACGAGGCGTACCAGATGCGCTCGGACTCGCTGCTGGCCGTGGCGGGCCTGTTCGAGCGGGCGCTGTTCGTGGGCGACCCGGGGCAGCTGGACCCGTTCGCGATCGTGGGCAGCGAGCAGTGGGCGGGGCTGTCGTACGACCCGTCGGCGTCGGCGGTGACGACCCTGCTGGCGCACAACCCGGAGCTGCCGCAGCACCGCCTGCCGGTGTCCTGGCGCCTCCCGGCGTCGGCGGCGCAGCTGGTGTCGGACGCCTTCTACCCGTTCACGCCGTTCCGCAGCGGCACCGACCACGGGGACCGCGGCCTCGCCTTCGCGGTCCCGTCGGACGGCTCGGGTCCGGACCGGGTGATCGACGAGGCGGCGGTGTCGGGCTGGGGCCTGCTGGAGCTGCCCGCGCGGCACACCCCGCGCACCGACCCGGAGGCGGTGCGGGCGGTGGCGACGGTGGTGCGCCGACTGCTGGACCGGGGCGGCGCGGCGACCTCGGAGCGCTCCCCGGACCCGGTCCCGCTCACCGCCGACCGCATCGCCGTGGGCACGGCCCACCGCGACCAGGCGGCGGCCGTCCGCGCGGCCCTCGCCGAGCTGGGCGTGCCGCAGGTGACGGTCGACACGGCGAACCGGTTGCAGGGCCGCGAGTACGACGTCACGGTCGTCCTCCACCCGCTCTCCGGGCGCCCCGACGCGACCGCCTTCCACCTGGAGACGGGCCGCCTCTGCGTCCTCGCCTCCCGCCATCGCCACGCCTGCATCGTGGTCTGCCGCGCGGGCGTGAGCGACCTGCTGGACGACTACCCGTCGACGGAACCGGTCCAGCTGGGAACGCTGGTGAAGTTCCCGGACGGCTGGGAGGCGAACCACGCGGTCCTGGCCCGACTCGGCGAGCACCGGGTGGCCTGGCGCCCCTGACCACCCGCCCCGGCACCTGCCGGACAGGCGACCACCGCGACCGCCCCACCCGCCGGACGGAGTCCGGCACGCCGCCGGAGGGCGGCCGATGGTCGCAGCCCCGGACGGCTGGGAGGCGAACCACGCGGTCCTGGCCCGACTCGGCGAGCACCGGGTGACGTGGCGCCCCTGACCACCCCGCCCCGGCATCGCCTCCGACGACGATCCGCCGGAGGCGATGTGGGTGGAGGGGCGCTCTTGAGCCAGGCTCTGACGCCTACTTGCGGGGGCGCGGGACAATGGACGACGGCCCGGTCCGCAGAAGGGTCGTCGGTAGCGTACGAGGAGGACGAGACATGGCGGAGCCCACGCCGCGTCGTAATGAACCGCGGCTACGCCCCGCGCCCCTGCTGTTCGAGCCCGCGGAGGTGGCCGCCGATCCGGAGCACTTCTTCGACCTGGAGTCCATCGACGACCCCAGGGCGCTGCTGGCCCGGGCGACGGAGCTGACGCATGCCTTCCGGGCGGCGACGGACCGTGCCGTGGAGTTCCAGGCGATCGCGGCGGCCCAGTTGGCGGACCCGCGGCGGTTCGACCGGCTGACGACCGCGGACATCGCGGAGCGGGCCGAGTGGACCGAGGACTATGCCAAGAAGATGGTGGAGTTCGGCCGGGACCTGATGCGGGGCGCCGAGGGCAGGGGCACCATCGACCCTGCGTAAAGCTCTGGCATATGCCAGCTGGGCAAGATACCCCCCACCCCCCTCTTCTGTCCCGGTTTCCGGCAACCCTCTGAGACGGAGCGCTCACGCCCGGTACACCTGGAGGCATGAGCGACACAGGCAAGGAGCTCTTCCCCGACCGTTCGGACGTCAGCGGGGTCACCGCGGACGGGGCCGACTGGCTCGCCTCGGCAGGAACGTATCCGCGGAGCACGCTGGCCTTCTGGCGGGAGCGCCCGGACGCCCCGGTCGTCCTGCCCTGCGGCAGCGTCTTCGACGTGGTCAGCGTCCCCGCGGTCTTCGGGCGCCGGATGCTGGACCAGCTGTGGGACGAGGGGCCGGGTTCGGGACCGGTCGCGGTGTTCCGGGGCCGGATGCTGCTGTTCGCCGCGCCGGGCACCGCGCACCGGTTGCCCTCGCTGCTGCGGTGGGAGGAGTTCGGCCGCACCGGGGCGGTTCCGCCGCTGCTGTGCCACGGCACCGGCGACGCGGTGACCGTCCCCGCGCCGAGGCCCACGGGCACCTCCTCGACCCCGTTCGACAACCGCTGGCTGGTCGCCCCGGACACCCGTCACCCCTGGCTGCCGGGCCCCGAGATCCTGCTGTGGGCGGCCGTACGGGCGGCCCGCGCGGCCGTGCGGATATCGATTTTTCCCCCAGCCGATCAGGATGCTAAGGTCTACGACGTCAGCAGGCGCCGCTAGCTCAGTTGGTTAGAGCAGCTGACTCTTAATCAGCGGGTCCGGGGTTCGAGTCCCTGGCGGCGCACAGACAACGAAGGCCTCTCGCAAACGCGGGGGGCCTTCGTCGTGAGCGGGCGAGACCTCTCCGGCACGGCAGAGGCGGCCGGGGGTCCGGGGGTTGCCCCCGGGGAATGCAGCATCAGCGGGTCCGGGGTTCGAGTCCCTGGCGGCGCACGACATCGGCACGCAGTGGCCCCGGACCAGAACTCACCCGGTCGACGTGATCCGCACCGTCCACTGCCCCGAGGCCGTCCGACCCTCCGCTTCCACCCGTACGGTCGTCCCCGGCACCGTGAAGCTCTCGCCGAGGGTGACGGGGGCGTCCGCGAGCGGGGGGTAGACCGAGTCCTCCCAGCAGGCCTCGGTGCGGGGGTGGGCGTCGATCACCTGGACCGGGCCGCCGCCCGAGGCGGAGCCGGCGTGGACGCGGTAGACGAGGACGCCCTCACGGCAGGTCGCCGTGTCGTTGCCGACCGCGCCGCGCGCCTCGAAGGCGAGCGCGCTGTCGGGCCCGGTGCGGACGACCGCGAGCTTGGTGCCCCCGCCCAGGCCGAAGGCGGCGCCCCCGGCCGGGGCGCCCGCCCCGAGCGGCTCCAGCGTCAGCCGGGTCGAGCCCGGTACGCACGCCACCTGGCGCGGTTCCAGCCACCCCAGCTTCCACTTGTGCCAGGCGAACAGATCCGGTGCCAGGCCGAACTGGCTGCCCATCAGGTCCCAGTCGCCGACGTAGGTGTCCCAGTCGCCCTTGCCGTCCATCGGGCGGTGGTAGAGGTCCGGCAGGTCGAAGACGTGCCCGGTCTCGTGGGCCAGCACGAGCCGGTCCGGCGGGTGGTTCTCGAAGACCGTGACGACCCGGCGGATGTCCGTGCCGTCCGCGCGCAGCGGGGTGTCCAGGTTGACGACCTTCGTGGCGTCGGAGTCCACGCCGGGCGCGTCCGGGTCGGCCACGAAGTAGACGACGTCGTAGCGGGAGAAGTCCACCTCGGCGTCCGCCGCGGCCAGCGCGTCGCGCAGGTAGGCGGCCCGGTGGTACGCGTTCCAGTCGCGCTGTATGGCGTAGGCCGTGGACGACCGCGGCATCCCGATCCAGTGCCGGAGCGGGTGCGGGCGCAGGGTGAACCTGCCGTAGGAGGCCTGCTCGAAGAAGCGGCTGGTGGCCGGGAAGTGGTCGGCGGCCAGTTCGTCCGGGGTGGTGCGCGGGGTCGCGTCCGGGAAGGACAGGAACACCATCACCGCGTCCAGGTCGCGGGTCGGGCGCGGATAGGCGTGGTTCCAGGTGTCCAGACCCTCCGAGTGGTGCGCCTGGGTGCGGGGCAGGGCACACGGTTCGGCCGAGAAGGGTTCGGCGGCCGAGGGACCGGTGATGAGAGAGGTGGCGGCCAATGCCGACAGGGTGGTGAACACGGCCGCGGTGCTGCGCAGTCGGGGGCGCTGGAAAGGGCGCGGCACAGGGACCTCCGGGTGCGGTTCGCGGGACACCGCACCCAGCTTGTGCGTAATTGTCGTACTGCGTCCTGTTTGTCTGCACCAGACGAGTGAGTACGGCGAAGAAGCGTCAGAAGCGACACCCCGAATCGCTCACGGAACGTCACACCTGGTCGAGCGCCCTCAACAAGCCGTCCAGGTACGGGCAGAAACGATCTGTCAGAAGGGCCGGTCGTTCCGGGACACTGGACGATGGCTGGAAGGGGTGGGGGCCAGCCTCTATGATCGGCACACTTTCCTGCACGGACAGAGATCGAGTGCACTGCGGGAGCGAACGGTGAGCGGAACCTCCGAAGGGCCGGCGCCCGCGGCAGATCTCGACCGGGCGGTCGTCACGGACAGTGACTTCAGTACGTCTCCTCGTACGGAAACCCCGACGTACCGGTCGGCGTTCACGGCCGCGCCGCTGGCCATGGCCGTCGTGGACCGCGACGGTCTGGTCGCCGGTGCCAACGGAACGCTGGGCGAACTCCTCGGCTGCGCGCCCGAGGTGCTGACCGGGAAGTCCGCCGCCGAGCTGGTCGACCTGGCTTCGGACACCCGGACCTGGCACGCCTACCAGGAGGTGCTGCGCGGCCGGCAGGCCAGACTGCGCTGCACGCGCCGGCTCAAGCACCCCGACGGCCGGTCGGTGTGGGTGCAGATCACGGTCGCGCCGCTGGGCACGGGCGAGCCCGGTGTGCTGCTGTCGCTCGTCGACATCAGCTCCCAGCGTGAACTCCAGGCCCGGCTGCGGCACTTGCAGATGCACGACCCGGTGACCCGGCTGCCCAACCGGACCCTGTTCTTCGAGCGGCTGTCGGCCGCGCTGGAGGTGGAGTCGTACGCACAGGGCGGCACCGGAAGGATCGGGCTGTGCTATCTCGACCTCGACGGCTTCAAGGCGATCAACGACACCCTCGGCCACCGCGTCGGCGACCGGCTGCTCGCGGCGGTGGCGGAACGGCTGACGCGCTGCGCCGACGAGGCCGGCCTCACCCGGGGCAGCGTGCCGCTGGTGGCCAGGCTCGGCGGCGACGAATTCGCCCTGCTGGTCGAGGACTCGACCGGCACCGACCAGCTGGCGGACCTCGCCGAGGCCGTCCTGAAGGCGGTCCAGGCGCCCTTCGACATCTCCGGCCGGCGGCTGTCGGTCTCCGCCTCGATCGGCGTCGTGGAGCGGCACGCGGCCGGCACCACCCCCACCGCCCTGGTGCAGGCCGCCGACACGACCCTGTACTGGGCCAAGGCCGACGGCAAGTCCCGCTGGACGCTCTTCGACCCGGAGCGCAACGCCCACCAGATGACCCGCCAGGCCCTCGCCTCCACGCTCCGCCCGGCCATCGAGCGCGGTGAGTTCGTACTCGAGTACCAGCCACTGGTCGGGATGGAGGACGGCCGGCTGCGCGGTGTCGAGGCGCTGGTGCGCTGGAACCATCCGCAGTTCGGCATGCTGACGCCGAATCGGTTCATCGGACTGGCCGAGGAGGACGGCTCGATCGTCCAGCTCGGCCGCTGGGTGCTGGCCACCGCATGCCGTCAGGCACGGCAGTGGCAGCTGGACCACCCCGACGAACCGCCGATCTTCGTCAGCGTCAACGTCGCGGTCCGCCAGGTCTGGGACTCCGACCTGGTCGCCGACGTCGCCGACATCCTCGCGGAGACGGGCCTGGCCCCCGGGCTGCTCCAGCTGGAGCTGACGGAGTCGGCGGTGATGGGCTCGGCGGGCCGGCCGCTCCAGGTGCTCCAGGCGCTGAGCGACATGGGTGTCCACATCGCCATCGACGACTTCGGCACCGGCTACTCCAACCTCGCCTACCTCAGCCGCCTGCCGGTCGCGGTCCTCAAGCTGGACGGCTCCTTCGTGCGCGGCTTCCAGTACGAGGGGACGGACGCGTCGCCCAACCCCGCCGACGAGGTCGTCGTCGAGGCGATGATCCAGCTGGCCCACCGGCTCGGGCTGACCGTCACCGCGGAGTGCGTGGAGACCTCGGCGCAGGCCTCCCGGCTGCGCCGCATCGGCTGCGACACCGGCCAGGGGTGGCTGTACTCGCGGCCGGTGGCGCCGGATCGTATCTCCGAGTTGCTGACCGGTCAGGCGGTCGGCAAGCCGTAGGCGTCCGCGATCAGTTCGTACGACCGCAGGCGCAGCTCCCCGCTGTGGGCGTGGGACGTGATCATGAGCTCGTCGGCGCCGGTGCGCTTGTGCAGGTCGTCGAGGCCGGAGCGGACCTCGTCGGCGGTGCCGTGGACGACGTTGGCGTTCCAGGACGTGATGAACTCGCGTTCCATGGGGCTGAAGTCGTAGGCCTCCGCCTCTTCCGGGGTCGGGACGAGGCCCGGGCGGCCGGTGCGCAGGCGGACCATGTTCAGACTCGCGGCCAGCACCTGGCGGCGGGCCTCCTTCTCGTCGTCCGTGGCGAGGGCGGAGACGCCGATGAGGGCGTACGGCTCCTTCAGGACCGCGCTCGGGCGGAAGGACTCGCGGTAGAGGTCGAGGGCCGGGACGGTGTTCTGCGCCGAGAAGTGGTGGGCGAAGGCGAAGGGCAGACCGAGGGTGGCGGCCAGGCGGGCGCTGAAGCCGGAGGAGCCGAGCAGCCAGATCGGCGGGCGGTGCGGGGACTGGACGCCGCCGGGGGACGTCGACTGGACGGGGCCGGGGACCGCGTGGATACGGCGGTAGGGGTGGCCGTCGGGGAAGTCGTCGTCCAGGAAGCGGGTCAGCTCGGCGAGCTGCTCGGGGAAGTCGTCGGCGCCCTCGTTGAGGCGGTCCGTGCGGCGCAGGGCGGCGGCGGTGGCGCCGTCGGTGCCGGGGGCGCGGCCGAGGCCGAGGTCGACGCGGCCCGGGGCCATCGCCTCCAGGGTGCCGAACTGCTCCGCGATGACCAGCGGGGCGTGGTTGGGCAGCATGACGCCGCCCGAGCCGAGCCGGATGCGGTCGGTGTGGGCGGCGAGGTGGGCGAGGATCACTGCGGGGGACGAGGAGGCGACACCGGGCATGGAGTGGTGCTCGGCGACCCAGTAGCGGTGGAAGCCGCGGGACTCCGTCAGCTTGGCGAGGGCGACGCTGGTGCGCAGGGCGTCGGTGGCGGTGCGGCCGGCGCCGACCGTGACGAGGTCGAGTACGGAGAGGGGGGTGGGGGCGGTGCCGTGGGTCGTTCCCCGAATCTCGTCTGCCGTCACTGGGGTGCCTCCTGTGGTGGGTGCCGTGCGCTGTTCCTCGGCCGATAACAGGAGGGTGGCTCCGTTTTATTCCTCCGGCCCTGAAGGGGCCTGGCCTTTATTGCTCCGGCGCTGAAGGGGCTTCGCCCGGGAACGCCGGACGGGCCGCAGAGGTCCGGCCCGTCCGGCGTTCCCGAGCGAACCGGCTACACCTGCACGATCGGTTCCCTGGTGAACAGCGCGCCCAGGTTCGGCGCGTTCACCCGGCGATCCGCCAGGCGCAGGCCTTCCCAGACCGTGACCAGGTTGGCCGTGAGGACCGGCTTGCCGAGCTCCTTCTCCAGGGCGGCGACGTGCGCGGCCGTGCGCAGGGCCGTGTCCGGGAGCAGCAGGGCGTCGGCCTCCGCCGCGTCCGCCTGCCGCGCCAGGGTGAAGACCTCCTCCTCGCCCCACGCGCCGACCTCGGCGGCGGTGATGACGCCGGCGCCCTTCAGGCCCGTCACCTCCAGGCCGCCCGCCCGTAGGAAGTCCGCGAAGAGCTCCGCCACGTCGTCCGGGTAGGTCGCCGCGATCGCCACCCGCCGCGCCCCGACCTCCTGGGCGGCGTGCACGAAGGCGAAGGAGGTCGAGGAGGCCGGCATGCCCGCGGTGCGGGCGAGGGTGCGGACCTGCTCGTGGGCGCCCTCCCAGCCGTAGACGAAACTGCCGCTCGTGCAGGCCCACACCACCGACTCGGCGCCCGCCAGGCGCAGCTCCTCGACGCCGGCCGCGAGGCGTGCCTCGGAGCCCATGCGGCGCAGGGCGTCGGGGCGGTGGGCTTCCTCGCCGACGTCGGTGTGGACCACGTCCAGGCGGATGTCGCTGCCCAGGAGCTGCTCGATGCGCGGATAGTCGTCCTCGGCGGAGTGGCCCGGGTAGAGAAATCCGAGTGCGGTCATGTCCAGCCTTCCTGCTGCTCTTCGTCCGGCGGTACGGGGCGCACGGGGCCGGTCCTGGCCGCCGGATCGATCAGCGCCCGGTACGGCCCCACCGCTCGGGTACCCAATCGGCGCAACGCCGCCCACCTCGTCACCTGGTTGGCTGAGATCACCGAGGGGGCGCGGTCCGCCGGAAACGGGAGACGCCCTCGCAGCACACCCGACCTCACGCTGAGAGACGGTGCGGCAACGGACCGTGCACCCGCCCGTGTTGACGCCGGTGGGTTCGGGTGCGAGCGTGGTCGATCCGCGCATGTCGGACGCCCGAGGAACGGTTTGCGATGACCGCCCCCACCCTTCTCGTGCTGGACGCCCATCCCCTCCCCCGCCTCGGCAGCCTCACCGGCCGCGCCCGTGTCGAGCACGCGGACGCCTCGACGCTGGCCGAGCGGCTGCCGTACGCCGATGTCCTGCTGGTGTGGGACTTCACCTCGACGGCGGTGCGCGCGGCCTGGCCGGGCGAGGGGCCGCGGCCGCGCTGGGTGCACACGGCGAGTGCGGGCGTGGACCATCTGATGTGCCCCGAACTCGCCGTGTCCGACACGGTGGTGACCAACGCGCGCGGGGTCTTCGACCAGCCGGTCGCGGAGTACGTCGCCGCGCTCGTCCTGGCGATGGCGAAGGATCTGCCGCGGACGCTGGACCTCCAGCGGGAGCGGGTGTGGCGGCACCGGGAGTCGGGGCGGGTGGCCGGGACGCGGGCGGTGGTCGTCGGCTCGGGACCGATCGGCAGGGCGATCGCCCGTACGCTCAAGGCACTTGGGGTCACCACGGCCATCGTCGGCCGTACCCCGCGCACCGGTGTCCACGGTCCCGGGGACCTGGACCGGCTGATCGGCCGGGCGGACTGGGTGATCGCGGCGGCGCCGCTGACCGAGGAGACCCGAGGGATGTTCGACACCCGGCGGTTCGGGGTGATGCAGCCGTCGGCGCGGTTCGTGAACGTCGGGCGGGGGCAGCTGGTCGTCGAGGCGGCGCTGGCGGACGCGCTGCGCAAGCGGTGGATCGCCGGGGCGGCGCTGGATGTGTTCGAGCGCGAACCCCTCGGCCCCGACAGCCCGTTGTGGCAGGTCCCCGATCTGATCGTGTCCCCGCACATGAGCGGCGACACGGTGGGCTGGCGGGACGAACTCGGCACGCAGTTCCTCCAGTTGTACGACCTGTGGGCGGCGGGCAAGCCGCTGCCGAACGTGGTCGACAAGAAGCGCGGGTACGTACCAGGGCACTGACTCGGACGGTCCGGACCGTGGGACGTGGAACGCGGTGGCGAGCTTCGCGCCCGTGAAGGGGAAAGGACCGGTCACGACCTCCTCGGTCAAAATCGGGCTCGAATCGGTCGGCATAAGTCACATCCGGTCGGGTAGCTGCGCCGCCATGGCTCCACCGATACGGAACGACATGCGCAACGCCACCCGAGACGACACAAAACCCTCCGGAACCACCCGCCGGTCGCTGCTCGCGGGGGTGGCGGCGCTCGGTGCGCTGGGGGCCGCCGGCTGCTCGCGGGTGGCCACGGCCTCGACGAAGGACGGCGGTGACCTGCTCGACCGCCTCCGGGCGGCCGGTGTCGTACGGCTGGGAATCGCCGGCGAGATCCCGTTCGGGTACATCGACAAGGACGGCAGGCTGACCGGTGAGGCGCCCGAGCTGGCGAGGGTGATCTTCAAGCGGCTCGGGGTGGACACGGTGCAGCCGGTGCCCACCGAGTTCGGGTCGCTCATCCCGGGGCTGAACTCACAGCAGTTCGATGTCGTGGCCGCCGGGATGTACGTCAACCCCGAGCGCTGCGAGCAGGTGATCTTCTCCGATCCGGACTACCAGATGCTCGATTCCTTCATCGTGCGCAAAGGCAACCCGAAGGGCCTGCACACCTACAGGGACGTCGTGGAGAAAAAGGCCAAGTTCGCCACCGGGACCGGATATGCCGAGATCCAGTACGCCGTCGACGCGGGGTACGCGGAGAGCGACATCCTGATCGTCCCCGACCAGGTCGCCGGACTGAACGCCGTCGAGGCCGGACGGGCCGACGTCTTCGCCGGTACGGCGCTGACCACCCGCGAGGTCGTCAAGAAGTCCGCCAAGGCCGAGGCCACCAAGGCCTTCGCGCCCCTCGTGGACGGCAAGCCGCATGTCGACGGCGGCGCGTTCGCGTTCCGGCCGACCGAGACGCGGCTGCGGGACGCCTTCAACGCGGAGCTGCGGAAGCTGAAGAAGAGCGGGGAGCTGCTCCGGATCCTCAAGCCCTTCGGTTTCACCGAGGCCGAGATGACCGACCTCACCGCGAAGGAGCTGTGCGGCGGATGACCACGGGACTCTGGGAACTCGTACTCAAGGGCGTCTGGACCACCCTCCAACTGCTGGTGTTCAGCGCGCTGGTGGCGACGGCCGTGTCGTTCGTCGTCGGTGTCGCGCGCACCCACCGGCTGTGGATCGTGCGCTTCCTCGCCGGTTTCTACACCGAGGTGTTCCGCGGGACCTCGGCGCTGATCATGATCTTCTGGGTGTACTTCGTGCTGCCGCTCGCCTTCGGCTGGCAGCTGGTGCCGATGTGGGCGGGCACGCTCGCGCTCGGGCTGACGTACGGCGCGTACGGCTCGGAGATCGTGCGCGGCGCGCTGAACGCGGTGGACCCTGCGCAGCAGGAGGGCGGGATCGCGCTCAGCTTCACGCCCTGGCAGCGGTTGCGGCTGATCCTGCTGCCGCAGGCGGTGCCGGAGATGATCCCCTCGTTCTCCAACCTGCTGGTCGAGCTGCTCAAGGGCACCGCGCTGGTGTCGATCATCGGCATGGGTGACCTGGCGTTCAGCGGCAACCTCGTGCGGCTCGCGTTGCAGGAGAGCGCGGAGATCTACACGTACCTGCTGGTCATCTACTTCGTGATCGCCTTCGCCCTGACCCGGGTGATGCGCGGCCTGGAGAAGAGGCTGAAGGCGGGGGTCGGCAAGGCTCCGGAGCGCGGCGCCGCGCGTGAGCTGAAGCGGGCCGAGACCACGGGCGTCGGAGGTGCTGTCTCGTGAAGTGGGACTGGAATGCGGTCGGCGACTTCATGCCGCAGTTCTGGGACGGTCTGCTGGTCACCCTCCAAGCGCTCGCGCTGGGCTCGGTGATCTCGTTCGCGCTGGGCCTGGTGTGGGCGCTGCTGATGCGGTCACCGACCCGCTGGGTGACCTGGCCGGTGGGCGCGGTCACCGAGTTCATCCGGAACACGCCGCTGCTGGTGCAGCTGTTCTTCCTCTTCTACGTGCTGCCCGAGTGGGGCCTGACCTTCTCCGCGCTGACCACCGGGGTCCTCGCGATCGGCCTGCACTACTCGACGTACACGATGCAGGTCTACCGGGCCGGTATCGAGGCGGTGCCCGTCGGCCAGTGGGAGGCCGCGACGGCGCTGAACCTGCCGGTGGCCAGGACGTGGCGGGTGGTGATCCTGCCGCAGGCGATCCGCCGGGTGGTGCCGGCGCTCGGCAACTACGTCATCGCGATGCTCAAGGACACGCCGCTGCTGATGGCGATCACCGTCCTCGACATGCTCGGGCAGGCGCGGCTGTTCTCCCAGGAGCACTTCCAGTTCACCGAGCCGCTGACCGTGATCGGCGTCGCCTTCATCCTCATCGCCTATCTGGCCTCCCTCCTCGTGCGAGCCCTGGAGCGTCGTCTTGTCCACTGACACACAGCACACCCCCGGCATGAACCCCGCCGACAAGAACCCCTCCGACGAGCGACCCGGCGGTGAGCTGATCCGGCTGGAGCAGGTCACCAAGCGGTTCGGGAGCAACACCGTCCTGGACCATCTGGACTTCTCCGTCGACGCCGGCAAGCACGTCACCCTCATCGGGCCGTCCGGTTCGGGCAAGACCACGATCCTGCGGCTGCTGATGACGCTGACCAAGCCCGACGAGGGGGTCATCACCGTCGACGGGCAGCAGCTCTTCCCCGCGCCGGAGAAGCAGGTCCGCGAGGTCCGCAAGCAGATCGGGATGGTGTTCCAGCAGTTCAACCTGTTCCCGAACATGTCGGCGCTCAGGAACATCACCGAGGCCCCGGTCACCGTCCTCGGCATGTCCAAGGACGAGGCGGAGGCGCGCGCCCTCGAACTGCTGGACCTGGTGGGACTGGCCGACAAGCGGGACGCGCGGCCCTCGCAGCTGTCCGGCGGCCAGCAGCAGCGGGTGGCGATCGCGCGGGCGCTGGCGATGCGGCCGAAGGTGCTGCTGCTGGACGAGGTGACCTCGGCGCTGGACCCGGAGCTGGTCGCGGGCGTCCTCGACGTGCTCAGGGACATCGCCCGCAGCACCGACATCACGATGCTGTGCGTGACCCACGAGATGAACTTCGCCCGGGACATCTCGGACAAGGTGCTGATGTTCGACTCGGGGCGGATCATCGAGGCCGGCCCGCCGGAGAAGATCTTCGGCGAGCCGGAGAAGGACCGTACGCGGGAATTCCTCAGCGCGGTGCTCTGACCGCGGGAGGTGGAGGGGCCTGCGGGCGAGGTCCAGCGACTGGGGCATGACGTTGGCATATGCCAGGAGGTCAGCGTCCCAGCTGAGAGGGATGGAATCTCGTCAACAGGCCCCCACTTCAAGCCCTTTGCGGGCTATCGTGGAAAGGATTCGCTGTCCGGATCACGGCCCAGTAGAGCGCAGGGGGAACACCGTGGCGCTGAAGCACGAGCCGACCGCGCCGTACCACTCGGCCCAGGACGCCCTACGCGTCCTGGAGGCCGTGGCACGGCACACCACCGGAGTAACCGACACCGAACTCGCCCGCGAGACCGACATCGACCCGGAGCGCCTGACCACGCTCCTGAGGATGCTGCGCCGCGAGGGCTACGTCGAGCAGGTCACCGACGGCGCGTACGTCACGGGGGACGCGCTGACCCGCCTCGGCTCCGCGCACGACCGTGAGCAGGCGCTGCGCGAGACGCTCCAGCGCACCCTGGACCGACTGCGCGACTCGGTCGGCGCCGCGGTGTACCTCAGCCGGTACGTCGACGGCGAGATCAGGATCGCCCAGTACGCCGACGGGCCCACGACCCCCGTGGTCAACGAGTGGGTCGACTTCCGCTACTCCGCCCATGCCACCGCGATCGGCAAGAGCCTGCTGGGGCAGCTCGACCACAACAGCCGGCGCGACCATCTCTCCCGGCACAAGATGGCCCGCCTCACCTCGCGGACCATCACCAGCGACAAGCTCCTGCTGTCCCGGCTCGAGTCCCAGCCGCCCACGGTCCCCCACCTCGACCTCCAGGAGTACGCGGTGGGCACGGTGTGCGCGGCCGTCCCCGTCACGGCCGGCTCCTCGGTGGGCTGCCTCGCCCTCTCCCTCCCCGTCGAGCACGCCCACCGCCTCCGCAAGGCCGCCGAGGCCCTGAACAGGAACGCGGCGCCCGTCCTGCTCTCCCTGGCCATCTGAGGCCCGCCCGAGCGTGGTCAGAAGCACGCCCTGGGACCGGGTAGTATTTTCTCTGTCGCCAGCCGCGAGACACAGATCCAGCGGAGGGCGTGAGTCATGCGCCGCTAGCTCAGTTGGTTAGAGCAGCTGACTCTTAATCAGCGGGTCCGGGGTTCGAGTCCCTGGCGGCGCACCTCAGAAGGGCCTCTCGTGGGAGCGAGGGGCCCTTCGAGCATTTCGCGGGGCGCGGGGACTCCGGGGGCGCGGGGACTCCGGGGACGCGGGACGCGGGGACTCCGGGGGCCGGGGCGGCTGGGGGCGCGGGGCCCTGGGAGCCGGGAGGGCGGCTGGGGGCGCGGGACCCCGGGAGCCGCGGGGCGGCTGGGGTCAGGATTCCGGGTGCCCGGCGGCGGCTGGGCGCGGGACCTCGGGGTGCCGAGCGGGCGGCTGCGGGCGCGGGACCTCGGGGTGCCGAGCGGGCGGCTGCGGGCGCGGGACCTCGGGGTGCCGAGCGGGCGGCTGGGGGTCTGGGGGTTATCCCCCAGGAGATGCAGCATCAGCGGGTCCGGGGTTCGAGTCCCTGGCGGCGCACCTCAGAAGGGCCTCTCGTGGGAGCGAGGGGCCCTTCGAGCATTTCCCGGGGCGCGGGGACTCCGGGGACGCGGGACGCGGGGACTCCGGGGGCCGGGGCGGCTGGGGGCGCGGGGCCCTGGGAGCCGGGAGGGTGGCTGGGGCGCGAGGCTCCGAGAGCCGCAGGGCGGGGTCGGGATCCCGGGTGCCCCGGCGGCGGCTGGGAGCGGGACCTCGGGGTGCCGAGCCGGCGGGTGGGGACTCAGCGTGCGGTGGGGTCTCCGGGGCTCAGTGTCTCGATGTCCTGTGTCGTCAGGATGCGGTATGTCTGTTCGCCCGGTGGGCGCCACCACAGTGGGTCTGGGCAGTGGAGGGCCTCCCTGCGCAGGAGGGCGCGGTGGATCTTGTTCGTCGCTGTGACCGGCATCCGCTTCACGACCCGGACGAAACGGGGGGCCATCTTCGTGCCGAGGTCGGGCTGGGCCGTGAGGAACGCGGTGAAGGTCTCCGGGTCGAAGGTGCCGGCGAGGGCCGCCATGACCTGGTCGCCGGTCACGGGGTCCGGGACCGCGTACACCGCGACGGCGTGCGCGCCCTCGTAGCGCGCGAGGATGTTCTCGATCATCGCGGCGGCCAGGTTCTCGCCGTCGACGCGCAGCCGGTCGTCGGTGCGGCCCGCGAAGTAGAGGTAGCCGTCCGCGTCCCGGCAGAACAGGTCCCCCGTCCAGTACCAGCCGTCGCGGCGCCGTTCCGCCTCCGCCGCCGGGTTGCGCCAGTACCCCTCGAAGGGGTTCGGCCCCTGGTTGACCAGCTCCCCTATCGCCTCGTCCCCGTTCAGCAGCCGCCCGGCCCCGTCGAACACGGCCGCCGGGCACTCCGCGCGCGTCCGCGGATCGAGGACGACGAGCCCGGGCCCCGCCCGCCCCACCGCCCCGGCCGGCGTCCCCGGCGACCACTGCACGGCCGCCCCGCCCTCCGAGGACCCGTACCCCTCCACCAGCCGCACCCCGAACCGCCGCTCGAAGGCGGCCGCGTCCGCCGCCCCCGCCTCCGTGCCGAAGCCCATCCGCAGGGGGTTGTCCCGGTCGTCGGCGCGCTCCTCGGTGGCGAGGACGTACTGCACGGCCCGGCCCACGTAGGTGAAGTACGTCGCCCCGTACCGGCGTACGTCCGCCAGGAACCCCGCGGCCGAGAACCGCCGCCGCAGCGCGACGCCCGCTCCGGCGGCGAGGGCGGGGGCCCAGTCGGCGATCACCGCGTTGCCGTGGAACATCGGCATGCAGACGTAGTGGACGTCGTCGGGGCGCACCCCGAACTGCCCGGCCAGCGAGCGGCCCGCGGCGGCCAGGCGGCCCTGGGTGCAGATCGCGGCCTTGGGGGCGCCGGTGGAGCCCGAGGTGAAGTAGAGCAGGAGACGGTCGCGCGGGCTGGCCTCGGCGGCGTCCGGCCGGGCGCCCGCGTACGGGGCGAGCAGGGCGTCGTACTCCTCGCCTCCGGTCACCAGCACCCGTACGCCGGGGAGTTCGAGGCCGGCGAGCAGCGGGAGGTGGGCCGGTTCGGTGACCAGGACGCGGCACTCCGTGTGCAGGATGTCCCGGGCGAGTTCGGGGCCTCGGCGGGTGGGGTTGACGCCGGCGACGGCGTTGCGGGCGAGGGCGGCGGCGCTCAACCAGAGCGGGTACTCAGGGGTGTTGTCGAGCAGCACGCCGATGTGGGCGCCCGGTGGCAGCAGGTCTCTCAGCAGGGCCGCCCGGGCCGCGGCGGCGGACGCGACCTGGTGATGGGTGAGCACCCGGTCCTCGCACCACAGCCCCGGCCGGTGGTCGCCCCACCGGGCGGCGACGAGTTCGGCGACCGTGCCCCTGTTGGACTCCATGGCGGCGCACGGTAATTGATGGAGGGTCAGATGTGGAGTGCCGCGGCAGTGGGGGTCACGGGGTCAGCGTCACGCCGTCGACCACGACGACGTCGGTGGAGTCGCCCTGACCGCTCCCGAACTCGTCGTCCGACATCTGGTGGTACGTGACCATGAAGCCGACGCAGAACACGACGGCCACCCCGAGGAACGCCAGGGTGAGGCCGGTGGACACCGCCAGCCTGCCGCGGGTCGGCGCCTTGGCCGTGGCGACGATCTCGTGGCCCTCGGCGTAGTGGATGGTGACGAAGTCGCCCTGGACGATGGTCGCCGGGCCGTCCTCCTCCTCGAAGCGGATCGTGCGGCCGTCACGGGCGGTGAACTCGTAGACGTGGTGCAGCGTGGTGTGCACGGACGTGTCATGGGCGCCGCCGTGCATCGTCGTGAACGTCCGCAGACAGCGCCCCTCGGCGGTCAGCCCGCTGTTCCAGGCGCTGCGCAGCTGCATCGAGCGCCGCAGTACGCGGGAGGCCAGGAAGACGACCACGGCCAGGATGAGGCCGGGTACGGCGTAGAAGATGAGGTCCATGGCGCTTCCCCCGAAGTCGACGTGATGATCGTGAGGGGAACTTACCCACTGGTAGACCCGGGGTTGCTCAAGTCAAGCTCAGAGTTCGGGCACCGTCGCCCGCGCGCGCAGCGCGAGGACCTCGCCGCCGGTGTCACGGCGGCGAGGTCCGTCGCTGTCGTCGAAGCGGATCGCCCCTGCCGGAGTCGATCGGAGGAACCTTCCGGAGTCGATCAGAACGTGACGTCCGAGCAGGCGTAGAACGCGTTGCCGGTGTCGGCGACCGTCCACACCGCGAGGATCACGTGCCGGCCGCTCAGACCCGACGGCAGGGTGCCGCTGTGGGAGAGGGTGGCCGGGGGCTGCTGGCTGTTGTACGGGACCGTGAGGAACGGGGTCAGGTTGAGGTCGGAGCGGGCCAGGTTGTGGTTCTGGTTCCAACCCGCCTTGGTGACGTAGTACTTGAAGTCCGTGGTGGCGTGCCGGGCGGTGAACTGCCAGCGGAAGGTGTAGCTCTGACCGCCCGTCACCCTGGTGGCGGGCCAGGCGCCGCCCGAGGGCGTGCGCGGCGCGCTGAGCTGGCTGAACCGGCTGTTGCCGCCGCTGCATATCGTCCCGTCGGCCGGGCCGGAGCCGGGGAAGCCCTTGGGCCCCTCGACGCTCTGCGGCTCCCACTGGATGTCGCCGCAGCCCGTCACCGTGCCGTTCTGGCAGAGCTTCTGCCGGCTGACGGGGAGGTCGGTGTAGCCGTGTCCGCTGGCGCCGCCGGAGGAGAGCACGAGGGCTCCGGCCGTGCTGAGGCCCAGCACGGCCGCGTACCACTTGGTCTTTTTGCGCATGCTGCCGCTCCCTGGAGAACGTGGGGGAAGTTCAGTGAGCCGTGCAGGTCTAGACCAAGTTCCAGAATATTGCCGTTACTTGAGCATGTCCAGACCAATCACTGGCCCGCCTCACCCCGCCCCGCGCAGAACGCCACCGTCAAGTCCTTGACCAGCGCCTTGCGTTCGTAGTCGTCCAGTTCCACCAGGCCGCGCATGGTCAGCCGGGTCACCGTGTCCTCCACCGAGTCCACGACCGAGGTCAGCACGCTCGCCCGCTGCTGGGCGTCCAGGGCGGCGATCCGGCGGCGGTGCATCGCGGCGGCCACCTCGGGGGCGTACTCGACGCGCACCGGCTGCACCGAGAACACCTCCAGCCCCACCGCCCCCGCGTCCGCCGCGACCAGCCGGGTCAGCGCGTCCGTCGCCGAGTCCATCGACGCCCGCGCCGAACCCGGCAGTTCCACCGGCACCCGCACCAGCGCCGCCTCCACGCACTCGCGCAGATACGTCTCGTGGTCCTCCAAGCCCAGCGTGGCCCGCGCGGTGTCCCGCACCCGCCACACCACCAGGACGACCACCCGCAGCGCGACCCCGTTGCCGTCGGCGGCCGGCATCGGCTCGCTGCGCCAGTGCCGCAGCCGTACGTCGACGCGGCGGCGCAGCAGCAGCGGGTTGACCCACATCAGGCCGGTGCGCCGGACGGTGCCCCGGTAGCGGCCGAAGAGTCCGAGCACCCAGGCCCGCCCGGTCCGCCCGCGCGCCAGCCCGCCGAAGCCGAACAGACTCAGGGCGCCGGCACCGGCGTACGCGACCCACTGGGCGGGGCCCAGGCCGGCCCCGGCGTACTCGGGCAGCCGCAGCGCCTCCACCGCGAGCGGCGGGAGCAGGCCCGCCCACCACGAGGTGGCCACACAGCCGGCCGTCCCGCAGGCCCCGGCGAGCACCCCCGCCGAGCCGGGCAGCACCCGGGCGGGCCGTTCCACCAGCGCCGGGTCGACCTGGGGCGCGGGCCGCGGCGCGGCCTGCGCCGGGCGCCGGAAGCGGGGCTGCTCGCCGGTGCCCTGCCGGCGTCCGACGACGGCGGGGCTCAACGGCACGGACCCGGTCTCCGGGTCGTCGCGGAACAGCAGGTGGACGGGGATCTCGGTGGTCGCCTCGTTCTGGATCAGCCGGGCGGGCCGGGTGCCGGACGTGGTCTCGGCGGGCCCTTCGGACCCGGGGGACTCGGGGGTGGGTGAAGTGGTCGTCGTGCTCATGCGTGCTCCAGCCTCCGCGCCAGATGCGTCATGACAGTGGGTGGGTGGTGCCGGAAGGCGGCCTAGGCGAACAGCCGCCGCCAGGTCTCCGGCCCCGGGTAGCCGTCCGCGGCGCCGCCTCGCCAGCCCTGCGCCCGCTGGAAGGCCTCCACGGCCCGGCGGTCCGCCTCGCCCCAGCGCGGACCCGGGCCGGTCGTGTAGTACCTGCCGAACCCTTTCTTCACCAGCTGCTTCCCGAGCTGGGTGACGTACGTGTTGACGGCCCCGGGCCGCAGCATCGCCCGCCCCGGATAGCCGGGCACCCCGTGCGAGGAGGGTGCCCCCGGTGCGGTGGGGGCGGGCGGGCCGGCCGTCCCGGCGCCGATGTCGTTGCCCTCGCCGCTCACCAGCAGCGCCCAGGTCTGCGGCCCCGGCAGCCCGTCCGCGTCCGCGCCCCGCCAGCCCTGTGCCTGCTGGAAGGCCTGGGTGGCCCGGCGGTCGCTGTCGGTCCAGCGCGGCCCGGGGCCCGAGGAGTAGTAGCGCTGGGCGCCGCGCTCGACGAGCATGCGGCCCAGCTGGGTGACGTACGTGTTGTTGGCGCCGGGGCCGAAGTAGGCGGCTCCGGGATAGGGGGTGCCGGTGGGCTCGCTCGGCTTGTCGCTGCCGGCCGCGCCCGCGATCAGCCCCTTGTAGCGGTACGCGGTGTAGCGGGCCGAGTTGCTCCAGTACGCGTACGGAGTGGCCTGCTTGCGGGCGCGCGGGCGGGTCTCCTCGTAGGCGATGTAGTAGGTGTGTGTGTAGTCCGTCCAGCCGCCGAAGATCACCACGTGCGAGCCGGCCTGCGGGTTCGCCGGGTTGTGGAACAGCAGGATGTCGCCGGGCTGGAGGTCGTCCTTGGGGATCTTGACGCCGTACTGGTCGAGGCTGCCGGTCCATTCGTTGCCGGGCAGGCTCCAGGCCATCGAGACGAAGCCCGAGCAGTCCTGGCGGTAACCGTCCGACCAGTACTCCGTCATGCTGTACGGCACCTGCGCGGCGACCCATTTCTTGGCCCGGTTGATGATCTCGGCGCGGGTGGTGGACGGCGCCTTGACCACGGCCGGCTTGCCACCGGGACCGTGCAGCGGGGCCTTGCCGCCCTGCGGGGTGTCGGGCTCGTCACCTGCGGGAACGCCGGGACGGGCGGGGTGGGTGAGGTGGTCGGGGGTGTGCGGGGCGGCGAGGGCGGGGGCGGTGTGGCCGACGAGAGCCGTGGAGGCCGCCGCCGCGAGGATCACCGCCCGGTGGGCGGCGGGGTGACGGCCGGTGCGGGAGTGCGGCAGGACGCGCCGCCAGTGGACGCATCCGGGGCAGTCGCAGTCGCTCGCGGGATCGAGTTCCTCGAATACCGGAGTCTCCATGCGATGCCCCTCACACTCCAGATGGAAATGTCCGCAGTTGTGCACATTCGTCAGTTTCTCAACTGTCGTCCGGACGCGCATGTTGACGGTCCGAATGATGTACGGCACCCCCTTGCACCCCTGGTGAGGCGTCCGGAGCACCCCCGGAGGTCGGGTAGAGTTCTCCGAGCCAGCAGGCGCCGCTAGCTCAGTTGGTTAGAGCAGCTGACTCTTAATCAGCGGGTCCGGGGTTCGAGTCCCTGGCGGCGCACCTTGGAAGGGCCCCTCGTGAAAGCGAGGGGCCCTTCGGGCGTTTCCGGGGGCGCTGGGGGCCAGAGGGCTCCCGGGGCCGGGAGGGCGGCTGGGGGTCTGGGGGTTACCCCCCAGGGAATGCAGCATCAGCGGGTCCGGGGTTCGAGTCCCTGGCGGCGCACCTTGGAAGGGCCTCTCGTGAGAACGAGGGGCCCTTCAGGCGTTTCCGGGGGCACGGGGGCGCTGGGGGCCAGGGGACTCCGGGGGCCGGGAGGGCGGCTGGGGGTCTGGGGGTTATCCCCCAGGGGATGCGGCATCAGCGGGTCCGGGGTCCGGGTTTACCCGGGGCGGCAAGTGGGTGATCCTTGGGCCGCGTTGGGGTTGAGGGGCAGCCCGGCGGAGTGGGGGGGGATTGTCATGTTCAGGGTGGAGTTGCTGGGGCCGGTGCGGGTGTGCGGCGAGGGCGGGGCCGTCGACGTCGGCGGTGTGCGGCTGCGGATGCTCCTCGCCCGGCTCGCCCTGGAGGGCGGTCGCCCCGTCTTCGTCGACTCCCTCGTGGACGGACTGTGGGGCGAGCAGCCGCCGGCCGACGCGGGCAACGCCTTGCAGGCCCTGGTGTCCCGGCTGCGCAAGGCACTGCGCGGCACCGGCACCGTGGACGCCGTGGCGGGCGGCTACCGGCTCTCCGTCGCCCCGGAGGACGTGGACGCCCACCGCTTCGAGGACCTCGCGGGCCGGGGCCGGCGCGCCCTCGCCGCGGGGCGCGCCGAGGAGGCGGCCCGGACCCTCGCGACCGCGCTCGGGCTGTGGCGGGGCGCGGCCCTCGCCGACGTCCTGGACGCCCCCTTCGCCGGCGCCGCGGCCACGCGCCTCGACGAACTCCGGGCGGCGGCCATGGAGGACCGCTTCGACGCCGAGCTGCGCGTGGGACGGTACGCCGACGTCCTGGCCGACCTCGAGGCGGCGGGCGCCCGGCGTCCGCTGAGCGAGCGTCTCGCGGGGCTGCGGATGCGGGCCCTGGCGGCGGCGGGCCGCCAGTCGGACGCCCTCGCCGTCTACGAGGACCTGCGCGCCGGACTGGGCGACGAACTCGGCGTCGACCCCTCGGCCGAAGTGCGTGACATCCATCTCGCGCTGCTGCGGGGCGAGTTGGAGCGGCCCGCCCGGCCGGCCGACGCCCCGAGCCGGCTGCCGGCCCGGCTGACGAGCTTCGTGGGACGCGACGGCGAACTGGAACGCCTCGCGGATCTGATGGGTTCGGCCCGGCTGGTCACCCTGGTCGGCCCGGGCGGCGCCGGCAAGACCCGGCTCTGCCTGGAGGCCGTGACCCGCGACGGCGCGCACGCCCGGGACCGGGTCCGGTTCGTCCCCCTCGCGGGCGTGAGCGACCCCGAGCGGCTGGCCGACGCGGTGCTCGGCGCCCTCAGTTCCACCGACGGACGCCTGTACGAGGGCGGCGGCGCCCAGCAGACCTCCCCCGTGGAGCGGGTGGCCGCGCTCCTCGGCAGCGGCGACGCCCTGCTGGTGCTGGACAACTGCGAGCACCTCGTCGAGGCGGCCGCCGCACTCGCCGAACAGCTCCTCGTACGCCTTCCCGAACTGCGCGTCCTCGCCACCAGCCGTGAGCCCCTGGCCATCGACGGCGAGTCGCTGTTCCACCTCGGCCCGCTGGAGGTGCCCACGGGATCGCCCGAGCCCGCCGAGGCGCTGGAGACGGCCGCGGTCCGGCTGTTCGTGGACCGGGCCGCCGGCATCCGGCAGGGCTTCACCCTCGACGAGCACACCCTCGACGCCGTCCTGGAGATCTGCCGCCGCCTCGACGGGATGCCGCTCGCCCTGGAGCTGGCCGCGGCAAAAATGCGCTCGATGGGTGTGGAGCAGATCGCGCGCCGCCTCGACGACCGGTTCCGGCTGCTCTCCTCCGGCAGCAGGACCGCCCTGCCGCGCCAGCGCACCTTGCTGGCGATGGTCGAGTGGAGCTGGGACCTGCTCGACGAGCCGGAGAGGATCCTCGCCCGCCGGCTGTCCGCCTTCCCCGGCGGGGCGACGCTCGCCGCTCTGGAGGAGGTCTGCCCGGACCCGGAGCTGCCCGCCGACGACGTGCTCTACGTACTCGGCGCACTGATCGAGAAGTCGCTGGTGCAGGAGGTGCGCGACGCCGGGGGCGAGTCGCGCTACCGGATGCTGGACACCGTCCGCGCGTACGCGGCCCGCCGCCTGGCCGAGTCCGGCGACGACCTCACGGACCGCTTCACCGCGTACTACCTGGACCTGGCCCAGCGGCACGAGCCGCTCCTGCGCACCGGCGAGCAGCTGCGCGCCACCGCCGTCTTCGACGCCGAACACGACAACCTCACCCACGCGTTGCGGCTCGTCCGGGAGAGCGGGGACCGGGAGACGGCGGTGCGGTTCGGCGCCGCGATGTTCTGGTACTGGGGCATTCGGGGGCTGGGGAGCCGGCTGGAGACCCATCTGGCGGAGCTGGGGGACCCGGGCGGCGAGCGGGACGGCCCGGGGCGTGAGCGGGGTGGCCGTGACGGCGAGCCGGCGGGTTCGGGTGGGGATTCGGCCGTGGACCGTGAGTTCCGTCCCGCCGGGCTGCTGCTGCGGATGTCCCAGGTCGCCTTCGCGGACGACGCCCCCGCCCCCGACGACCTCCTGCGCTCGGCCGACCCCTGGGTGCGGGCCAGCGCCCATCTCGCGCGGGACTTCGCCCTCACCGAGCAGGGCGACCTGGAGACCGGCGCGCACTCGCGGGCGGAGGCGCTGCGCGGGTTCGAGGCGGTCGGCGACCGCTGGGGGATCGTGCTCGCGCTGATGCCGATCGGCCGCGACCACTCGCTGCGCGGGGAGCACGCCCCCGCCATCGCGACCTTCGAACGGGCCGTCGCCCTCAGCTCCGAGCTGGGCACCGAGGACCACCTCTACCTCAGCAAGGCCCGGCTCGCCCGGGAACGCCGGCGCAGCGGGGACCTCGACGGCGCCTTCCGCGATCTGCGCGCCGCACACCGCCAGGCCAGGGAGCGCGGTCAGCTGCGGCTGGAGGCGAACATCCTCGTCGGCCTCGCCAACGCGCACCGGATGTCCGGGGACCTGGAGGAGGCGAACCGGACCCTGGACCATCTGGAGGCGCTCTCCCGGCGCCGCCCCGACCTGGCGGAACTCGCGCGTGACCTGGTCGTCAGCACCCGGGTCGAGAACCGCCTCGCCGAGGGCCGCGCCGCCGAGGCCCGGGCCCTGCTGCCCGAGGCGGCCGGTGCCCTGTTCGGCCAGGGTGCCGGGGCGGGCCTCGCCTGGGTCGCCGAACTCCTGGGCGGCCTGCGCACCCTGGAGGGCGACCCCACCGCCGGCGCCACCTCCTTCGGCATCAGCGAGGTCATGCGCGGCGCCTTCGACGCCGGTGAGCCGGAGCTGCGGGGGCATCGGGCGCGGATGGTCGAGGCGCTGGGCGAGGACGGTTACCGGGCGGCGTACGAGAAGGGGTCGTCCATGCGTCGGGCGGAGGCCCGGGACTGGCTGGAGCGGGAGGCGCTGGGGGGTTGAGGACCGGGGCGGCACGGGACCGGGGCCGGGGTCCCGGGCCGCGCGCGTCGGACCGGCCGCCCTGGGGTGGGCGGCCGGTCCGGGCGGGGTGCGGAGGGTCAGGTGTTGTTCCTGCGGTAGGCGCGCAGGGCCAGCGGCAGGAAGACGACGACCATGCCGGCCATCCAGGCGAGGCTGCCGGCCAGCGGCGAGGCGACCGGGCCGCTGTCGAGGAGGCCCCGGGTGGTGTCGGCCATCAGGGAGACGGGATTGACGTCCGACCAGGCGCGAAGCCAGCCCGACATGTCCTCGGCGGGGACGAAGACGTTGCTGGCGAAGGTGAGCGGCAGCACCAGGATGGTCATCAGACCCTGCACGGAGCCCGGGGTCTTCGCCACCATCCCCAGCCACACCGACATCCAGGAGAAGGACATCGCGAAGGCGATGAGCAGTCCGAGCGCGGCGAGCGCGGCCGGCACGGTGGTGTCGGGGCGGTACCCCATCACCAGCGCGAGGACGACCAGGGTGCCCAGGCACACCGCGTAACGGACGAAGTCGGCGAGGACCGCGCCGATCAGCGGCGCCGAGCGGGCGATCGGCATGGACCGGAACCGGTCGAAGATCCCGGTGCTCGCGTCCGCGTTGAGGGCGACGCCGATGCCGATGCTGGCCTGGAACACGGTCATGACCATCACGCCGGGGACGATCAGCTGCACATAGGCGTCCTGGTCGCCGCCGGAGATCGCCTTGCCGAAGAGGTAGACGAACATCAGCAGGGAGATGACCGGGGTGAGGACCACGTCGACCAGCTGGAGCGGCGACCTCACGAACTTGGTCGCGCCCCGCCCGGCCAGCGCCAGGCTGTGCCGGAGCGTCGGTACGAGACCGATCCGGGCGGGTCTGGCGGGGGCGGGTGTCGAGGTGGTGCCGGGGGTGGTGAGGGTGTCGGTGGCCATGACGGTCGGGTCCTTCCGGGACAGCAGGGCGGGGAACGGAGGCGCGGGGATCAGCGGGCGGGGATCAGTCGGCCGCGGGGCGGGCCGGTGTCAGGCCGCCGCGGGTTCCGCCGGGGTCGGTGCCGGTGCGTGGCCGGTCAGGGCGAGGAAGACCTCGTCCAGGCTCGGCAGCCGCAGGCCGAGTTCGTCGGCGGAGATGCCGGCGCCGTCGAGCCGGCGGGCGACCGCGGAGACCAGCAGCGGCTCGTCGGCCGGCACGGTCAGCACGCCCGAGTCCTCGGCGGGAGCGTGTCCGGACAGTTCGGCGAGGATCGCGGCCACCTGCGGGGCGTCGGTCGGCACGGTCGGGCGGACCTGGAGGATCTGACCGCCGACGCGGCGCTTGAGCTCACCGGGGCGCCCCTCGGCGACCTTGCGGCCCTTGTCGAACACCGTGATGGAGTCGGCGAGCTGGTCGGCCTCCTCCAGGTACTGGGTGGTGAGCAGGACCGTGGAGCCGTCCGCGACCAGCCCCCTGACCACGTCCCAGACCTCCTGGCGGGCGTGCGGGTCGAGGCCGGTGGTCGGCTCGTCGAGGAACAGGATGCGGGGCCGGCCCACCAGGCTCGCGGCCAGGTCGAGCCGGCGGCGCATACCGCCGGAGAAGGTGGCGATGGGGCGCTTGGCCGCCTCGGTGAGCGAGAAGTCCTCCAGCAGCCGTGCGGCCCGGGCCCTGGCGTCCCGCCGGGACAGTCCGAGCAGCCGGCCGATCAGGACCAGGTTCTCGGCGCCGGAGAGCGTCTCGTCCACCGAGGCGTACTGGCCCGTCAGTCCGATCAGCTGCCGCACCCGGACCGGGTCCGCGGCGATGTCGTGGCCGCCGATGGTCGCGCGTCCGGCGTCGGGGCGCAGCAGGGTGGCCAGGATGCGCACGGTGGTGGTCTTGCCCGCGCCGTTGGGGCCCAGGACGCCGACCACCTGGCCGGCCGGGACCTCCAGGTCCACCCCGTCCAGGGCGGTGAAGTCGCCGTACTTCTTGACCAGCCCCTCGGCGCGGATCGCGTAGGACATCATCAACTCCTCGTCAGCTGCCTGTCGTTCTCGATGGACAGGACTGTGCCGGTGCGCGCTGACAGGGCGCGGACATCGCGCTGACACGGCTGACGGGCGCGCTGACAGGACGGTCGGGGGCTGTCAGGGCAGGGCGGACGGGCACCTCACCGGAACGGCGGGCGGGGCGGGTGTCTGGCCGGATACCCTCTCGCCATGGCAGCGCGCGACCTCCGCAAGCGGATCGGACGGCTCATCCGCGACGGACCGCGGCCCCTTTCCCGGTCGCGTTGAACTGGACGGGCCCGTGGACCGTATGGAACGGCGGACGGCGACGGGCGGCGTCGGCCCGGGCGGCACCGACCGAGCGTTTTACGCCACCGTGCGCCGGGGTTGGGCGCCGGGGCGCCGGGCGGGGCGCCGGGGCGCCGGGCGGGGCGCCGGGGCGCCTTCCACCGCCTGGGCAGGGGTCCCAGGGGTGTGCCGCGGGTTCCGGCCGTCCGCCGGGGGCGTCCGGCGATCTCGGATGCGGTACGGTCCGAGGATGCGATACGGGCAGAGGAGGCGATACGGGAGCACTTCGGTACCTTCCGTCCTCCCCTGTCCACACCCTCCCCGCAGACCCCTCACAGGGGCCACAATGAACGCGTATGACCGGTAAACACCGCGTTTCGTATCTTGCGATCATGCCTGGCACCGTAGAAACCTGGTTTTCAGGTTGCTGCGGATTCGCGGCACTTGGGGGGTACGGACGCGGTTGCCGGTCCGGCGGGGAGAGGGGCCCCGTTCGATATGTCGATGCCGAGGGGGGCATCATGCAACCGGAAGGTCGCAGTTCCATGTCTAGGGATGTGGAGAATGTGGTGACTGCGACCCACCACTGATACGTCTGTGACGGTCGAGGGGGACTCGAGCAGACGTAAGGAACCGACACAGCACGCGATGACGCGCGTGTGGGGGGATGACTCATGACGTCGACGCCGACGGGCGCCCGGCAAGACTTCGACCCGTCTCAGACCACCCAGCTCAGGGTGGCCTCACAGACCCGGACGGGAGCGTTCCGCCGGATCAAGAAGACGCTGCCGAAGTACGACTACGAGCACTACAGCCGGCTGGCCGGTCCCCTCACGCAGCCCGATCCGTCGAAGCCGTACAAGGTGGAGTACCGATCGCTGATCTCGCAGGAGACGCACCGCATACGGGTCGCCCTGATGCTGGCCGCCGCGCCAGTGCTCTCCCTGGTCCTGCTGTTCTGGCTGCTCCAGCCCGAGCACTGGACCGAGCGCGACTACGTGGACTTCAAGTGGCTGCCCGCGCTCGACATCGTGATGCTCGTCTCGATCGGCCTGATCGAGTTCTTCCGCTGCATGAACGTGCTGTCCAACGCGCACGCCACCCTGGTCGCCCGTGACCCGATCCCGGTGGTGCCCGAGACCGGCACGAGAGTGGCCTTCCTCACCTCCTTCGTGCCCGGCAAGGAGCCGTTGGAGATGGTCACCAAGACCCTGGAGGCGGCCGTCAAGCTGCGCCACCGGGGCCTTCTGCACGTGTGGCTGCTCGACGAGGGCGACGACCCCGAGGTCAAGGAGGTCTGCGCCCGGCTCGGCGTGCACCACTTCTCCCGCAAGGGCATCGCCAAGTGGAACCAGGCCAAGGGCCCGCACCGCGCCAAGACCAAGCACGGCAACTACAACGCCTGGCTGGACGCGCACGGCGACGACTACGACTTCTTCGCCTCGGTCGACACCGACCACGTGCCGCTGCCCAACTACCTGGAGCGGATGCTCGGCTTCTTCCGCGACCCGGACATCGGCTTCGTCATCGGCCCGCAGGTCTACGGCAACTACGACAACTTCGTCACCAAGGCCGCCGAGTCGCAGCAGTTCCTCTTTCACGCCCTCATCCAGCGCGCCGGCAACTACTACGGCGCCCCGATGTTCGTCGGCACCTCCAACGCGGTGCGGATCAGGGCGCTCAAGCAGATCGGCGGCCTGTACGACTCGATCACCGAGGACATGGCCACCGGCTTCGAGATCCACCGCCACAAGAACCCGGCGACGGGCCGCAAGTGGCGCTCGGTGTACACCCCGGACGTGCTCGCGGTCGGCGAGGGCCCGAGCGCCTGGACGGACTTCTTCACCCAGCAGATGCGCTGGTCGCGAGGGACGTACGAGACGATCCTCAAGCAGTACTGGAAGGGCTGGTACTCCCTGCCTCCGGGCAAGCTCTTCAACTACACCATGATGATCATCTTCTACCCGATGTCCGCCCTCAACTGGATCCTCGCCGCCCTCAGTTGCGCGCTGTTCCTGGGCCTGGGCGCCTCGGGTGTGAACATCGACCCGACCGTGTGGCTGATGCTCTACGGCAACGCCTCCGCCCTCCAGATCGGCCTCTACGTCTGGAACCGCCGGCACAACGTCTCGCCTCACGAGCCGGAGGGCTCCGGCGGTGTGGCCGGCATGGTGATGTCCGCGCTGTCCGCCCCGCTCTACGCCAAGGCCCTGATCGACTCCGCGCTGCGCCGCAAGAGCAAGTTCGTCGTCACCCCCAAGGGCGACTCGGCCAGCCCCGACCGGTGGTTCGGGACCTTCCGCTACCACTGGTACTTCATCGCCATCTTCGGCGCCTCGATCGCCGCCGGCTTCGTCTACGGCCACTCGCACCCCGCGATGATCATCTGGGCGATCTTCGCCATGCTGATCACCGCGACGCCGATCCTCGTCTGGCGGCACATGCTGCGTCAGGAGAAGAAGAAGCCCGCCGCGGAGCCGCAGAGCCCGGCGGCCCCGGCGCAGCAGCAGTACCAGCCGCAGCCGCTGCCGGCCCAGCACGCCCCGGCGCAGAAGCCGAGCTGGGCCGCCTCGAACGCCCCGCACGACAGCGGGAGCGGCGCAGGCGGGGGCAACGACCAGACCATGCAAATCGCCCTGGGTGGACTTGGGGGACGTAAGGAATGAACGACCGTGCCGGACGCCGTCGGGCCCGTCGCCTAGCGATAGGCACGGCGGTGGTACTCGCACTGGCCGGGATGAACGGGCCGTGGCTCTACCGCTTCGGGACCGAGAAATACCACCAGTACCAAATCAACAAACCGGAGTACAAGGCCGAGAACGGCAAGTGGGAGGTCGTCGACTTCCCCGAGGAGTACCGGCAGAACACCATCCACGCGGCGCTGCTGCGCACCGGCAAGGTGCTGCTCGTCGCGGGGTCCGGGAACAACCAGGACAACTTCGACGCGAAGAAGTTCGACACCCGGATCTGGGACCCGGTCAAGGGCACCATCAAGAAGGTGCCCACGCCCACCGACCTGTTCTGCACCGGCCACACCCAGCTGGCCAACGGCAACCTGCTGATCGCGGGCGGCACGAAGCGGTACGAGAAGCTGAAGGGTGACGTCACCAAGGCCGGCGGCCTGATGATCGTCCACAACGAGAACCCGGACAAGCCGATCACGCTGCCCGCGGGCACCAAGTTCACCGGCAAGGAGAACGGCAGGACGTTCGTCTCCAAGGACCCGGTCGTCGTGGAGCGGGCCACCAAGGTCTTCGACAAGAAGACCGGCGTGTTCCTGCGCAACGACCCCGGGCTGGGCCGGATCTACGTCGAGGCGCAGAAGTCCGGCGCGAAGTACGAGACGGGCACCCAGGACAACTACCGGATCCAGGGGCTCTCGGGCACCGACGCGCGCAACACCTACGGCATCGCGCAGAAGCTCGCCCTCGACAAGAAGGACTTCCAGGGGATCCGGGACGCCTACGAGTTCGACCCGGTCGCCGAGAAGTACATCAAGGTCGACCCGATGAACGAGGCCCGCTGGTACCCGACGCTCACCACCCTCAGCGACGGCAAGATCCTCAGCGTCTCCGGCCTCGACGACATCGGCCAGCTGGTGCCGGGCAAGAACGAGGTCTTCGACCCGAAGACCAGGACCTGGACGTATCTGCCGAAGACCCGCCAGTTCCCGACGTACCCCGCGCTGTTCCTCATGCAGAACGGCAAGGTCTTCTACTCGGGGTCCAACGCGGGCTACGGGCCGGACAACGTCGGGCGTGACCCGGGCGTCTGGGACGTCGACACCAACAAGTTCACCAAGCTGCCGGGGCTCAGCGACCCCAAGCTGCTGGAGACCTCCGGCACGGTGCTGCTCGCGCCGGCGCAGGACGAGAAGTACATGGTGGTCGGCGGCGGCGGGGTCGGCGAGTCGAAGCAGTCCAGCGACAAGACCCGGATCATCGACCTCAAGGCGGACGACCCGAAGTTCGTGGACGGGCCGACGCTGGAGAAGGGCACCCGGTACCCGAACATCTCGGTCCTGCCCGACGACTCCGTGCTGGTGTCGGGCGGTTCGGAGGACTACCGCGGGCGCGGTGACTCGAACATCCTCCAGGCGCGGATCTACCACCCGGAGACCAACACCTTCGAGCAGGTGGCGGACCCGCTGGTCGGCCGGAACTACCACTCCGGGTCCATCCTGCTGCCCGACGGCCGGGTGATGTTCTTCGGCTCCGACTCGCTCTACAGCGACAAGGCCAACACCAAGCCGGGCGAGTTCGAGCAGCGCATCGAGATCTACACGCCGCCGTACCTCTACCGGGACTCGCGGCCCTCCCTGTCCGGCGGTCCGCAGACCGTCGAGCGCGGCGGGTCCGCGACGTTCACCTCACGGCACGCCTCGACGATCGAGAAGGTGCGGCTGATCCGGCCGAGCGCGGCGACGCACGTCACGGACGTCGACCAGCGGTCGATCGAGCTGGACTACAAGGTGTCCGGCGACAAGATCACGGTGACGGTGCCGAAGAACAGGAACCTGGTCCAGTCGGGCTGGTACATGCTGTTCGTCGACGACGACCAGGGGACGCCGAGCAAGGCCCAGTGGGTCAAGGTGCCGTAGAGGCCGTCATCCGGCTGCGACGCCGTCGTGGCCGGTCGCACAAGTCCCCGCGCCCCCCAGGGGCGCGGGGACTTGGCGTTACTTGGAAGCCTTCGCCAGGTTCAAGGCGTACGCCGGCCACCACTGGCCCGCCTTCGGGCCGCCCTTGCACTCGCCGTCCGACTCCCCCGGGCGCTTGACCCAGACGTACGCGTCGACCAGCGGGTCCGCCGTCTTCGTCGTCGGGGTCTCGCCGAGCGCGCGGCCGGGCGGGTTGCACCAGCGTTCGTCGGCCTTGCCCTCGTTGTAGGGGCCGTTGCCGTTGCGGCTGGTGTCGATCACGAAGTGCTTGTTGCCGACCTTCGCCGACAGCTGCTTGCCGTAGGCGATGGAGTCCTCGGTGGAGTAGAAGTTGGAGACGTTGACCGAGAACCCGTCGGCCTTGTCGACGCCCGCCCACTTCAGCGGCTCGAAGATCTGGTCCGGATGACCCCAGCCGGCGTTGCCCGCGTCCAGGTAGACCTTGGTGTTCTTCAGGGACTTCAGCTTGCTGATGGCGCCCTGGAGGAGGTCGTAGCGCTCCTCGTGGAACTCGTCCTGGGTGCAGCCGTCGACCAGGTGCAGGATCGCGTCCGGCTCCAGGACCACCGTCGCCGCGCGGTCCCCGATCCCCGCGGCGACCCCGTCGATCCAGCTCCGGTAGGCATCGCCGTCGGCGGCGCCGCCCTGCGAGTACTGACCGCAGTCGCGGTGCGGGATGTTGTAGAGGACCAGCAGGGCCGTACGGTCCGCCTTGTCGGCGGCCTCGGTGAAGCCGCGCGCCTCCTGCTCGGGGTTCTCCGTGCCGATCCACTGACCGGTGGGCTGCTCGGCGATCTTGCGGATCTGTTCGGCGTCCGCGTCCTTGCCGGCCTTCTCGTACTCCGCGACCTGCTGGGCCGCGTTGCCCTCCGGGTTGACCCAGAACGGGTCGGTGCCCTTGGGCTGTTGCGTGATCCTGGCGCCGGACGACTCGTCCGGATCGTCCTTGTCCCCGGAGGAGGAACATCCGGCGATCAGCAGTGCCGCCCCCAGCACCATCGCGGACGTCCTCATTCCGGCCCCCCTCGTGCCGTACATCAAAATCCCCCTCGGTGGGCAGTCCAAGGGTCAATCCTGACATACGTGCCCTGAGGCCAGGAGATCGCCTGCGGCTTGTCGGGGAGCTGTTACAGCGGTGGTGGGCAAGCAGGGGGGCGTCGGGGGGTGGGGGTTGTGGGGCGGGGGTGGGGGTGGGGGTGGGCGTTACGGGGCGGGGGCGGGGGTCGCGGGGCAATTCGCGGTGACATGTATCGCCGGCACATGGTGGAGAAGCGGCGCCGGCCGACCTGGCGTCAAACGGCCTCTAGGCCTCGGGGGTCATCGGCTCTACAGTTTCCTGGAGAAGGCTTCAGACCCCGGCCTACTGTCCACCACATCTGGCTTGCGAACCTCCCGCGTCCGGCGCCGGGTTACTCCCGCATCCCGTGCGCCCGCGGTTGAGGACCAGCCCGGTCGGCGGCTTCAGGGGGAGCGGGCCGCCGACCGGGACTGGTTTTGGGGGCGTGGAGCGCCCGGGTGGGTGGATCTCCGGGTGCGTGGATCGCTGGGTGGGTGGATCTCCGGGTGCGTCGCCGGTTTCTAGAGGCCGGTGCCTGTCAGGTATGCCGAGACGATCACGTTCGCCGTGTAGCTGCGGGTCGACCGGTCGAAGGTGCCGCCGCAGGTGATGAGGCGCAGTTCCGAGCGGCCCCGCTCATGGGTGGCGTAGGCCTGGTGGGCGTCGAAGCGGTCGCGGGCCACCACCTGGACGTCGTCCACCGTGAACTCCGCGACCCTGCCGTCGTCCCGGATCACCCGGATCGTCTCGCCCGGCTTCAGCGCGCTCAGCCGGTAGAACACGGCGGGGCGGGTCTCGGTGTCCACATGCCCCACCATCAGCGCGGCCCCGGCCGCCCCCGGCCTCACCCCCGCCGCGTACCAGCCGACCACGCCCGCCTGCTCGAACGGCGGCGGGTCGATCGCGCCGTCCCGGTCCAGTCCGCGCGCCACCACCGGGGCCTGCACACCCAGCCCGGGGATGTCTACGCGCTGCGGCAACGCCGGGCCCAACGGCCTTACCGCGGGCGGCAGATCGACATCGGGCGGGCGTCCCACCGCCGCGACGTCGCCGGTCGTCGGGGCGGATATCCCGTGCCGTACGTCCGTCACCTCCCGGCCCCACAGCCACAGGCCCAGCAGCAGCATCGCCCAGGCCACCCCGGTCAGCAGGCGGCCCGTTCCCCAGGGGCGCACGTCAGTCCGTCCCACGGCCCCGGCGGACCCTTCGCAACGCCACCGCCGCCGCGGCCACCGCGGCCAGCACCAGGCCGGTCACCGCCTGCGCGGTTCCCGGGCCGGCGTCGTCCACCGACGCGAGATGGGCGGCGCCGCCACCGCCTGCGCGGACGGGCGCGGTGGGGGTGGTGGGGGGCGCGGGGGTCGTGGTGGGGTGCGGGGTCTTGTCCACGACGTTCAGTGCCGACCTGCGGGGCGTGTCACCGCAGGTGAACTCGACGTCGTAGGAGCCTGCCCTGAGGTCCGTGCGGATCCGGGTCTCGCCGGTGAGGGTGCCGGCGGTGCCGGAGAGCCGCACGTCGGCGACGAAGGCCGTGGAGGTCGCGGTGCCCGTCCTGGTGGCGCAGCCGTTCACTCGGAGGGCGATGTCGGTGCCGGGGAGGGGGGTCGAGGGGGTGACCGTGACGTCGGCGCCTTCGGCCGCGCGTGCCGCGTGTGCCGCGGGGGTGGTGACGGTGGTCACGGCGGCGGTGACGGCCGTGGTGACGGTCAACAGTCCGGTGCAGAGCGTGAGGCGTAGTGGACCCATCGTGAACCTCCAGATATGTGGAGAGTCCCCCGGGGGCGGCGGGCCCGCATCCTCAGGGGGCCGCCGCTGCTCCGTATGAGTCGTCGCGTTGTGGTGGGGGGTGCGTTTTGGGTTCGGGGTGCGTTTTGGGTTCGGGGCGCGTTGTGGGTTCGGGGCGCGTTGGTGCGTTTCCTGTCAGATGCGGTCTACGAGGTCCGCGATCGAGTCCACGATCTTGGACGGGCGGTACGGGAAGTTCTCCACCTGGTCCGGGCGGGTCAGGCCGGTGAGCACCAGGAAGGTCTGCATCCCCGCCTCCATGCCCGCCAGTACGTCCGTGTCCATACGGTCGCCGATCATCGCGCTGGTCTCCGAGTGCGCGCCGATCGTGTTCAGGCCGGTGCGCATCATCAGCGGGTTGGGCTTGCCCGCGAAGTACGGCTGCTTGCCGGTCGCCTTGGTGATCAGGGCGGCGACGGCGCCGGTGGCGGGCAGCGCGCCCTCGGCGGAGGGGCCGGTCTCGTCGGGGTTCGTGGCGATGAAACGCGCGCCGTCGTTGATGAGCCGGACCGCCTTGGTCATGGCCTCGAAGGAGTACGTGCGGGTCTCTCCGAGAACGACGTAGTCGGGCTCGTGGTCGGTCAGGATGTAGCCGATGTCGTGCAGGGCGGTGGTCAGACCCGCCTCGCCGATGACGTACGCCGTCCCCTCCGGCCGCTGGTCGTCCAGGAACTGCGCGGTGGCCAGGGCGGAGGTCCAGATGTTCTCGATCGGGACGTCCAGGCCCATGCGGCGCAGACGGGCGTGCAGGTCGCGCGGCGTGTAGATCGAGTTGTTGGTGAGGACCAGGAAGGGCTTCTCGGACTCGCGGAGCCTCTTGAGGAAGGCGTCGGCGCCGGGGATCGGTACGCCCTCGTGGATGAGGACACCGTCCATGTCGGTGAGCCACGATTCGATGGGCCTGCGGTCTGCCATGTGCGGGATCTCCTGCCGTACGCATGTACGCGGTGCTGCGTCGGGCCCAGCCTAGACAGTGGCCGGATCTTGAGGGAATGGCCGACTTCGGGTCGGTTCATCGGCTCATCGGCGGCGGGTCAAGAGGAGGGTGCCGCCGGTGGTGAGGAGGAGGGCGGCGGCGAGGGTGCGGGCGGCAGTGGGGGTGGGGGCGGTGAGGCCGGTGCCGGCCAGTTCTTCGCGGTGGGGTGGGGTGGGGGTGCGGGGGCTGGGGCTGGGGCCGGTGGGGTCGGGGGTGGTGGGTGAGTCCGGCTCGGCCTCGATCGTGAAGCGGTAGTCGTTGGACTGGCCCACCCAGTCGCCGTCGTCGTCGTGGCGCTGGACCACGGCCGCGTTGGCGGTGATCTCGTTCGGTACGGCGTCGGAGGTGAGGGCCAGGCGGACCTTTACGGTGAGGGTCTTGCCGGGGCCTACCGTGACGCCCTTTCCGCCGAAGGCGCCGACGAGTTCGTCCTGGTCGGTGGGTTCGAGGCGGACTGGGCGGGGGGTTGTGCCGTCGTAGAACTCGAGCTGGGGCTGGTCGCGTTCGAGGGTGTGCTTCTCGTCGACCAGGACGATGACCGGGTGGATGTCCTCGCAGGTCCGGCGGGTGGTGTTGGTGAGGTCCAGGTACCAGGTGCCGTAGCCGCCGCCGGCCTCGTAGGTGTCCGGGCCGCCGTGGATGCGGGTGGTGAGGGGGAAGGTGCGGGTGTCGTGGGTGGTGCAGGTGGTGGGGGCTGGGGCCGCCGCGGCGTGGGTGGAGGTGGGGAGGAGGAGGGCGGCTGCTGCGGCTAGGGGGAGGGAGAGGGGCGTGAACAGTCGCATGAACACATGACCATGACGGGTGGGGGGTGGGATTGGGGGGTGGCGCTCCGGGTGGGGGTGGAATGCCGCCCGATCGGCGGGTGGGGGTTGCGTCTCCGCGGTGCGTTGTGGGTCGGGGCCGCACCGGGGGGTGTCCGTCCTCGGTCGGGCGGAACTGCGGGACCAAGCTGTGCCGTAGGTCGGACGCCCGACACTGCGGGCGGGCACCCCCCGGTACGTCCCCTTCCGCCGTGGCGCCAGTGCGGGTCACCTCCGGCCCGCGTCACCCCTTCCCGCCGTGGCGCCGGTGCGCATCTTTCAGCCCGTCCGGCGTTTGAGGACGAGGCCCCTTCAGGGCCGATGGGGGTCTGGGGGCGCAGCCCCCAGGGTTTGGGCGGGGGTGGAGGGGCGGCAGCCCCTGGGTATGGGACGGGTAGGGGCGGCGGGGGCGAGGAGGGCTTGAGGCAGTCGCGGCGGTGGCGGTCCGTGGGGGCGGGGCCCAGGCCCCGGTGCGTTTCAGGCCTCTGGTCTGCCGAACAGCGGGGCCAGTACGAGGTGCGCGGCGCCCGAAGCCACCTCGCGGCCGGTGTGGGTGGCCAGTCGTACCGGCACCGGCGCCTCCCCCACCCTGCGGGCCCGCTCCGCGAGGACCGCCGCCGTGCCCCGCGTGAAGCGTTCGGGGTGTTCTGCCACGGTGCGGCCGCCCAGCAGGACGATGTCGATGTCCAGGAGGGCGACCAGATTGCCGGCCCCCGTGCCCAGGACGCGCGCCGCCTCCTCGATGTCGCCGCGCGCCACCGCGGCGAGGCACAGCGCCTCCACGCATCCGCGGTTGCCGCAGCCGCACGGCGGACCGTCGAGCTGTACGACCTGGTGGCCGAACTCGCCCGCCCCGGTGCGCGCCCCGCGGTGCACCGTGCCGCCGAGGACCAGGCCTCCGCCGAGGCCCGCTCCGAAGTGCAGGTAGGCGAAGGACTCCCCCGCGCCGGCGACCGCCAGTCCGAGGGCCGCCGCGTTGGTGTCCTTGTCCACGACGACCGGTGCCCCGAGTTCTCGTTCCAGGGTCTGCCGTAGCGGAAAGCCGTTCCACTCGGGGAAGCCGGTGACCCGGTTCAGCGTGCCCCGGGTGTGGTCCAGGGGGCCGGGCAGGCCGATGCCCACGCCGAGCGGGGGCGTGGAAAGGGGCTCGGTGAGTGTCGCCACCTCGCGGGCCACGCCCTGGACGACGGCCTCCTCGCCCGCGGCCAGGCCCAGCGGGGCGGTGCGCTCGGCCAGCACCGTGCCGGTGAGGTCGACCAGTACCGCCCTGAGCTCGTCGCGGTCCAGGTGGACGCCGACCGCGTGGCCGGCGTCCGGTACCAGCCGTAGGACGGTGCGGGGTTTGCCGCCGGTGGAGGCGCGGTGGCCCGCTTCGGCGGCGAGGCCCTCCTCTCGGAGGCGCGCGGTGATCTTGCTGACGGCCTGGGGGGTGAGGCCGGTGCGGTCGGCGAGTTCCAGGCGGCTGATGCCCTCGGGGCCCGCGGTGCGCAGGAGGTCCAGGAGCAGGGCGGCGTTGTGGGTGCGCAGGCCGAGCAGGTTCACTCCGGGGAGGTGCCTGCCGCTCGTCGCCTTCTTCGTCCTGTCCACGCCGCCATTCTCCCCGGCGCTTGCACTTTGGCAACAGCGTTGCGAAAGTGGGACGCATGACTGGTACCCCTCTCCGCGTGGGCCTCGTCGGTTTCGGCCTCGCGGGCTCCGTCTTCCACGCCCCGCTGATCGCCGCCACCGAGGGCCTGGCGCTCGACACCGTGGTCACCTCGAACCCCGAGCGCCAGGCGCAGGCCCGCGCCGCGTACCCGGACGTGACGGTCGTCGCCTCAGCCGAGGAGCTCTTCGAGCGGCGGGCCGGCGAGCTGGATCTGATCGTCGTCGCCTCGCCCAACAAGACGCATGTGGCCCTCGCCACCGCCGCCCTGGAGGCGGGTCTGCCCGTCGTCGTCGACAAGCCCGTCGCCGGTACGGCCGAGGAGGCTCGGAAGCTGGCCGCGCTCGCCGAGGAGCGGGGGCTGCTGCTCTCCGTCTTCCAGAACCGGCGGTGGGACAACGACTTCCTGACGCTGCGAGGGCTCCTGGAGCGCGGCGAGCTGGGAGACGTGTGGCGGTTCGAGTCGCGGTTCGAGCGGTGGCGGCCGCAGCCCAAGGGCGGGTGGCGCGAGTCCGGCGATCCCGCAGAGATCGGAGGTCTGTTGTACGACCTCGGCAGCCATCTCGTGGATCAGGCGCTCGTGCTCTTCGGCCCCGTCAGCGCCGTGTACGCCGAGTCCGACGTCCGGCGGGCCGGCGCCGAGGCGGACGACGACACCTTCATCGCGCTCACCCATGCCAACGGCGTGCGGACGCAGCTGTACGCCACCGCCACCACGGCCCAACTCGGGCCCCGTTTCCGGGTGCTGGGCTCGCGGGCCGGCTATGTGAAGTACGGGCTCGATCCCCAGGAAGCGGCCCTGAAGGACGGCGAGCGGCCGGGCCGGGCCACCGAGTGGGGCGTGGAGCCCGAGTCGATGTGGGGCCGGGTCGGGGCCGGTGAGTCGCCGGTGACCGGGGGCGGCCGGGCCGAACCGACCCTCCCGGGTGACTACCCCGCCTACTATGCGGCCGTGGCGAAGGCCCTGCTCGACGGCGGTCCCAACCCGGTGACCGCACTGGAGGCGGCCGCCGCTCTCGACGTGCTCGAGGCGGCCCGCCGTTCGGCCCACGACGAAGTGGTGGTGAAGCTGTGACGCACAGCGGCGAGTTGACCCCGAAGTTCCACCCGGAACTGACTCCGCCCCTGGAGGAGTTGGAGGCCCAGGAGCGCCGCCTGGTCTTCCGCCGGTTCACCTACGAGGACGCGTGGGCGCTGGGTTCGCTGCTGGTGGAGATGGCCCGCGAACGGCAGGCCCCCGTCGCCGTCGACATCCACCGCGCCGGTCAGCAGCTCTTCCACGCCGCCCTGCCCGGCTCCACCCCGGACAACGACGCCTGGATCGACCGCAAGCGCCGGGTCGTGGAGCGCTACGGCTCCGCCTCCTACCTGGTCGGCGCCCGTTTCCGCGCCAAGGGCACGACGTTCGAGGACAGTTCACGCCTGGACCCCGACGCGTACGCGGCCCACGGCGGTTCCTTCCCGATCAACGTGGAGGGCGTGGGGGTCGTGGGCACGGTGACGGTGAGCGGCCTTCCGCAGCTCCAGGACCACAAGTTCGTGGTGGAGGCGTTGGAGCGGTTCCTGGAGAAGGACTCCTAGGCCCGCTGCCCGTGGGGCTCGGGGAACTGCGCGGTCGCGCAGTTCCCCGTCCCTCAGGCGTCCTTGAGTTCCTGCCGCTGACGTCCGAGGCCCTCGATCTCCAGCTCCACCACGTCCCCGGCGCGCAGGAACGGCTTGGGCTCGGGCTGGCCGAGCGCGACCCCGGCCGGGGTGCCCGTGTTGATGACGTCCCCGGGGTACAGGGTCATGAACTGGCTGACGTACCGCACCACTTCCGCCACCGGGAAGATCTGCTCGGCCGTGGTGCCGTTCTGCTTCAGCTCGCCGTTGACCCAGAGCTTGAGGGAGAGGTTCTGCGGGTCGGGGACCTCGTCCGCCGTGACCAGCCAGGGACCCAGCGGGTTGAACGTCTCGCAGTTCTTGCCCTTGTCCCAGGTCCCGCCCCGCTCGATCTGGAACTCCCGCTCGGACACGTCGTGCGCCACCGCGTACCCCGCGACATGCGCGAGCGCCTCGGCGTCGGACTCCAGGTAGCGGGCCGTACGTCCGATGACCACCGCCAGCTCGACCTCCCAGTCGGTCTTCGCCGAGCCGCGCGGCACGAGCACGGTGTCGTTCGGGCCGACGACGGTGTCCGCCGCCTTGAAGAAGATCACGGGCTCGGCGGGCGGCTCGGCCCCCGTCTCGCGGGCGTGGTCGTGGTAGTTCAGGCCGATGCAGACGATCTTGCCGATGCGGGCGAGCGGCGGTCCGACGCGCAGCCCGGTGGTGTCCAGCGACGGCAGTTCGCCGGCCTCCGCGGCCCTGCGGATCCGCCCGAGCGCGGCGTCGTCGGCGAGCAGGCTTCCGTCGATGTCCGGGACGAGACCGCTCAGGTCCCGCAGCGTCCCCTGGGCGTCGAGCAGCGCGGGCGTCTCCGCTCCGGCCGTACCGACTCGCAGCAGCTTCATGATCACAATCTCCCTCGATCGCGGGCCGCCATCCCATGGGTGCAGCCATCGGATGACTGGTCGATCCTCCAAGGTCGGCGTCCGGTCCGCAATACCCGGTTCACGGACTGGACCGCCGACCTCGCGTGGCCGGCGGGGCTCAGCGGTACAGGCAGGCCCGCTCCACCGCGCTCCAGGTCGTGCTCGTGACGACGTACAGCGCCGCCGCCAGCGGCACCACCGCCACGGTGAAGAGCGTGAAGAAGGACATGAACGGCATGACCTTGGTCATCGCCCCCATGCCGGGCACCGGTTGCCCGTCCATCACCGGCACCGCCGGGTTCGCGGCCATCATGCGCCGCGTACGGCGGAAGTTGAACGCGGCGACGGCGGCGACCAGCGCGAACAGCCCGACGTAGACCAGCCCGGCTCCGCCGAACATCCCGCCGCTGTCGAGCGCGTCCGCCCAGTGGGCGCCGAGGGGTGCGGCGAACAGCTGGTGGGTGAGCAGCTCGTTGTGCGTGTTCGAGAACAGGTGGTAGAGGAGGAAGAAGGCGGGCAGCTGGCACAGGCTCGGCAGGCAGCCGGACAGCGGTGACACCTTTTCCTCGGCGTGCAGTTCCAGTACGGCCTTCTGGAGCTTCTCGGGGTGCTTGGCGTGCTTCCTGCGCAGCTCGGCGATCTTCGGCTGGAGTTCGGTCCGGGCCTTCTGGCCCCGTGCCGCCGCCCGGGACAGGGGGTGGACGAGGAGCCGTACGAGTGCGGTGAACAGGACGATCGCGCCGGCCGCGGCGGACGCGCCGAGCAGCGGCTGGAGGAGGTCGGCGAGTTGCTCGACCAGGGTGGCGAAGACGGACATGGGTGAGCCCTCCGGGGGTCTCGTCAGTGCCGGGGCGGGCCCGGATACGGCGATCCGGGGTGGTGAGGCGGCATGACGACCCGCGTGGGGTCACCCGTGGGTGTGCGGTGCCCTACGCGGCGGTCGTCCGGAGGGCGTGTCCGGGGGCGCGGGGCCTGGTGCGGCCCTTGGCGTCCGGGTCGCGTTGCGGCAGGAAGGCCGTACGGCGGTCGCGGTCGCGGATGGCCGTACGGACCCGGGTGGGCGGTACGGCGGGCGCGCAGCGCGAGACGACGAGGGAGCAGGCGGCGAAGGCGGAGCCGGCCGCGGCGGTCGCGGCGAGCGCGACGGTGGCGGAGAGGCTGCCGGTGTCGAGCAGGGCGACCTGGAGGACCAGGAGCAGCAGGGCCACGGCGGGCCGCGGGTTGCGGATCATCGGCTGCTCCCTTCCGTCTGTCGTCGGCCGTCTCGGGTGCCGCTGTCGGTTATACCTGATCGACGACGACCGGCTCCAGCAGCCGCTTGGGCTTCAGCAGCGCCCGGCTGACCGGATCCGCCGGGTCCGGATCGAGTCCGGGGCCCGGCACCATGAGGACGTCGGCGGGCGGTACGACGGTTGCGCAGGCGGGGCACTCGCCGTACCCGCCGAGTTCGGTGCCGCACTCGGCGTGCCGGAAGATCCGCAGCACCGTCCTGTCGTAGTGCTCACGGCCCCAGCGGCCGAGCGCGCGGACCACGTGCCACAGTTCGGTCCCGCGCGCGGTCAGGACGTACTCGTCGCGCGGTGGCGACTCCTGGTACCGGCGTCGCTCCAGGACCCCCTCCTGCGTGAGCGTCTGGAGGCGGGAGGCGAGGACGGCGCGCGGGATGCCGAGATGGACGAGGAAGTCGTTGTAGCGCCGCACGCCGTAGAGCGCGTCGCGGACGACGAGGAGTGTCCAGCGCTCGCCGACGATCTCCAGCGCGCGGGCCATCGAGCATTCCTGCGTCACGTAGTCCTTGCCCAGTGCCATGACGTCCACCTTAGCCACTTTGCGAACTGTTGGTTCGGTGATTGAACCGACGCTGTTACGGTACTCCGCATGACTAGGTTCATTGAACGAACCGTGACCGTGGCGCGGGACACGGCACCGGTGACCACCGCGAGACCGGGCGCCACGCTCGCCCTGACCAGCGCTGCCACCGCCGTGGCCCTGATGACCTACACCGCGCCCATGGTCACGCTCCCCGACATCGCCGCCGCCCTGCACACCCCGCTCTCCGCGCAGGCCTGGCTCCTGAACGGCACCCCGCTCGGCCTCGCCGCCCTCCTGCTCGTCGCCGGCACCCTCGCCGACGACTACGGCCGCCGCCGGGTCTTCGTCGCCGGCACCCTCGCCCTCGGCCTCACCACGGTCCTCGGCGCCCTCGCCACCACGACCTGGCTGTTCACCCTGGCCCGGGTCGCCCAGGGCGCGGCCAGCGCGGCACTGCTCGCGAGCAGCCTCGGCCTGATCGTGCACGCCTTCCCGACACCGGCCGGACGGCTGCGGGCGACCGGGGTGTGGGGCGCGTTCGTGAGCGGCGGGATCGCGCTGGGGCCGGTCGTCGTCGGCGGGATACCGAGTTGGCGACTCGCGTACGTCGTCCTCGGCGCGGCCGCCGTGGTCGTGGCCGCCTTCTCCCTCCGCCGGCTGGCGGAGTCCCGCGCCCCGCGCGGCGGCCGCCCCGACCTCGGCGGGGCCGTGACGTTCGGGCTGGCCCTGGTCGGTCTGGTCGCCGCCCTGACCCTCGGCCGGGACGGCTGGCTGCGGGCGCCGGTCGGGCTGTTGCTGCTGGCGAGCGTCGTCCTGCTGGCCGTCTTCGTCGCGGTCGAGCGGCGTACCGCGACCCCGATGATCGACCTGGACCTGTTCCGCCGCCCCCGTTTCCTCGCCTCGTCCGTCAGCGGGCTGTTCACGGGCCTCGCGGTGATCGGCCTGTTCAGCTTCCTGCCGGCGCTGCTCCAGCAGACCCTGGGGCTGTCCGCGATGGACACCGCGTGGCTGTTCCTGCTGTGGTCCGGGCTGTCCTTCACGGTGGCCCTCCAGGCCCGCCGGCTGTCGGGACGCGTCTCGCCGCGGCACCAACTCGCCCTCGGTTTCCTCCTGCACGCGGCCGGGGCGCTCTCCATGCTGGGCGCGCTCGACGCGGGTTCCTGGGTACGGCTGCTGCCGGGACTCGTGGTCGCGGGCATCGGCAGCGGCCTGCTGAACGCCGCGCTCCCGCTCCTCGCCGTGGACTCCGTACCGGCCCAGCGGGCGGGGATGGGGTCAGGAGCCCAGCAGACCTTCCGCTACGTCGGCTCCTGCGCCGGCGTGGCCCTGACGATCGCCCTCGCCACGTCGTCGGACGGCGGGCTCGCGCGCGGTGCGGACGTGGCGATGGTGGTGTCGGCGGGGTTGGCCGTGGTGGCGGCGGGGGTGGTGGGGGCGTTGCGGGAGAGGGCGTGAGGGGTGGCCGCCTGGGCCGCCCCTCGGAGCCGAGGTTGTCAGTGGGTCCTGCGGCCGGGCGCCCCTGGGGGGCGACGGCGTCGCGGCAGGCGGCCGGGGGCTGCACGCCTGTGTTCGGACGCTTACCACCGGGGCGTGCTCCCGCTGGAGAGGCGGCGCCAGGGAGGACGCGACGATCGGTCTGGGGCTCGCGGGGCTTGGGGCCCGGCGGCGGGGGGCGCGAGCGCTGGAGGTCAGGGCGCGGGCGACGCCCTACCGGGGGCGAGAAGAGACCAACGTGCCCCACACCACCAGGCGGTAGCGGGAGGTGTACTCCGGGGTGCAGGTGGTGAGGGTGAGGTAGTGGCCGGGCCGGGTGTAGCCGTGGGCGGGGTGGACGATCGAGCGCGGGATCTCGCGGAGCACTCCCGAGTCGCGGGCGGAGGTCTGGGCGAGGGTGGTGTCGACGGCGTACGTGTAGACGGCGGTCCTGGTCTCGACCTCGACGGTGTCCCTGGGGGCGAGCCGGTCGAGGTGACGGAAGGGCTCGCCGTGGGTGTTGCGGTGACCGGCGAGGGCGAAGTTGCCGGACTGGCCGGGCTGTTGGGTGCCGGGATAGTGACCCACGTACCCCTTGTCGAGCACGCCCCGCCTGGCGATGCCCTCGGCCACGGGGACACGGAGGCCGAGGCGGGGGATGGTGAGGATGGCGTAGGCCTGGGACCCATCGGGCCGCTCCGGGCGGGTGCCGGCCGACACGTCCTGCCGTGAGGCACCCGGCCGGGAGGCGTCCCCGGACCCGGCACCGTGAGCGGGTGCCCCGGACTCGCCCCCGGGAGCGGCGACTTCGGAGCCGGAGGACGAGTCGGTCCCCCACTCCCGCTCCAGCGCCTCCACCGTGCGCTCGGCGCCCCGCCTGGCCTCCTCGTTGGTCCACCACAACTGGTGCGCCACGAGCAGCAACAGCACGACCCCGACGGTGACGAGGAGCTCGCCGCCCGTCCACCACACGCGCCGTCGGCGGGCCCGTCGACGCAGGGTGCCGTGCCGCACGACGGGCACCCGCATGACCCCCATCGCCATCCACCGCCCTCCACCGCGCGGACCGCTCACGCCCGGCCCGCACGATAGGCGCCGCCTCATCAACTCACCAGCCTCGCCACCTCATTGACCGTAAGGCCGACTGCCGAGGCGCGGCCCCGAAGGCTGGCGCGCAGGTGGGCGCGTAGGTGGGGGTACGGGCGGATACGAAGTCCCCGAGGTGTCCGTGGCGCTCGCCGTCCCGCGTCCCGCCCCGCGTCCCGCCTCGTGGCTCGAGGAGGGGACGGCCGGCCACCGCCAACCACCACCCCTTCTCATAACCGTTGGAGAAATAGAAAGCAGGACAGAAAGAAAGCGCTGTCGCACCTCTCGACAACCCCACGCACCACACCCGATGCTTCGTGATGGCACGCGGGGGGCGCGTGGGCGAGCCACTACGTCGAGCCCCACCGAGAGGCGGACAGGACAGCCATGATCCGACGCAGAACGCTGCTGACAGCCGCAGGAGGCACCCTCCTCGGCAGCGCCATGGCGACGGGCACCGCACGCGCGGACGCCACGATCGCCGTCAACCCCGGGACCTCGTACGGCACCTGGGAAGGTTGGGGCACCTCCCTGGCCTGGTGGGCGAACGTGTTCGGCGCCCGGAACGACTTCGCCGACCTGTTCTTCACCACCAAGTCAACGACGTACAACGGCACTTCACTGCCCGGCCTCGGGATGAACATCGCCCGTTACAACCTGGGCGCGTGCAGCTGGAACACGGTGAACGGCTCCTCCATGGTGACCTCTCCCAACATCCCCGCGTTCAAGCAGATCGAGGGCTACTGGCAGGACTGGAACAACGAGAGCCCCACCTCCTCCGCCTGGGACTGGACCGCGGACGCCACCCAGCGCGCGATGCTCACGAAGGCGGTGGCGCGCGGCGCGACGACCGAGCTGTTCGCCAACTCCCCGATGTGGTGGATGTGCCAGAACCACAACCCCTCGGGTGCCTCCGGCGGCGGCAACAACCTCCAGTCCTGGAACTACCGCCAGCACGCCTCCCACCTCGCCACCGTCGCCCTCTACGCCAGGAACAACTGGGGCGTGAACTTCGCGACCGTCGACCCATTCAACGAGCCCTCGTCGTCCTGGTGGACCGCCACCGGCACGCAGGAGGGCTGCCACATGGACGCGACAGTCCAGGCGGCCGTACTGCCGTACCTGCGCAGCGAGTTGAACAGCCGCGGGCTGAACGGCGTGCGGATCTCGGCGTCGGACGAGACCAGTTACGACCTCGCCCGCACCACCTGGAACTCCTTCAGCGCCACCACCAAGGGGTACGTCGACCAGGTCAACGTGCACGGCTACCAGGGCGCGAACGGGCGCCGGGACCTGCTGTACTCGGACGTCGTCACGACCTCCCGCAAGAAGCTGTGGAACTCCGAGACCGGCGACGGCGACGGCACCGGCTACACCATGGCCTCCAACCTCCTCTACGACTTCCGCTGGCTGCACCCGACGGCCTGGGTCTACTGGCAGGTCATGGACCCGACCGCGGGCTGGGGCGTGATCAAGTACGACGCGAGCACCCTTCAGGCCGGTGCGATCGAGACCAAGTACTACGTGCTGGCCCAGTTCAGCCGCCACATCCGCCCCGGCATGCGGATCCTCGACACCGGCGTCAGCTACGCGACGGCGGCCTACGACGCCACGGCCAAGCGCCTGGTCATCGTCGCCCTGAACACCTCGACCTCGGCCCAGACCCTGACCTTCGACCTCTCCCGCTTCACCACGGTGACGGGCGGCAGCGGCGGCCTGACGCCCCGCTGGAACACGGTGACCACGGGCGGCGACAAGTACGCCTCGTACTCCAACACCTTCCTCAACGGGAAGTCGGTGGCGGTGCCGTTCGCGGCGAAGGCGGTGCAGACGATTCAGGTCGACGGGGTGACGATCTAGGAGGGGAGCGGCGGCCGCTGCCGCGAGGAGGGCGGCGGTCGCCGTGAGGGTGGCGGCGCCTGCCGCGAGGGCGGCGGTCGCTCGCCCCCGAGCGGGTGGAGCTGCCAGGCCGTGATCGCCACGGCCGTCACCACGACGGGGCCTTACCGGCCGGGCAGGGTGAGGCTGCCTCGTACTCCCGACAGCGCTCGGTGTCGGAGGGCAGCCAGACAGAGAGGGCGAAGGGCCTGGCCTGGGTGTATCTCTCCTCCGTGAGCCAACGGCAGTACGGTGTCCACCATGCGCCCCGACACGCCTGCCGAGAACGTCGACCACACCGCCGAAGCGGCACGCCTGGAGCGGACCGCCGGCCTGTACCCCGAGGATGCCGAGGCCCTGCTCCTCCAGGCCGCGGCCCACCTGGAGCTGGCCGGCGACCGACCCGCCGCGACCGCCCTCTACGACAGCCTGCTCGCCTCCCCGACCGGCCTGGAGAACCCCTTCCTGGTACGCGCGCTCAAGGCGTCGAACCTGTGGGAGTACGGGCACGAGGCGGAGGCCCGCGCCATCATCCAGGGCGTCCGGGCGGCGGCGCCGCGGGACCCCGCGCCCTGGGTGATCGTGGCGGAGGCGCTGGAGTCCCACGACGAGCTGGAGGCGGCCCAGGAGACGTTCACCGAGGGCGCCCGGCTGCTGCTCGTCGAGGGCACGCCGCCCTCGCACTCCCTGCAGTCCCTGCTCTTCGGCCGCCACCGGGTCCGCCGGATGCTGGGGATGGGCCACGACGAGTGGGACATGCTCGCGGACACCCTGCACACCTCCCCCGTCTCCCTGGACGAGCTCCACGACCCCAAGCGCGTCTGGTCGCTGGGCTCGGACAACCCGGCGGAGCTGGCCGCGGAGATCTCCCGGCTCCACGCCGAGCTGGGCGCGTACCGCCAGGCACTGTCCCGCCCCTTCCCGGTGGCGGTGCTGCACTGGTCGGCGCCGGAACTCGCGGAGCTGGTGCAGGCGTACCCGACGCTGGCCGACGAGTACCCCTCGCACGAGGAGCACCTGGCGACGATAGAGGCCTCCCTGCGGGAACTGGCCGCCTCCGGCACACCCAACCTCGGCATCGTCACCGGCACGGTCCCCTCGTACGAGGCCTTCGCAGCCTCCGAGAGCGCCTCCCCTGCCGACGCCACCCTCCTCCCCCAGTACGCGACGACCCTCGCGGCCCGAGGCCGAGCCGTGGCATGGCCGCCGCCGCGTGGGGCGTCCTGCTGGTGCGGATCGGGACGCGGCTATGCGGAGTGCCATGGAGCGCGGGGGTAGTTGAGCACGCCCCCCCCGGGCAACACGGGTCCCGCGAACCGACTGGTTCGCGGGACCCCTTTTGTTTCTGGGCTACTTGTCCGCCGAGTCCGGCGCCGACGGGCGCAGTCCTGTTCCCTCGAAGCAGCGCTGGGAGCCGACCCAAAAGCCCTCACACAAAAGGGACTTATCGAACCAGTTCGGCGTTCTACCTCCTTCTATGTCCTACCTTTGCAGTACGGTCACAGCTACCTTCTGAGCTGAAGGGCTCACGCCTTCGGAGTGGCCCTGACCTGTGCACTTTGAGGAACCGATGCCCTACGAATCCGGCACCGTCTGGCAGTACGACGTCCCCATCACCGGCAGCACGCACCTGCCGCCGGACGCCGGCTACGGCAGAGCTCTGACCAACCAGGGCTACGGCTTCGAAGTCGCCGTCGCAGACCTCATCGACAACTCGATCGACGCGGGCGCGGACAAGGTCGTCGTGCACTTCCTGCGTGACGCGGAGCGCGTCCTGACCCTGCTGGTCATCGACAACGGCAAGGGAATGGACGAGACTGGGCTGGACGACGCGATGACGGTCGGACGGCGCCGTACCTATGGCGACAACGCCCTTGGCATGTACGGAACCGGTCTGAAGGCCGCCTCGCTCTCGCACGCGGCCTCCCTCACCGTGGTCAGCCGGACGAAGCGCAGCCGTGCCGCGGGCCGTCGCCTCACCGCGGAGGGCATCGAGGACGGCTTCCGCTGCGACACCGTCGACCCTCGCTACGCCCAGGATCTCGTCGACCGGTACGACGGCATCATCGAGTGGCACGGCACGGTCGTCCGCTGGGACCAGGTACGCGCCTTCGAAACGGTGGCGCCCGGGCAGAGCGACCAGTACCTTTCGCAGGCGATCGCCCGATTGGAGAACCATCTCGGTCTCTACCTGCACCGGTTCCTTCAGCGCGGTCTCCAACTGGACATAGCCGTGTGGGACGTGAGCAGCAGCGCGGACGAGCTCGGCGAAGAGGTGGACCACATCGCCGTGGAGGCGCTGGACCCCTTCGGGTACAAGGTGCCCGGCAAGAAGGGGTATCCGAGGCAGTTCACCGCGTCCGTGGAGGGTATCGGGGACATGCGCCTCACCACCCACATCTGGCCGGCCAAGTCGAAGCAGGCGGGCTTCCGGCAGATCGGTGCACTCGCGGAGCGTCAGGGCTTCTACTTCTACCGGAACGACCGCCTCGTCCAGGCGGGAGGCTGGAACGGTCTGCGCAACCCGGAAGGTCACCTCGCACTGGCCCGGGTGGCCGTGGATCTCCCCGCGCACGGGAACAGCGTCCTGAGTCTGGACGTGAAAAAGGAAAAGGTCACGGTCACTCCTGCCTTCACGCTCGGCGTGGACAAGGCCGTGGACGCCTCCGGAAACACCTTCCACCAGTACCTCGGCGACGCCGAGACCGCCTACCGGGACGGATCGAGGCGGACAGAGATCGTCCGGAAGTCGGTCACTCCTCCGGGCAAGGGGCTCGACCCCAAGGTCAAGCGGGTCATCAAGGAGGAGCTGCCGGAGAAGGCGGGCGAGGAGCCGATCGCGTTCACCTGGGGAACGCTTCCGCAAGACCGGTTCTTCGACCTTGACCGCGAGAACAACACCGTCATCCTCAACAAGGACTTTCGCGAGGACCTCAACGACGGCAGACGGGGTGGAGCGAACGACGTTCCCGTCACAAAGACCCTGCTGTATCTCCTTCTCGAGGACTGCTTCGGGCTCGGACGCTGGGAGCGCAGCCGCCAGGACCGCGTGGACTACTGGAACACCATCCTCCTGGCCTCCGCGGAGGCGCACCGCGCACGCCGCACACAAGCGCCCTCCTGACAGCCGTGGCGCAGCACCCCTGGCTCTCCTTTCCCCACTGATCGCCGAGTGAGGCCCCTCCCATGAGCGACACCCCTGCCGACGTCCTCCTCGAGATCCACGCTGCCGCGCTGGCCGGCATGGTCAACGGGCCCAAGCAATTCGAGCGTTGGGCGGCGCTGGCCGCCGACGAGGACCACCCGGACGCCGATCTCGGCGAAGAGCGCTTCCACGAGATTCTGGTCGGCGAGGACGGGGCACTCACAGCCCTCTGGAGCCGCCATCTCACCGCGTGGGACTTCGCGGAGGAGCCACAGTGGGCGCTCGACACCCCCGCCCGCACCGATGCGCGACGGACGGTCGTCTACGACCGGCTCAGGCTCGGCAGCGACCTGCGAAAAGCGCTGGACGACGCCGTCCCGGTGGCGAGAGTTCCTGGGCCCACGGTGATCACTCGCGAGTTCACCCCCTGGTACACGTCGGAGCGCACGGCTGCTCGGTGCTTCTACTGGAAGGCGTACGAGGCGAAGCTCCGCGCCAAGGGCTGGTCGGAAGCCGCGACAGCCGGCCTGGACGAGGCGAGCCGTGCGGTCGTCGAACGCCTCACCGACCCCGAACAGGTCGCCGCGCGACAGGCAAAGGGCCTGGTCGTGGGATACGTCCAGTCGGGCAAGACGGCGAACTTCACCGGCGTCACCGCCAAGGCGATCGATGCCGGCTACCGCCTCGTCATCGTCCTGGGCGGCACCCTCAACCTTCTGCGCGCACAGACACAGCGCCGCCTCGACATGGAGCTGATCGGTCAGGAGAACATCCTGCGCGGTTCGGACATCAACGACCTGGACTCCCTCGTCGGCGTGGACTACGTCAGTGACGACGACGCCGACTGGCCCGACTTCGTCCGGCACGGCGGGCGCCCCTCCGCCCTGGGCGCCTTCGACATCGAGCGCCTGACGACCCGGGACGACGACTACAAGGGCCTGGCGCAAGGCATCCGGGCCTTGGAGTTCGAGAAGCGTGAACCCACTCGCCCCCTGTACGACCCCGCGAACCTCCATCACGCCGCAGCTCGCATTCTCGTGGTGAAGAAGAACAAGTCCGTCCTGACCAAGATCGTCAAGGACCTGAAGCAGATCCACGGCCTGCTCGGCGAACTCCCCGCCCTGATCATCGACGACGAGTCGGACCAGGCGTCCGTGAACACCCTGGACCCGAAGAAGTGGGAGGCCGGTGCCACCGAGCGCACGGCGATCAACGGGCTGATCTCCCAACTGCTCAAGCTCCTGCCGCGGGCGCAGTACGTGGGTTACACGGCGACCCCGTTCGCCAACGTGTTCGTCGACCCTGGGGACGAAGAGGACATCTTCCCTCGCGACTTCCTCATCTCGCTCCCTCGTCCGACCGGTTACATGGGCGTGCAGGACTTTCACGACCTGGACGACGACGGGACGGGACAGGCCGAGGCGGCTCACGTCCGTGGCATCTACGACTCCACCGGCGACCGCCTCCAGGAGGCCATGGACGCCTTCGTGCTCACCGGAGCGCTCAAGCTCTACCGGACCGCGCACGGCCTTCCCGAGGGACCGTTCCGCCACCACACCATGCTGGTGCACGAGTCGGTCAGGATGGCCGAGCAGGCCGCGCTCGCTCAGCGCATCAGCACGATGTGGCACAACGGGGCGTACAAGGGCACCGAAGGCCACACCCGTCTGGCCTCTCTCTTCGAGAAGGACTTCCACACCTACGCCGACGGCGCCCTGCCCACGCCCAAGACGTATGCGGATCTCAAGCCGTACATCTCCCGCGCCCACCAGCTCATCAGCAAGGGCGGCACTCCTGCCATCGTCGTCAACGGTGCCAGCGAACGCGACTACGACCAGCCCGACCTGGACTTCGACCGCACCGAGCACGTCTGGAAGATCCTTGTCGGGGGCACCAAGCTCTCCCGTGGCTTCACGGTCGAGGGCCTGACGATCTCCTACTACCGCCGCACGACCCAACAGGCCGACACGCTGATGCAGATGGGCCGCTGGTTCGGCTTCCGGCCGGGATACCGGGATCTCGTACGGCTGTACATCGGTCGCGAGGAAACTCTCGGCCGAAGCCGCAACGCCAGGACGGTCGACCTGTACGAGGCCTTCGAGGCGATCTGCCGCGACGAGGAACTCTTCCGCGCGGAACTGGCACGGTACGCGCCGCTGGTGGACGGCCGTCCTCAGGTGACGCCCGCACAGATCCCACCGCTGGTGGCCCAGCATCTGTCGTGGGTGAAGCCGTCGGCCCGGAACAAGATGTTCAACGCGGAGCTGGTGGAGGTGCGGTCGCCGGGAACGTGGGTGGAACCCACGGCCTACCCGGACACCCCGGAGGAACTGGCCCACAACACGGAGGCCTGGGAGCCGGTGCTGGCCGCGCTGGGCGACGCCCCGGTGCGGTTGGCGGTCGGGGACGACGTCGGGTACGAGGCACGGGTGGGAACGGTGTCCCACGAGACGCTGATGCAGGTGCTGTGCGACCTGCGGTGGTCCGTCCCCAGTCGGTTCTCTCCGCATCTCGAGTTCCTGTTGCGGGCAGGGCAACAGCCGGCGACGATCGACGACTGGTTCGTGATCACGCCTCTGCAGTCCGCCGCCGGTGGCAGGCAGGGTCGCATCCTGGGGCGGGGTCCGTTCACCCCTGTTCGACGGACACGTCGTCGTGCCCCGCTCTTCGGCGGGATCAGCGAGCCGAAGCATCGCGCCGCCGCACTGCGGATCGCGGGTGCAGTCACGACGACCGGGAGCGCGGCCGTCGAGGAACACGTCCGTCCCCGCAGGGGCGCCCTGGTGCTCTACCCCGTGGTCGAGTCCGAGTTCAGGCTCACAGCCGACGGATCGGTGGAACCACGCGACCTCGTCATGGCCTTCTCCGTCGTGGCCCCGAAGTCGTCGGTGGGGCCAGGCAGCCCGCTGGTCCGGTTCCGCGCGATCGACTCGGGCCGGCAGGATGCAGTTGTCATCGACCGAGACGACGTACGGCCCTGAGGCGCGACAGCAGTGAACGACTTGAGACCTTCCTCACCGGAGATCTCCGCCCGTATGTCCCGGCAGCTCAGCAAGGACACAGGGGCCGAGCTGGCGGTACGGCGCCTGCTCCACGCGGCAGGCCTGCGCTACCGCGTGGAGTACCCGGTGCCCGGTATGGCCCGACGCCGGATCGACGTGGCATTCCCCCGGGCCAAGGTGGCGGTCCTGATCGACGGCTGCTTCTGGCACGGATGTCCCGTACACGCCACTCACCCCAGGGCCAACGCGGACTGGTGGCGGCAGAAGCTCGATCGCAACATGGCCCGGGATGTCGAGACCACCGAGCATCTTCGGGCCCAAGGGTGGGAAGTTCTGCGGTTCTGGGAGCACGAGTCTCCCCGGCACGTGGCCGACGAGGTACGTAGAGTCGTGATGCGACGAAGGAGCGAGGGCGGGCAGTGGGGGATCTGACGTTTGTCGACGTGTGTGCCGGAGCAGGCGGGCTGGCCATCGGGCTGGAGCGAGCGGGATACAGACCGACGTTGCTCCTGGACGAGGACGCGGACGCCTGCCGCACCCTCTCGATGAACCGGCCCCATTGGAACGTGCTGCAGGCGGACCTCGTCGACTTCGATCCGAGCGAACATCCCGAGAGCCAGGACGTGGATCTGCTCTCGGCCGGGCTGCCGCGAGTGAAGTCCAACGCCACGATCACCCGGACCGAGACAGGCCGGGAGGAGCAGCTGCTCAAGGCCACGGTCTATCTCGTGCATGCGATCCGCCCCCGGGCACTGCTCCTGGAGAACGTGCCCGGCCTGGCCGACTCGGACAAGTTCCGTGAATTCCGCGACTTCGCCCGTGCCGAACTGGAGCACCTCGGCTACGAGTTCAGCTGGTTCGTCCTCAACGCCGCCGACTTCGGCGTTCCGCAGGACCGCAAGCAGGGTGTCCTCGTCGCCATCCAGCGGCAGTGGTTCAGCGGGTTCCGCCCGCCCGCACCGACCGTGACCGAGCACGTGTCCGTGGGCGAAGCCCTGGGCCCGTCGATGCGATCCCGCGGCTGGCCGGACGCCGAGCGATGGGCGGCTCAGGCGACCTCGGTCGCACCGACGCTGGTCGGCGGGTCGAAGAACCGTGGCGGGGCCGACCTCGGCCCCAGGGGGACGAAGCGCAAGTGGGCGACGATGGGAGTGAACGCCCAGTCACTCGGGAACGAGCCTCCCGGACCGGAATTCGTGTGGGACCCGGAACAGGGCACGGGCGGCATGGTGCAGGTGACCGTGGACCAGGCCGCCGTCCTGCAGGGGTTCCCGGACGACTGGACGGTGTCGGGCAAGAAGACGCCCCGGTACCGGCAGATCGGTCATGCGTCCCCTCCTCAGGTCGGTGAGGCACTCGGTCTGGCCATCGCTCACGCCCTGGAGCGGAATCCGGATTCGGCGATCTCCGCGGCCGGCTAGACTTCCACCTCATGACCAGCACGGCGCCCCACCAGTCCATCCTCGACAAGCCTTTTGTCCTGGATCTCTTCGCAGGCCCTGGGGGGCTGGACGTCGCGGGACACGCGCTCGACATCCCGAGTCTCGGCATCGAGTGGGACAAGAGCGCATGTCTGACGCGATACGCGGCTGGACTGGACACCCTGCACGCCGACGTGAGCGCGGTGCGCAGGGACGCCTTCGAGTCACTGCCGCCAGAGATCAACGTCCTCGCCGGTGGCCCTCCCTGCCAGACCTACTCGGTGGCCGGGCACGGTGCTGGGCGCAAGAACCTGGAGAAGGTCAAGAAGTACATCGAGAGGCTGACGGCAGGCGAACCCGACGAGGCGATCGACGAGGAGCTCAAGACGCTGAGCGACCCTCGCACCGCGCTGGTCCTGGAGCCCCTCCGATACGCCATCCAGGCGACGAGGAGCCCGAACCGGGGCAGGCGCCCGTACGACGTCATCGTCCTGGAACAGGTCCCTGCGGTCGAAGAGCTCTGGTATCACTACGCCAAGGTGCTGCAGGAGACAGGCCTCCCCGACGGCACCAGGTACAAGGTCGTCGTCGGCGTTCTCGACACCGAGGCCTACGGGGTGCCCCAGAGGCGATCCCGCGCCGTCCTGATCGCCCGCCGTGAAGGACTCGTCGCCCCTTCGCTTCCGGTTCCTACCCACCGTTCCTACGACGCCAAGGAGTGGAACCGGAAGAACAAGAAAGCAGAGGCTGCGGACCAAGCGCGTCAACCGACCCTTGACGAGGGCACTGCGCCGGAGATCGACGAAGGCCATGTGAGCGGCGTCGAGAGCCTGCAGCCCTGGAGGTCGATGGGTGAGGTGCTCGCCGACCCGGTGGGCACGCACCCCGGGCGGGTCACTCCTTTCCTGGTGCGTTCGAACTACGGCAGCTCCGGAGTCTCGGGGAGGCGTGGGGTCCGGAGCGACCAGCAACCGGCTTTCACCGTCACCGGCCGCATCTCCCGTTTCGTGGTCTTCCAGCACCTCGACGAGGAGATCGTCTACGAGGGTCCGCGGTTCAGCATGAACGAGGCGGGGATGCTGCAGAGCTTCCCACCGGACTATCCGTGGTCCGGCAAGGCGCAGGCACAACAGGTGGGCAATGCCGTACCGCCGCTGTTCGGGGCGCATCTGCTCAGCGCCGCGCTCGGTCTTCCCGCACCGGACCCGAAGGTGCTCAGGGAGCCGTGGCAGCCGGCCTCGGAGGAGAAGCGGGCCAAACTGCGAAGCGACGGCTGTGGGGCACCTGACGACTGCACCGCCAGGTGCCCGCGGTCCGAGGACCAGGTGGCGCCTCCTTCTTCCGAGCGTCCGCGCAGGACGAAGAAGAAGACGCCGGCGGAGTAGTTCCCCACGAGTGCGGCACCGGGGGCCCGGTCACCCTTCGCTCTTCCTGCCCCTGATCGGCGCAGTCTCGAACAGCTCGGCGAAGTACTCGGTGAGCGCGACCACCGAGTCTTCCGGAGCGGGGTCCTCGTCGGGCCCTTCCGGGAGGTTGTGTCGATCCACCGGTGGGGCCGATTCCGCCGCTGCGATCCAGTCCCTCAGTCGGGCCGGGTCCCGGGGCTCGTCGGGTCCGAGCACGTCGTACACGAGGGTCGCGCCTGCTGCGTTGATCGCGACGCTGAGCCCGTCGACCTGCCGACCGGTGGTGACCAGCCCACTGTTCAGCAGGCGGATCAAAGCCTGAGCGGTGGGCCGGTGGTCGATCATCTCCTTCTTCAACACGCTGTGGATGAGGTCCTGGTTTCCGCAGGCGATCACCACCGGCTCGTAGTCCGACCCGTTCCGGAAGAGTTCGGCCGCCCACCACAGACGAGAGAAGCACTGACGGTCCGCGGGTCCGCGAAACCGCTCGGCGGGGATGCGTCTTTCCGGCCTGTCCGCTTTCGGCTCCGACAGATGGCGCCAAGCGACGTAGTCGGGAGCGACCGCCAAGGCGAGATGGTTCCACAGACGCTTGTCAGCGGCCTCTCGCCGCGTCAGGCGCAGCGTGGCATGGAGTCGCGGCGCGAGCCAGGCGTCGGCACGGGTCCGGTCACCCCGGAACGCGAACATGGCATCTTCCACCAGGCTTCGGATCGGCTCGACCGACCACCTGGCGTCGTCCTCGGGAAGCGGCTCGACGACCTTGGCGAGATCGATGCCGCCGTGCACCTGTTCGGCCTTGAGCAGCGCCTCGGTGAGGAACGGATCGACGTCCGAGGCGGCGAGCAGCGCCAGGCGCTCCGGTACATGGGTCGGTGCGGTGATCACGTGTCACTCTCTCGGTTCATCTGCTCAAGGCTTCGGATGGCATAGGCGAGCGCTCGTTTGGCATCGGCACGACGAACCGCCGCGAAGTGGATGCGGGTCTGAAGTTCCGCCCAACCCGAGTCGCCGGTACGACGGCGATGCACCTGTCGCAGGGCTTCCTCGACGTGCACCCCGGGGATCACGTCCGGGAGCATCTCCCGCAGCACCTCGCCCTGCCAGTCGGTCGGGAAGACCGGACCGCCGCCGGGTTCCACCTCCAGATCGCCGATGGCGCCGTGGAACACCGCCGTCCAGACGTCGGTGGCCATCTGGGCGACCAACAGATCACGCACCTTGCTGTCGACGCTGGAACCGTTGCTGTCCAGCAGTCCATAAACACCTTCGACATCGGTGTTCACGAACACGGTGGGCACCCTGGCCGAGACGTCCACGATCCAGGGCGCGTCAGCGCAGGCCCGCAGCAGCTCGCGGGAGCTTTTCGTGAACGAGGCCTTCTGGACGTCCAGTCGGAGTCCGCTCACCGGTTCGTCGGAGACCGTGTCGACAGTCCAGCTCTGGTGGGTCTCGGCGATCGAACGTCCTTGCACGCCGTCCACCGTCCCGACGGCGTGGACGGCGAGCGAGGCACGTCCCACGTGGTCGTCCCGATGCACCTGCAGGGAACCCGACCAGTCCAGACCGCCCTCCGCGTCACGCGTCAGGTTCACGGACGTACGTACGTTGGTCTCACCGTCCGTCAGCACGGCGAGGACGTGCAGGTCGGACCAGGCCGCGTCCGGCGCGTTCGCCCCCGGCGGGAGCGTCGCCGAGAGGCTGATCGTGGCGCTGACCCAGTCGGCGTGGCCCGCGATGCCGAGGGCGACGGCCTGCTGCTGGGTCGAGTAGGCCGCGGTCTCCAGCTGGTCGCGGGTACCGTCGGGGAGGCTGAGGGAGACCGACGTCACTCTGAGCGTGATCGGTCGGTTGAGCCTCTTGTACGGGTAGAACTTCACGGGTCACTCCCCCTTGCCGGCGCGCAGTTCGACGACGAGGCGCGTGAGAGCGGTCCTGACCGGATGGCTGGTGACATCGGTGGCCCCTCGGAACTTCGCGCGCCGTGCGCCGGGGGTGAACCGAAGGACGCCGTCCTCCACCTCGCAGCCCTCGACCGCCACGAGTTCCGCCCAGTCCAGCTTCGGGCGGCCGCCGGAGCGGACGTCCAACTGGGCGACCGGCACCAGAGGGACGATTTCGTCGCCGCGCGGGATGCTCACCTCGGCGGTGATCCGCCACTCCCCGTCGTCGCCGATGGTCGCGTCGAGGCCGCTCAGCTCCGGAACCACCGGCCCGGCGGGCGCCTTGGCCTTGGGCCTCTTCTTCACGGTCAATGCCTTGCGGAGGGCTTCCCCGCCCTCGCGACCACCGCGCTTCGGCCGCGCGACGAGGTCCCTGGCAGCGGTGTTGGCCTCGGAGGTGAAGGCGTTGATCCGCCGGTACGCGGACGGTGACCACCGCAGGGTCAGTTCCTCCGTCTGTCCCCAGCGATCGTGCTCAGGCGGTTCTGCGGCGCGTAGGAACTCCTCGGCCTCCTGTGCGAAGGCAGCTGTCTCCCCGGCGGCTTCACCTGCCAGGAGCACGGCCTGGAACGGGTTCGCCCCGAGCGGCAGGTTCGGGACCGTCGACTTCTTGACGGTCATGCCGTTGCCCCGAAGCGAGTGAATTTGGTTCTTCAGCCCGTCCTTCTCCCGCTCCGCGTCGGTCAGGGACTCCGTGACCAACAGGATCGCTTGGTGCGTCCCGAGAGTTCCGCGGGCGCCTCCGAGAAGAGGCAGCTTCAGTGGAACGCTTCGCGCGGCCACCTGCCCGGCCTCGGTGAGCCGGTCCACGGTGGCGCCCTCGTAGTACGCCCGCAGGGCACGGGTCCGGGTGGGCTGCTCGACGGACGGGTCCACCTGCACTTCTTCCACGACCGTTTCACCGTCGTTGCGTACGGCGCGGACGAAGACCTCCAAACGAGGCAGCTTGCCTCCACCGCCGGTCATGGCGGCCCAGAAGTCGCGTCCCAAAGCCTTGACCAGACGCCGATGCATCCTGCGGAGGTCCCGCGTGTCCTCGCCGCCCTCGTCCTCCGCGTCCATGGTCTCGTCGTCGACCTCGAATGCGTCGGACGACTTCTCGTCGAGGCTGGCGACGTCGTGCGCTCCGACGATGAGGAAGGAAGTGCCGGGTTCGTCGTTCTCCCGTGTCAGGTGCAGGCGTGCCACGGTCTCCTCGTCCGCCCACCAGGAGCGGGTGACATCGGCGCCCGGTGAGTCGGGATCGGGGCGACCGAGCCAGGCGGGCCCCGCGAAGGCCTCACCGTCGACCTCCCGCCAGGGCAGTTCGAGTCGGCCGATGAGCCGACGCTCTCTGCGGCCCTCGTGCGCCTCGGACAGGGTCGAGTTGATGAGCACGAGCCCCAGGGCGCTGGTGGCCCACAGGGTCGCCTTGCCCAGGCCGTACGAACCGCCCGCGTTGTGCCCGGACTTGAGGCTCTCCAGCTGCCGCCGGACCACGGCGGCGAACTTGCCGTCCGCGTAGTCGTCGCCGGTGAGGCCGGAGGCGTTGTAGTCGTCGACCCGCAACAGGACCAGGCGGCCCTTCTCGTACATGTCGCGCACCCCGGCGTCCACGACCCGCCCGACCTTCTGGTGACCCGCGCTCTCCGAGACGGCGGAGTAGTGCGGGAAGAGTTCGTTCCAGAGAATCGCCTCTCGGAAGTCGTCCAGTGCCTTGCCGGTCAGCTCGTGCAGGGTGTAGCGGACGCGCACGGGACGACCGTTGTCCAGCCGCTCGTCGAGGCTGTTCTGGCAGGTCTCGCGAGCGAGGACCTGAACATCGGCGTCGAAGGCGAAGGCGGCGGCGTTGCCCATGTCCCGGCCACCGTCGAGGTAGCCGCGGCGGTGGTGCCAGATGACCGGGAGGCCGGCCTGGGTGTCGGTGGTGCGCGTGTGCACCGTCCCGACGTCGGTGCCGAGCGCCTTGGCGATGTCGGTCATGACGGTCGGGCGAGGTGTCGACCTTCCGGTGATCCAGGCGGAGACCGCCGCCCGGGTCAGACCGAGCTCCTCGGCGAGTTCTGCCTGCGTCTTCCCTGCCAGCTTGAGCTGCCGGGACAGCCAGGGCCCGAACTCCTCACCTGTCTCCACGTGCCACCCGTTCTTCCCTCGGAGTCACATGCGGATCCTGTGCCGCACACCATGAGGCTAATTTGACAGACTCGGGCGCGTCAACCAACAGTTGATCGGGCTGGACGACCTCGAACACCTTGAACTCTTGCCCGATTTGCTCAGAATCGACGATCTCGCACCACTCTGCCCTCGGCCTCTGCGGGCCTCGACGAGCGGGCAGGTCAACTCCCCTCAGCGGCAAGGGAGTTCGGGGTTGCACCTCGGAGTGACTACCGCTAACTTCGGTGACGATGGCGGGTCTCATCCCGCTCGTGAACCTCGAAATCGGGGAGGACGGGCGGCCTGGGGAGAAGTGCGCCCGGATTCAGCACCGAACCTTGCGCAGAAACAATTCCCCAAAAATCATTGACACTCGAACAGGTCCACCCGGTAGCGTGATCGCCGAGAAAATCTGCTCACCCAGGAACAATTACTTCTACTTTTTCACGGGGGCACGTGCACCTGAAACCCCTGTGCGATCAGGGCATATCGAACAGGGGTGGACCACTTCATGGATGAATACTGTCACAGCGACCTCCTGCACTCGTCCCGGGAATTGAGTTCGTTCTACCTGGAAATTGATACGGCCAAGAGCAGGGTCGAGGTCGTGAAGATTCTCCATGGATACAACCTGTCCGAAGAGGTCTTCGCGGAAGGATTCCCCGACTTGGCGAAGGCTGTCCAGGATCTGCCGGACGACGCCTCCACCACGGCCTGACCAGGCAATGGCGAGCCACGGATCCAGGTCTCCCAGTACGGGCCGGCTGATGTCAGCAGTCGTCCCGTCGCTCACGCTTTCGTCGAACCTCGATAACCCAGGAGCGCAGAAGCAGTGTCGTCTTCGTCCTCTCCGGTGATCCAAACCGTTCTCGAACAATCCTCCCGCGTCCTGCAGACCTACGCCGTGGACCCTGGACTCGTGGCCGAACACGCCAACGGCGAGCGACGTATCACGCAGGGCGGATATGGCGATCGCCAGCTTTTCGAACTCGTTCAGAACGCAGCGGACGAAATCGCCGACGAGCCGGGCGGTCGGGTTCACGTGGTCCTCACGGAGTCACATCTCTACTGCGCGAACGAGGGAAATCCGATCACGCCGGAAGGCGCCGAGACAATCCTTCGGATGAGCATGTCGAAGAAGCGCGGAGGTCAGATCGGGCGATTCGGCGTCGGCGTGAAATCTGTTCTCGTGGTGACCGACGCACCGGAATTCTTCAGCCGCACCGGAAGCTTCGGATTCGACCGCGCCTGGTCGTACGAGCAGATCAGTGCAGTCCCCGGTGTCAGGGAGCGGTACGGATCGACGTTCGACGCCCCCGTCCTGCGCATGGCCCGCCCCCTCGACGAGGCGGCGGAGCGCGCCGCCGACCCCGTCCTGAACGAACTGCTGGCATGGGCGACGACGGTCGTCCGCCTCTCCCTGCTGCCGAAGGCCGACGTCCGGCTGGGCAAGGACATGCACGGCGGCCGTGCCAAGGACCACGGCGAGCCCCGTGAGGAGTTCCCGGTCGGCTTCCAGCTCTTCTCGCCGCACGTCGCGAAGGTCGTGCTGGAGGATCGCCGGCCCCGTCCCCTGGCCCGCCGGGTGCTCACCGCCCACCGGAGCGGCGACCTGCACACCGTGATCGAGGAGCGGACCGCCAAGGCCACCGCGACGGATCGCTGGCGCGTGTTCACCACCACTCACGAACCCGGTCCGGCGGCCCGCGCGGACGCCGGCGAACTGCACGACCGGCTCTCGCTCGATCTCGCCTGGGCTGTCCCCACCTTGGAGAAGGATCCCGAGAGCGGTCTGTACGTCAGCTCACGAGCGCGTGGACGCGGCAAGTTCTGGTCCTTCTTCCCCACCAAGTACGAGATGTCCCTGAGCGGCGTCCTCAACGGCGCGTGGAAGACGAACGAGGACCGCCAGAACCTCCTCGACTCCTCTCCGTTCAACCAGGAGATGATCCGGGTGGCGGCGCAGTTGGTGGTCGACTCGTTGCCCGCCCTGACCCCCGCAGAGGACCCCGGCGCCTACCTCCCGCTGCTTCCCGGCCGCGTGAAGGAGTCGATCAGCTGGGCCGACGAGTTCCTGACCCGGGAGATCTGGAGTCGCGCCGCGATCGGCCCGTCACTGCCCGACCAGGACGGTGTCCTGCGCGTCCCGACCGCGCTGCAGGTCCACCCGCGCCCTGACAAAGACCTCAAGAGTCTGCTCCGTTGGCTGCGGATGTGGCACGAGTGCCCCGGTCGCCCCTCGAACTGGCTGCACCCCAGCGTCGAGGTCGACAGCCTGCGCTCCGGAAAGGTCGTGCACGTCCTGGAGGCGGCCGGGCACGAGCGAGCCGACGTCCGCGAGTGGCTGGAGGCTCTGGTCGAAAGCGGGAGCGTCGAGGCGTCGAAGACGGCTGTCCGCATCCTCGCGGACATGATCGAGGTCGGCTCCCCCCTCGCCGAGCAGGCCCGCAAGGCCCACATCGTGCTCACCGAGGAGCATGGACTCGTCCCCCCCGTGCCCGGCAAGGTGTTCCGCCGCGTCGACCAGGGCGGCCTGCGCGAGTCCACCGTGTACGTGGTCGACGAGATCGCCCAGGACCCGTCGCTTGCCCACGCCCTCAACGTCCTCGGCATCCAGGAGGCCCACGCCGAAGGCCGGTTCGTCAGCGTGCTCGACCAGGGCTTCGACCACTACGCCCCGTCGGATTGGGAACGGTTCTGGGAGTTGTTCCGCCAGGCCGGTGTCCGTCGCCTGACCCAACGGGTCCTGGAGCGGGTCCCCACTCCTCGCTCGACGCTCCGCGTGCGCACCACCTGCGGTCGGTTCCGGCCGATCGAGGACTGCATGCTGCCGGGCCCCGTGGTGAACGCCGAGCGCGACCCGAGCGTCGCCGTCGACCTGGGGTTCCACTCCGACGACATGTCCTTCTTCTCCCAGGTCGGTCTGCGGGAACGACCGGCCGGCGGAGTGCAGCCCCAGACGGGCGAGGAGTGGTTCGAGGCGTACCGGGAAGCCGTCCACGCCGCCTACCTGCGCAGTCTGGCCGCCGACACACCGCGCCCCTCTTTGAATCGGATGAAGTTCGAGGGTGCCGCGATCGGCGGCCCGCTCCACATCTTCCGCGCGCTGTCCGAGGAGTCCCGCGCGGCCTTCCTGAAGGCGTTGCCCGACGAGGCCGTGGTGGACAGCTGGACGCTCCAGGTCGGTGCGCAGACCGGCACCCGGCAGGCGGTGATCTCACCGATCCGCTGGATGCTCAAGAAGCACGGCACGGTCTCCACCTCCCAGGGGATCAAGCCCTTGACGGAGGCCGTCGGTCCGCAACTGGCCGACTACCGCGACGTGCTCCCGGTCGCCGACGTCTCCCCCGAGAAGGCCCGCAAACTGCGACTCCCGACCACCGTCGACGAGGTGCCCGCAGACCGCTGGGACGCGCTCCTCGACGACGTGTCCCGCAGCGAGGACGACTCGTTCGTCGGCGCCACCTACGTGATGCTGACTCGCTTCGGTGCGGACTTCCCCGAGGACTCGCTGACTCGCTGCCGGATCGGCGATACATGGGGCACCCGGCCCGACGACGAGATCACCCTCGCCGTCGGCGCAGCGGAGTACCGGATGCTCCGCGCCGAGCAGCTCCCGGCGCTGCTCGTACCGACTGCCCAGGACGCCGAGCTGATGATCGAGAAGTGGGGCATGCTCCGCTTCGCAGACGTGATCAGCAAGGAGACTCGCGAAGTGCCGGAGGGCGACCCCGTGCCGCTGGTCGAGCTGTTTCCCGCTCTGCGGCAGCGTCTGAACAGCGGGAACAGGAACAGCCTGGTGCAGCGGTGCACCGAGCTGGAGGCGGTCACCCGCACGCCCAACGGCACGCACGCCTCCCCCCTGGACGCCGTGCGCCAGGGCGGCACCGTCAAGGTCCGTGTGCCTCTGGACCCCGAGCCGATGCTGCGGCTCGTCGACCGCGAGCTCGGCCTCGGTCTCGGAGCCGCCGGCTGCCGCACGGTGCTGGAGCATCAGGACCGCATGGCCCGGGACAGCGAGCTGAAGGCGGCTCAGGCAGCGGTTCGGGAGGCCGAGGACGTGGTGACCAAGGTCGAGCTGCTGATCGGTGCGGACGCGCTCCGGGCCGGGCTCCCGGAAGGTCTCGTGGAGGCCGAACTGCAGGCGCACGACGGTGTGGAGCCGTCCGGGCGTCGGATCGCACAGATGGCGTTCAATGCTCACGGCGACGGTGTGCTCCAGCAGCACGCCCGGGACATCCAGGCCCGTTTCCCCAACGCGCCTGTTGCGTACGGCGGGTCGTCGGCAGCCATCGCGTTCGTCTCGGACCTGAGGCTGCCCGTCGCCTTCGCCGGTTCGCGGACTCCGTCACCGCCTCCCTTCGAGACGGTCGCGGGCCCGCGAGACTTCCCGAGCCTCCACGACTACCAGGAGGACCTGGTCCGGAACATCTCCACCATGCTCGACCGGCTGGCCCCCCAGCGCGGCATGCTGTCCCTGCCCACCGGCGCCGGCAAGACCCGGGTCACCGCCGAGGCCGTGATCCGCTGGGTGAAGCGGGTCGGCGACCTCGAGGGCCCCGTGCTGTGGATCGCGCAGACCGAGGAGCTGTGCGAACAGGCGGTACAGAGCTGGAAGTTCGTCTGGAGCAAGGTCGGTGCGGAGCGGCCGCTGACGATCAGCCGACTCTGGAGCAGCAACGAGGTGGGGAACGTCGTCGACCACCCTCACCTGGTGGTCGCCATCGACGCCAAGCTGGAACGGTGCCTGGGCATCGACCAGTACGCCTGGCTGCGTCAGGCCGCGCTGGTGATCGTGGACGAGGCCCACACCGCCATTTCCAAGCGGTACACGGAGATCCTCGGCCAGTTGGGCCTCACCCAGTACGAGACCGGTCGTCATCTGCTGGGCCTGACCGCCACCCCGTTCCGCAACACCAACGAGGACGAGACCCGCCGTCTGGTCAACCGCTTCGGCAACAGACGACTCGACCAGGGGGTCTTCCCGTCGGGTGACCCGTATCGCGACCTCCAGGAGTGGGGCATGCTCGCCCAGGTCGAGCACCGCACTCTCGAAGGCGGCCGGATCGAACTCACCCGGGACGAGAAGACGCACGCCGACCGCATGGCGATGCTCTCCCGCTCCGCCGAGCAGCGACTCGCCGACGACCACGCGCGCAGCCGACGCATCGTGGATTCGGTGACCGAACTGCCGGACGACTGGCCGACGTTGCTGTTCGCCACCTCCGTCGACCACGCCAAATATCTGGCGGCCATGCTCAACGACCAGGGTGTCCCGTCCGCCGCGGTGGATTCGACGACGAGTCCACAGGATCGCCGCACCCGCATCGAGAAGTTCCGAGACGGACGCATTCGTGTGCTCACCAACTACGGTGTGCTCACCCAGGGATTCGACGCGCCGGCCACCCGTGCCGTGGTCGTGGCCAGGCCGGTCTACAGCACCAACGTGTACCAGCAGATGATCGGTCGGGGACTGCGCGGGCCACGGAACGGCGGCAAGGAAAGCTGCCTGATCCTCAACGTCAGCGACAACATCGCGAACTTCGACACCCAGCTCGCCTTCACCCAGTTCGAGCATCTCTGGAGCCGTACGTGACCGACACCTACCTCGACAGCCCTCCGCTCACCGACGAGCAGCGGGCCGTGGTCGAGCAGCCCTGGGACGCACGTGTCCTGGTCACCGCCGGTGCCGGGGCCGGCAAGACGCACACGCTGGTGCGCAGGCTCGACGCGCTGTGCGGCGCCGAGGACCCGGAGGAGACACTGGAGGCCGCCGAGATCCTGGTGCTCACCTTCTCCCGGGCCGCCGCCCGGGAGTTGCGTGAGCGCATCTCGCGGCACGGCGAGCGGGCCCGCCGAGTGCGCGCCCAGACGTTCGACGCCTGGGCGTACGGAGTGCTCGTCCAGGCGTACCCGGACGGCGAGTGGGGTGCGGTCGGCTTCGACGAGCGGATCACGGCCGCGGCCGAGGCGGTGGAGAAGGGGGCGCTGGAGGCAGGCGACGCCGTCCCGCCCGCTCATGTCGTGATCGACGAGGTACAGGATCTGTTGGGCGGCCGGCGAGAGTTGGCGGAGGCACTGCTCGACCGGTACCAGGACAGTTGTGGCTTCACCGTGGTCGGCGACGCGGCCCAGTCCGTCTACGGCTTCCAGATCGGCGACCCTGCGGAGCGCTCGGACGAAACGGGCCGATTCTTCGACTGGCTGCGCTGCTCGTACCCCGACGACCTGGTGGAGCTGCGTCTCACTCAGAACTTCCGGGCCACCACGGGCGAGGCGCGGATCGCGCTGACGCACGGTCCCCGGCTCCAGCAGGTCGGCGACCCGGACGAGGCGGCGATCCTCTACACGGAACTGCGCGACCTGCTCCTGGAGCCCGCGAACGGGGCGGGCGACCTCACCGACCCGTTCACTCTGGACGGCTTGCGGAACCTCGCCGACACCTGCGCGATCCTCACCCGCGACAACCGACAGGCGCTGGTGGTCTCCGGCCTGCTCCATGAGAACGGCGTCGAGCATCGGCTGAGGCGTCCCCTCGAGGAGCGACCGGTGCCGTACTGGGTCGCCGAGCTGTTGCGCCGCACCGGGGCGACGGGCCTCACCGAGGACCGGTTCCGCTCTCTGCTCCTGGAGATCCCTCTGCCCTACGAGCCGAACGTGAGCGTTCTGTGGGCGGTGCTGCAGCGGGCGACGCGTTCGGCCGCACGAAATGTGCTCGACCTGGAACGGCTGCGGCGCCTGGTAACCGACGGCAGGTTCCCCGACGAGGCAGCCGACCCCGAGTCCACGCGGATCGTCGTCTCCACCGTGCACCGGGCCAAGGGCCTCGAATTCGACCGGGTGATCGTTCTGGCCCCGCCGACCGTCGCCGAGCTCCAGAGGCAGTACAAGGACGAGTTGGACCTCCCGGCCGAGGCTCGCGCCTTGTACGTGGCGATGACGCGCGTCCGCCAGGACCTCTACCACGCCCCTCCTCCCGAACTGCCGATCATCAAGAGGGCCGGGGGCAGGAAGAACGGTCGCCGATACGTCGGTGGGTGGCGGTCGTACGACCGGTTCGGCATCGTCGCCGAGGCGGGCGACGTCTGCCGGGACGACCCACCCGGTCACGGGACCGACGCGGTGGGGACGCAAACGTACCTCCTGGAGCGGGTCGGCTCCGGGCACGAGGTGATGCTGCGCAGGCGTCACGACCTACCGATGGGGGAGTGCCAGAGCCCGCCGTACGCCTTGCTGCACGAGGGGCGGGAGATCGGCGAGGCGTCGGAGCGGTTCCGTACGGATCTGTTCCAGGTGCAGAAGGTCAACCGCACGTGGGAACCGTGGTGGCCCGACGAGATCCACGGCCTGCGCGTCGACGTCCTGGAGACCGTGTCGGGGAGTACCGCCGCGGGCGTCAACGCCGGCCTGGGCGACCGTGGTGTGTGGATCGTGCCGCGGATCACCGGCATCGGCAGGTTTCGGCGGGCCGACGACAACGAGGAGCAGAGCGCATGACGCACACGACAGGTCGGCACTCCGAGCACTATCGGGTCCGGGACGAGGAGCTCTTGGTGGGGCTGCGCCGCGAGCTCCTCGGTCCCGCTCCGGACGCCGCACCGGAGGACCGGGACGAGGTCCTGACCGAAGAGGCCCCGATCGACCGCTACCTGGCCGGCGTCCTCTACCCGCGCGCGGCGAACGCGGCCGCGCAGGAGCAGCTCCGCGCGGACGACGGCGAGCAGGACGGTCTCGACATCGCCCCGCAGCGCACCCGCGACGACATCGAGGAGTCCGGCACCGCCCAGGAGGTGGGGGCCGCGGGATCCCGGCGTCCGTCGTCCATGGGCCTCACCTTCGCGGTCGCTCCCGCCGTGAGCGAGGCGATCGTGATCTCGGCGCGTGCCGCCGTCTACGAGCCCACCGATGCCGACGGCAGGCCGATCCCCGCTCGCCGCGCCGAAGCACGCACCGTCTCCGAGCAGCGGGAGTGGTGGCGGCGCAAGGAACTCGTCCTTCCGGACACCACGGTCGACGTGACCACGCCCGATCCCGACAAGAAGGTCGAACTCGGTGGCGGGGCCGCGCTGCGCGTCAACGTGAGGCGCTACGACCCGACGACCGGGACGGTCACCGTCACGGTCACCCTGGTGAACACCCACCGCGTCGGCGAGCGGGAACTCCAGGACGCGTTCTCCCTGTTCCAGTGCGGCCTCACGATCCGCGCCGCCAACGGCTCCACCGCCTTCGTCGATCGGCCCGCCCCGGCTGCCTCCCATGACGACGAGGTCGCGACCAGCCGCCTGTTGCACCGCCACGCCCCGACCTTCGCCGTCGGTCACGGCTGCGCCGCCGAGTGGGACTGGACTCCGCCGCCGATCGGCGTCACCGACACCGTCCCCGCCGCTGTCACCGAGGTGCGCAGCGAGTTCGTGCCCACCGTGGAGGTGTTGCTCACCGACTCCAACCCGGAGATCGACAGCTCGGCACTGTCCATGCTCGGCCTGGCGGAGCGGACGGACGCCGAGATCCTGGCCGCGCTGAGGGAGCTCGCCACGGGCTACGAGCGTTGGATCGACCGCAAGGAGATCGAGGCCGACGCGCTGACCGGCACCACGTACGAGAAGCCGGCGCGGGCCCAGGTGCGGGCGTGCCGCGAGGCGCTCGGGCGTGTGCGGGAGGGCATCGAACTCCTGGGTTCCAAGCCCGACTTGATGCAGGCTTTCCGGCTCGCCAACCACGCCATGGCCGACCAGCGGGCCCGCAGCGCCTGGGTCAAGAGCGGTCGCATCGGCTCCCCCGACCCGACTGCAGGTCGGTGGCGCCCCTTCCAGATCGCGTTCCTGCTCCTCTGCCTCGCCGGGATCGACGACGCCGAGCACCGCGACCGTGCCGTCTCCGACCTGCTGTGGTTCCCCACCGGTGGTGGCAAGACGGAGGCGTACCTCGGTCTCATCGCCCTCACGTCGTTCCTGCGCCGCATTCGCAAGGGACCCGACGGCGCCGGTGTCACCGTGCTCATGCGCTACACCCTGCGCCTGCTCACTCTCCAGCAGTTCGAGCGTGCCGCCATCCTGATCTGCGCCATGGAGCACATGCGGCGCACCAGGCCCGAGTTGGGCCTCGTGGAGTTCTCCATCGGCATGTGGGTGGGCCGCTCGGCGACACCCAACACCTTGGCGGAGGCCGAGAAGAGGCTCGGCGAACTCCGCGGCGACCTCGACAAGCGTCTCGCCACCGAGAATCCCGTCCAGCTGCACGCCTGTCCCTGGTGCGGCACCCGCCTCGACGCCCGCGCCTACGAGGTCGACGAGGACGCCAAGCGGATGCACGTCCGCTGCCCCGGTACCGACTGCGCCTTCGACGACGGCCTGCCCGTCCACCTGATCGACGAGGCCGTGTACGACGCCCGTCCCACGCTGGTGATCGCCACCGTCGACAAGTTCGCGTCGATGCCGTGGCGTCCGGCCACCGCCGCACTCTTCAACCGTGACGACCCGGGCGACCGAACCCCGCCCCCGGAGCTGATCGTCCAGGACGAACTCCATCTGATCTCAGGCCCGTTGGGCACGCTCACCGGCCTCTACGAGACCGCGGTGGACGCTCTCGCCGACCGCCCGAAGGTGATCGCCTCCACGGCGACCATCCGCCGTGCGGCGGACCAGGGCCGCCACCTCTTCGCCCGTGACGTCCGCCAGTTCCCGCCCGCCGGCCTGGACTCCCGGGACTCATGGTTCGCCGTGGAAACCCCGCGCGAGGAGAAGGCGAGCCGCCGCTACGTCGGGCTCCTGGCCCCCGGGACCAGTCAGTCCACCCTCTTGATCCGTACGTACGCCACCTTGCTGCACCGGGCCGAGCAGGCCAGGACCGAGGACGAGGTACGCGACGCGTACTGGAGTCTCGTCGGCTACTTCAACAGTCTCCGGCTGTTGTCCGCGGCCGAACTACAGGTGCACGACGACGTGGTGGCGTATCTGGGAGTGCTCGCCGGACGCGAGGGCGTGGCCGCCCGTGCGGTGGCCAACTACTCGGAGTTGACCAGCCGGATCGACGCCAGCGAGATCCCCACCCGGCTCAAGGGCATCGAGAAGAAGCTGCCCGACGAGGACACCGTGGACGTCCTCCTCGCCACCAACATGATCGCGGTCGGTGTCGACGTGGACCGGCTCGGACTCATGGCCGTGATGGGCCAGCCTCAGACCACGGCCGAGTACATCCAGGCCACCAGCCGAGTCGGCCGAGCCCACCCGGGGTTGGTCGCTGTGATGCTCAACGCCACCCGCTCCCGCGACCGCTCCCACTACGAGAACTTCCTGCACTTCCACTCCGCCCTCTACCGCGAGGTCGAGTCCACCTCCGTCACTCCCTTCTCCGCCCGGGCCCGCGAGCGGGGCCTGCACGCGGTGATCGTCGCGCTGGCCCGCATCCTCGTCCCGGCCGCCCGCGCCAACGACTCCGCGGGCCGGGTCGAGTCCTACGAGCACCTTCTCCGGGAGGAGGTCAGGCCCATCCTTCTCAGCCGTGTCCAGGACGTCGCCCCGGAAGAGGTCGACGCGGTGGGCCGCGCCTTCGACGAGTTCGTCGATTGGTGGTGCGACGAGGCCGACACGCACGGTGGCCTCCTCTTCGAGCCTGTCAGGGGCAGTCGCACCCCCTCGCTCCTGAAGTCGTACGACGACGAGTCCGAGGACGCCGAGGCATGGCGCACTCTGTGGAGCCTGCGCGATGTCGACGCCGAGTCCGCTCTGTTCATGGAGGCAACCCGATGACCCCGCCGCCCCCCGCTCGTCGCCGCCGGACCGGCACGGACAGCGCCGCGCCCGCCCGCAACCTGCCCCGTCGCGGCGCGGTTCGTCGGGCTCAGGCGATCACCACGTACGGAGTGGGCTCGCTCGTCGCCGTGGACCAGGAGTCCTTCATCGTCTCCGGCCTGGACGGCGCCGACGAGCACTGGAGCGTCGACGAGTCTCCCCGGATCCATGAACGGCGCCTTGCCCGTCTCCTCGACGTCCAGCACTTCCGGCTGCCCCCCGCGTCCGAGGACACCAGCAAGGACGGCATCCGGGTGCGTCGTTTTCCCCTCATGCACTCCTGTCCCCGGTGCAACGACCTGCGGCGCCACCGCGACTTCAACCCTCCGGCAGGCCGGAGCATCTGCGGCTCGTGCGAAGCCGACCTCGTCCCCTCCCGTTTCGTGATCGCCTGCGAGGCCGGACACCTCGACGAGTTCCCTTACTGGCAGTGGGTCCATCGAGGCTCCGGTGCCGGCGCCACGACTGCCGGACGGTGCGGTGGAACCCTCAAGATGCGTACCTCAGGGCGTAGTTCCTCACTGCGCGCGATCCTCGTGTCCTGCACCTGCGGGGTGCCCGAGGTCTCGATGGAGGGCTCCTTCCGTAAAAGCGCCCTCAAGGACCTGGGGCTTCGTTGCCGTGGCACGCGTCCGTGGCTCGGTACGTCGGTCCCCGCCCAGGCCTGCGGCATGACTCCGCGCACGTTGCAGCGTGGTTCCTCGGCCGTGTGGCAGCCGGTGCTGAAGTCGGCGCTCTCCATCCCGCCGTGGAGCGACGGCCGCGCCGATCCGCTCGCTGAACACTGGCCCCGACTTCGTGGTCTCAGCAGTCGCGAGGAGGTGGCGGGAGCCCTCAAGTTTCTCTTCGACGGAGAGAGCCCGGTCCCGCTCGACGAGGTGATGGATCTCTTGGACGCGGAACGAGAGGAGGACCCGAGCGGCGATGACGTGCCCACCTTCGACCACCGCTATCGCGCGCTGCGCAACAAGGAGTACGACCGACTCTGCGCGGGCAACGACGAACGCGAACGCTCCCGGAAGGAGCAGTTCATCTGCGAGACCCCGCTCGGCGACACGAGCGTCCTCCACCCCCTCGGGATCACGGGTCCGATGCTGGTGAAGAAGCTCCGCGAGGTGCGTGCGCTCGCGGCGTTCACTCGGCTCGCTGATCCCGACGCGACGACCGAACCCTGTGAAGTACCGCTCTCCGACACCCCTCTCCCATGGCTTCCTGCGATGGAGGTGCGGGGCGAGGGGGTCTTCCTCCGTCTGGACGAGAGGCGACTCGAGGCGTGGGAGAAGGGTGCCGCGGTCGCCGCTCGGGTCGAGCGGATGCGCACGGCTCACCAGCGGGTGATGGAACAGCGCGCCGGGGATCCGAGTCGCGTTCCCCCTTCCCCGGCCACGCCGCGCATGGTGCTGCTGCACACATTGGCCCACGTACTCATCAACGAATGGAGCCTGGAGGCCGGTTATCCCGCCGCCGCACTGCGTGAGCGCTTGTACGCAGCCGACGGCATGGCAGGCGTGCTCGTCTACACGGCGACCAGCGACTCGGCGGGCAGCCTTGGCGGCCTTGTCGCTCAGGGTGAGCCGGACCTCCTCGACCGGACGATCCGTTCGGCCGTCCGCCGCGCCGAGTGGTGCTCCTCCGATCCGCTCTGCGTCGAGTCCGAGGCGTCCGGCACCGGTGGGACCAACCTTGCCGCCTGCCACGCCTGCGTGATGCTTCCTGAGACGAGCTGCGAGCACAACAACGTCCTGTTGGACCGCGCTCTGCTCGTCGGCACACCTGACGACCCGGACGTGGGCTTCTTCGCGCGAGTGCTCACTCACTGACAGCCCGGACGCGAGCGGCGAGTTCTCCACGTGGTCGTGGACGCGGCCCCCCCCGGGAAGGACAGCCTCCCGGGGCGGTCGTGTCGATGCGGTCCACGACAGCGCGCACTTCAGGCCGTCATAGGGCGCTCTTGAAGAACTCGTCCAGCGTCCACGCCAGCCGCTCCGGCTGTTCCAGGTGTACGTCATGGCCGGCGTCCGGGATGACGGTCACATGGGTGTTCGGGCGCAGGGCCTGCATGTCGGTGGCCTCGGTGGGGGGCATGGTGCCCTTCTCGCCGCGGACCAGGAGCGTGGGGCAGGTGATGCGCGTCCATTCCGGCCAGTAGGCGTGCTCGGCCAGTTCCGTGAGGGACTCGACCATGCGGTCCCGGTCGAAGCGGGGCCGCCAGCCGTCGGGGCGCCTCTCCAGCCCTCTCGCCCACCCCTCGTGACCGAGGAAGGCCTCGGCCTCCTCCAGGGATCGGAAGGGGGTGGGCCAGTTGTCCAGCCAGGCGCCGATCTGCGCGGGCAGTTCCGGGCTCGGGCCCGCCGGGCCTGCCTCCACGAGGACCAGCGCGGCCACCAGCTCCGGGCGGGCCGACGCCAGCAGCATCGCCGTATGGCCGCCCAGGGACTGGCCGATCAGGGTTGCGGGGGCGAGGCCGAGTTCCTCGACGAGGGTGGCCGCGTCGTCGACGTACGACCGGCGTGTCACCGTCGGTGGGCGGCGGGTGCTCGCTCCGTGGGCCCGGGCGTCGTACGTCACCACGCGGACGCCGGAGGCGAGGAGCGGGGGCAGGAGGGCGTCCCACTCGCCCATGTGGCCCGCGAGGCCGTGCAGGAGCAGGGCCGTGCGGGTCGGTGGCCCGGGCGGGGAGTGGTCGCGGTAGGCCAGGCGCGTGCCGTCGGGCAGGGGGAGGTGGGGCAAGTGTGCTTCCTCGGAGGAGAGTTGTGCGGTTGTACTGGGTTTCCGGTACGAGACCACATGCAGCACTGCACAGGCGAGACCTCCAGGCCGCACGGGGGTGCCCGCGGCACGCCGGCGGGGTCGTCCGTGCGGTCAGGCCGCCTGGACCAGCTCTGCTCTGCCGAACAACAAGGCGTAGCCGGAGGGGAGTTGGTGGAGGATGCGCTGGACCAGCCCCTCGCCCACCACCCCCGGCAGCACGCTCAGCACCGAGCTGACGTCCCAGCGGGCCGTCGCCGGGGTCGCGCCCTCGGTGCGGGCCGCGACCGACTCCACGAACTGTGCCGCCGGCAGCGGGCGGCGGGCCGGGATCTGGTCGGCGACGATCCTCGCGGCCTGCTCCGGGAGGGCTCGGGCGAGGTCGACGCGTTCGTCGCCGGTGACATGGCCGCCGAGGGCCGACAGGACGACGCGGGTGACGCGTTCCGCCTCCTCCGCCGTCGGGTAACGGCCCGATTCCCTTACCAGTTCCACCAGTTCAGTCCAGCTGCCCATGTGTGGCTGTCTCTCCTCCGTCCATCGCCGGGAGCGCCCCGCGCAGTGGCCCGCAGGGCGCTCGCCGGTGTGTGATCAGTTGCTCAGCTGCTTGCGTCCCTGGCCGTCGCCGGAGATCTGGATGCGGCGCGGCTTGGCCTGTTCGGCCACGGGGATGCGCAGGGTCAGGACCCCGGCTTCGTACGAGGCGTCGATGCGTTCCGTGTCGAGCGTGTCGCCGAGGAAGAGCTGGCGCGTGAAGGTACCGGTCGGACGTTCGGCGACGATGGTCTCCGCACCCTCGGGGGCGGGGGAACGGCGCTCGGCGCGGACGTTGAGGACGTTGCGCTCGACGTCCAGGTCGATCGTCTCGGGGTCGATGCCGGGGAGGTCGAAGTGGACGATGAAGTCGTCCCCCGAACGGTAGGCGTCCATCGGCATGGCCGCCGGGCGGGTGGCGCCGAAGACCTGCTGCGCGAGTCGGTCGAACTCGCGGAAGGGGTCCGTACGCATGAGCATCACAGGTCACTCCTCTCCTCAGGAACTGGGGTGCGATGCCCTGACGCCTTCTTATATAACTCGGAGGAGGAAACTTGACAAGCCCCGACTCAGGTCCGGGTCGGGGGACGGGGTCGAGGTTAGCCTCGGAAGCTCCGGACCTCGGGAAACACCCCGAGGGACGAGGCTCGCGGGCCGCGGTGATCACGATCGGCAGGAGGCAGACATGGCGGACAGGGCGAAAATTCCCAGCGCGGTGGTCGCGGCGGGCGGGCTCGTCGGTGGGTACGGCGTGGCGCGCTGGACCAGGAAGCGGCAGCTGGGCGGGGTCGTGCTGGCCGTCGCCGGGGCCGCGGCCGCGCGGCAGTGGCGGCAGCAGGCGGGCGGCGGGGCGGCCGGGGCGCTGACCGCCGCGTATGTCGCCGCCTTCGCCGGGTCGCATCCGCTGGCCAAGAAGGTGGGGGCCTGGCCGGCCGTGTTCGGGGTGGCGGGGGCCGTCGCGCTCGCCTCCTGGGCGGTGGCGGACCGACAGGGCTGAGCGTCGGCAACGCGGGCGCTGGGGAGGCGGGGGATCGATGCGACTGCACGTCACGGAACATCGGGTGCGGCTCGGGCCGGACGAGTACCGGGTGCTGCGCGCCACAGGGCTGCGCCGTGCGCTCTGCTACGACGCCGAGCACTGGCTGGACCTCAGGGTGGACCGAGCCGCGGCGGCCGAGCTGGCCGCGGCCTGGCTGCTGGCCGCCCGGTCCCCGCGCTCACTGGTCCACGTCCCGCTGCGCCGGCACGGCGAGCGGCCGGTCGGGCAACCGCTGCCCGAGCCGTACCGGGCCCGCGATCTGCTGCTGGTGCACCACTCCGCGCAGTTCCCCGCCTCCCGGTGGAAGGACGTGCGCGGGCGGCTCGGGCGGGGCAGCCCGCACACCGTCGAGTTCCGGCGTGCCGACTTCCGCCCGGACACCGACCGTGCCGTGCCCGGCGCCCACCACGCCGGTTTCCGCGACCGCCTCCGGCTGACCACCGCCGCCGACACGCTCGTGCTGAGCGGCAGCGCCCTGCCCTTCGCGGACGCCGGCGCGGACTTCCTCGACCTCGCCGACACCGGGCCCGGCCGGGACCGCCGCACGCGCCACTTCGCCGGCCACGCCTGCGCCGAACTGCACCCGACCTCCGGCCTGTTGGACCGTACGGTCCCCCTGGTGCACGTCGAGTACTGCCCGGAGTGGGAGCCGGCGACCGAGGGCGGTCGAGCCGGGGCGGAGGGTGGCGGCGGTTAGCCACGCGGTGCCGAAACCGACCGCAGCCGGCCCGACGCCGAGATCGACGGCAGCCTGCCCGCCCCCGAACCCGACCGCAACCGGGGACCGGCCCATACCCCCGCCCACACCCCCGCCGCTCCTACCCCCCGTGCGTCAGCACGTTCACGATCCGCCCGTTGGGGTCCCGGACGAAGAACCGCCGTACGCCCCACTCCTCGTCCCGCAGCTCCCGTACGACGTCGGCGCCCGCCGCCACGAGCTCCGCGTACACCGCGTCGACGTCCTCCACCTCCACGCTGAGGTCGGGCACGACCGGTGCGGTGCGCTCCTCGGTGAAGAAGCTGATCTGGGCGGTGGGGTTGGCGGGTGAGGCCAGGGTGACGACCCAGCCCATGTTCATGGCCTCCCGGAAGCCGAGCAGGCCGTAGAAGTCGGTGCTCGCCTTCATCGCCTCCTCGGAGTCGACCTGGAAGTCGGGCACGATCCGGCGGATGGTCACGGGTGGTACCTCCTCGTAGTCGGCGCCGACTGTCTGTTGTCCGCGCCCCAGCCCCCCACCCTCGCGTCTCCGCACCATCCAGGGCCAGAGGCACGTAGGGGCGCCGGGAACCTCCCGCCCCCGGCACCCCGGGCGCCCCCGGCACCCCGCGCCCCCGCAGTAGGAACCGCCCAAGCCCTACCCTCAGCCGTTCGGCGACGACGCCGTCAGCGGCCGGGCGATGTCCTCCAGGGACCGCCCCTCCGCCCGGACCGCCAGCAGTACCGCCACGAGACCCGCCAGGCACATCAGCGTCGCGCCGATCTGGAAGGCGAGGACCGTGTCGCCGACCTTCCCCGTCTCGGTGAGGTCGGCGAAGATCAGCGGGCCGCTGATGCCGCCGGCCGCCGTGCCGAGGGCGTAGAAGAAGGCGATGGACATGGCGCGGGTCTCCATCGGGAAGATCTCGGAGACCGTGAGGTACGCGCTCGACGCGCCGGCCGAGGCGAAGAAGAGGACCGCGCACCAGCAGGCCGTCAGGGTGGTCGCGTCCAGGGCGCCGCGGTCGAAGAGCCAGGCCGTGCCGAAGAGGAACAGGCCCGACAGGAGGTAGGTCGAGGAGATCATCACTCGGCGGCCCACCGTGTCGAAGAGCTTGCCGAGCAGCAGCGGGCCCATGAAGTTGCCGATCGCGATCACCGCGAAGTAGTAGCCGGTGCTGCCGGTCGGGACGTCGTAGAACTTGGTGAGGATCGCGCCGAAGCCGAAGGTGATGGCGTTGTAGAGGAACGCCTGGCCGATGAAGAGGGCGAAGCCGAGGATCGCGCGGCGGCGGTACTTGGAGAAGACCGTGCGGGCGATCTCCGCGAAGGTCACGCCGCCCCGCTGGTGGATGGTGAGTTCGGCGTCCGGCGAGGGCTCCGGGAGGCGTTCGCCGCGTTCCGACTCCACCTGCCGCTCGATCGAGGAGACGATCTCCTCCGCCTCCTCCTCACGGCCGTGGATCAGCAACCACCGCGGGCTTTCGGGGACGTGACGGCGTACGAGGAGAATCACCAGGGCCAGGACCGCGCCCAGCGCGAACGTCAGGCGCCAGCCCACGTCCTTCGCCAGGACGGACGTGTCCAGCGCGACGATCGACAGCAGGGAGCCGCCCACCGCGCCCAGCCAGAAGCTGCCGTTGATCATGAGGTCGACGCGGCCGCGGTACTTCGCCGGGATCAGCTCGTCGATGGCGGAGTTGATCGCCGCGTACTCGCCGCCGATCCCGAACCCGGTCAGGAAGCGGAAGGTGAAGAACCACCAGGTCGAGAAGGACACCGCGGTGAGTGCCGTGGCCGCCAGGTACACGGCCAGGGTGATCATGAACAGTTTCTTGCGGCCCCACTTGTCCGTGAGCCGGCCCCAGAAGAGTGCCCCCGCGCACGCCCCCGCGACATACAGGGCCGCGGCCAGCCCGGTCACCTGGCCGGAGGAGATCGGCAGGCCGCTGCCCGGCTCCGACAGCCTTCCCGCGATGTTGCCGACGACCGTCACTTCCAGGCCGTCGAGAATCCATACGGTTCCTAGTCCGATGACGATCGTCCAGTGCCAGCGCGACCATGGCAGGCGGTCGAGTCTCGCAGGGATGTTCGATGTCACGGTCCGGCCGGTCCCGGCCTGTGCGGTGGTCATGGGCCCCCTCCACGTCGAGTGAGAACCCGGTTCGGGTGCCCGCGAAGGAGCCGTTCTACGCCCGTCGCCCGAGCCCGCGGCCAGGGCCTGTTCGGACAGTGGCCTCGTCGCCCGGAGGGCGGCTACTGTCGCAGGCCCTACGCCCCCAGCGCCCGGGCGAGCGTGTAGATCAGCAGGCCCGCCAGCGAGCCCACCACCGTGCCGTTGATCCGGATGAACTGAAGGTCCCGGCCGATGTGGGCCTCGATCTTCCGGGTGGTGTGCTCGGCGTCCCAGCCCGCCACCGTGTCCGTGATCAGCGAGGTGATCTCGTGGCGGTACGTCGAGACCACGTACACCGCGGCGCCCTCGACCCAGCCGTCCACCTTGGCCTGGAGCCGGGGCTCGACCGCCATCCGCGCCCCGAGCGACAGCAGCGACGCCCGTACCCGCAGCCGCAGTTCGCTGCGCTCGTCCTCGGCGGCGGAGACGATCATCGAGCGTACGGCGGTCCACGCGGACGCGATCAGGTCCTGGACCTCGCCCCGGCCCAGCACCTCGCCCTTGAGGCGCTCGACGCGCGCGCGGGTGTCGGTGTCGGACTGGAGGTCGGAGGCGAAGTCGGCCAGGAAGCGGTCCAGCGCGCCCCGGGCCGGGTGCGAGGGCATGTCCCGCATCTCGGTCACGAACCGCAGGAGTTCCCGGTAGACGCGCTCGCCGACCTTCTTGTCGACGAACCGGGGGGTCCAGCCCGGGGCGCCGCCCTGGACGGCGTCCATGACCTGTTCGTCGTGCAGGACGAGCCAGTCGTGCGCCCGCGCCACCACCAGGTCCACCACCCGCCGGTGGCCACCGTCGGCGACGATCTTCTCCAGCATCTTGCCGATCCCGGGCGCGATCTCCTGGGCGTCGGCCCGCCGGGTGATCGCCTCGCCCACGACGGCCTGCACATCGGAGTCCCGCAGCACGGTCAGCGCCCCGCGCAGGGCCGCCGACAGCTCCGCCGTGACCCGGTCGGCGTGCTCGGGCTCCGCCAGCCAGGCGCCGAGCCTGCCGCCGATGCCGACCGCGCGCAGCCGCTGCCGCACGACGTCCTGGGAGAGGAAGTTCTCGCCGACGAACTCCCCCAGCGACACCCCGAGCTGGTCCTTCTTCGTCGGGATGATCGCGGTGTGCGGGATGGGCAGGCCGAGCGGCCGGCGGAAGAGCGCCGTGACGGCGAACCAGTCCGCGAGCGCGCCGACCATGCCCGCCTCGGCGGCCGCGGCGACATACCCGGCCCAGGCGCCCGCGCCGTGGTGCGCGGCGACCTCGGCGAGCACGTACACGACCGCCACGAACAGCAGCAGCCCGGCCGCCGTGAGCTTCATCCGGCGCACGCCGCGCTGCTTCTCCTCGTCGGCGGCGCTGAACGCGGTCATCGCGCGGTTACCGGCGGCGACCGGACGGGCATGCTGCCCCACGTCCGCGACATCCGCTTCGTCTGGTTTCGTGCTGTCCATCCACTCCACCCGTTCGTGATCCCCCGCACACATTGTCCCTTCCTGACCGACTCCTGGAACGGATCAGGAGTTCCCGACGTCTGTCAGGTCGGGGGGAGCTCACTGCTGAACTCCGGTGGCCCAATGGGGGGTCTGTTCAACCACCCCTCATCTCATGACGCATCATGAGGTGATCACATCGGAGCCTGGGGCTCCCATCTGCCCGAGGAGAACCGCACCGCATGACCAGGCGTCACGGTTATGCCCTGCTGTCCGCGATCGTCGCCCTGATCGTGATGCTGTCCGCCGCCCTGTACGTCGGTGTCGCCGCCGACGACGGCAGCACGGACAAGCGCGAGACACTCGCCCAGGGCCCCGGCCCGCGCAACCCCGCCGCCCCGGCCTCCACCGGCACCTGGGTCGGCGCATGGTCCACCTCCCCGGCCGCCGCGGAGCCCGGCACGGAGACCGAGGGCATGGCGGGCCGCTCGGTACGCAACGTCGTCCACACCGCCGTCGGCGGTACGAGTGCCCGCATCACGCTCTCCAACCTCTACGGCCAGTCCCCGCTGACCATCACGCACGCGTCGATCGCCGTCGCCGCGAGCGAGGACACGGCCGCCGCGGCCGGCGACAGCATGCGGCGCCTCACCTTCGGCGGCAGCACCACGGTCGTCGTCCCGGCCGGCGGGCAGGTCATGAGCGACGCGGTGCGGATCGCCATCGCCCACGGCAGCGACGTCCTGGTCACCACCTACTCCCCCACGCCGTCCGGGCCGGTCACCTACCACCCGCACGCCCGGCAGATCTCCTACGTCGCCGACGGCGACCTCACCGAGGACGTCACGGGGACGGCGTACACCGAGCAGACCCCGTACTGGCGCTACCTCACCGCGCTGGACGTGCTGAGCAACGAGGCCGAGGGGACCGTCGTCGCGCTCGGCGACTCCCTCACCGACGGCATCACCTCCACCGAGGGCGCCAACCGCCGCTGGACCGACGTCCTCGCGCAGCGGCTGCGCACCGCGATCGAGTCCGGCCGCGACCTGCCCCGCTACAGCGTGGTCAACGAGGGCATCAGCGGCAACCAGGTCCTCGCCAACGGGCCGGGCCGCCCCGCCGACAACCAGAGCGGCATCGGGCGCTTCCCGCGCGACGTGCTGGGCCGCACCAACGTCAAGGTCGTCGTCGTCGACCTCGGCGTCAACGACATCCTCCGCAACCCGGACCTCGCCGACCCCGACAGGATCCTCGACGGCCTGCGCACCCTGGTCCGCCAGGCGCACGCCCGCGGCATCAAGGTCGTCGGCGCCACCCTGATGCCCTTCCAGGGCCACCGCGGGTACACCGGGGCGCGGGAGGACGTACGGCAGCGGATCAACGCCGAGATCCGCGCCGGCAAGGTGTACGACGCGGTCGTCGACTTCGACGAGGCGCTGCGGGACCCGTACAACCCGCGCAGGCTGCGCTCCGACTACGACTCCGGGGACCATCTGCACCCCAGCGACAGGGGTTACGCGCGGATGGCGGAGATGTTCGACCTGGAGGACCTGAAGGGGTCGGCACCGGCGGAGCTCTAGAGCGCCTCCGAGGAGGACCGCTCAGTACTCGTCCCGGCGGTCGTGCCGGTCGCGGCGGTCGCGCATCAGGTCCCGGTGGCCGTCCAGCAGGTGGTGGTGCGCGTCCCGCGCGTCGTCGCGGAAGGACTCGTGCAGCTCGCGCCGGGACGACTGGGAGTCCAGCTTCCGCCGCCTGCGCTCCGCCCTGGGCAGCTTCCGGTACACCTCGACACCGCCCATCAGGGCGAGCCCGGTGACGATCACCCGCGGGGCCTGCGGATCGTCCGGCTCCTCGTGGGCGCGCTCGTCGAAGCCGCCCATGATCCCGACCCCGCGCACGACGACCTCGACACCCGGCGGCACGATCACCTCGATACCGCCCATGATCGCCACGCAGGTGATCTCGACCTCGCGGTCCGCGAAGTCCGCCTCGCGCAGGTCGATCTCACCCCCGCCCCAGAAGGCGAAGCCGGTGAACCGCCTCGGCACCGTCCACCGGCCCTTGCGCTGGAACCCGGACATCACGGCCGCGGCCCACGACGACGAACCCTCGCCGCCCGTGATCCGCGAGGCCCAACTCCCGTCCGCCACCGGCCCCTTGCTCAGGTTCACCGCCGGGACGGGAGAGGTCGGCAGATCGCGGGTGATCGGGGTCAGCTCGCCGTACGTCTTCGCCTTGTACGTGGCGTCCAGCCGCTCCTCGAACTCCTCCATGTCGAGACGGCCCTCCGCGAGGGCGTCCCGCAGGATCTCGGCGACCCGCTCACGATCGGCGTCGGAGGCCCGAAGGTCCGGGAGTTCGTCGGTCATGGAAGCAGCCTACGAGCTACGGGCGCGAGCGGCTACGAGACCGCTTTCTCGGATTGCTCGGCGTACATGGTCGCGATCACCGCCTCGATGTCCGGCTCCCGCACCGACAGGTCCACCATCGGGTACTCCGCCGCGATCCGCGCCACCAGCGGCGCCGCCGACTGCCCCGCCGGGAACGCCAGCCACTGCCGCGGCCCCTCCACCCGCACCACCCGCGCCGGCGGTGCCTCGATCGGCGGCAGCTCCCGCTCCAGGTCCACCACCAGCGTCCGCTCGCTCTCCCCCACCTCGTGCAGCCCGGCGAGCGGGCCGTCGTACATCAGGCGGCCGTGGTCGATGACCATCACCCGGGAGCACAGCTGCTCGATGTCCTGGAGGTCGTGCGTGGTCAGCAGGACCGTCGTGCCGCGCTCGGTGTTCAACTCCCGCAGGAAACCACGGACCTTGGCCTTGGAGATGACGTCCAGACCGATCGTCGGCTCGTCCAGGTACAGCACCTCGGGGTCGTGCAGCAGCGCCGCCGCGATGTCACCGCGCATCCGCTGCCCGAGGGAGAGCTGGCGCACGGGGACGTCCAACAGGTCCGCCAGTTCCAGAAGTTCGACACAGCGGTCGAGATTCTCGCGGTAACGGGCGTCGGGAATGCGGTACATGCGGTGCATCAGCCGGTACGAGTCGATCAGCGGCAGGTCCCACCACAGGGTCGTGCGCTGGCCGAACACCACGCCGATCCGGCGCGCCAGACGCGAGCGCTCACGGGAGGGGTCGATGCCCGCCACCCGCAACCGGCCGCCGCTCGGCGTGAGGATGCCGGTCAGCATCTTGATCGTGGTCGACTTGCCCGCGCCGTTCGGACCGATGTAGCCGACCATCTCCCCGCGCGCCACCCGGAAGGAGATCGAGTCGACCGCCCGCACCTCGCGCCGCTCCCGTTTCAGCCAGCCGGTCTTCTTGCGGACCTCGAAGACCTTCTCCACGCCCTCCAGCTCGATGAAGGCCTCGTCGCGTCCCTCGTCCATGACCCCTCAGTTCCCCGTGCTCTGATACGTCCGCAGCCCCACCCGCCAGCTCAGCCCCGCCAGCGCGCAGCACCCCACCGCCACCAGCGGCGACAGGAACGCCACCCAGTCCGGCAGCCCGAGCGGCAGCGGCAGCCCCAGCACATAGGTGGCCGGCAGCCAGTTCACGAAGGCCAGCGGCAGCACGAACGTCACCCCGCGCACCAGCTCCGTCGCGAACACCGTCGGCGGGTACTGGAGCATCGTCGTCCCGCCGTAGGTGAACGCGTTCTGCACCTCGGAGGCGTCCTTCGCCACGAACTGGAAGGCCGCGCCCGCGATGAACACCGCGCCGAAGATCCCGGCGCCGCTCAGGACCATCACCGGCATCAGCAGCAGCTTCAGCGGCGTCCAGTCGATGTCGACCGTGGCCAGCGCGTACCCCAGCACCATCAGCCCCTGGGTGATCCGGCCGAGCCGGCGCAGCCCGAACTGGTCCCCCGCCATCTGCGCGAGCACCGGCGCCGGACGCACCAGCAGCGTGTCCAGCGTGCCGTCCCGCACCCGCCGGCCCAGCTTCTCCATCGAGCCGAGCAGCAGATCGGCCAGCCCGAACGCGGTACTGGCCAGGCCATACAGGAACGCGACCTGAGGCAGGTCGTAGCCGCCGAGGGCGTCGACCCGGGAGAACATCAGCATGATCGCGACGAAGTCCAGCGCGGTCGCGGTGAAGTTGCCCAGCGTGGTCATGACGAAGGAGGCGCGGTAGGCCATCGTGGAGCGGATCCACATCGCGGAGACCAGACGGTAGGCCCGCAGCCCCTCCACGAACCGGCTCGGCTCAGCCACCCTGCACCACCACCCTGCGCGTCGCCGCCCCCTGCACCATCCGCCCGGCCGCCAGCAGCACCACCGCCCACATCGCCTGGAAGGCGTACGTGCCGAGCGGATCCGCGTGCCCCATCAGCACGTCCGCGGGCGCTTGGAGCAGCGAGGACCAGGGCAGCGCCCGGACGACCTCGCCGAGCGTGCCCGGGAAGACGTTCAGCGGCAGGATCATGCCCGAGCAGAACCACCCGGCGAACATCACCATCTGCGCCACCCCGGTGCCGTCCAGCAGCCAGAACGCGCTCAGCGCCACCAGGTACCGGATGCCGAAGCTGACCAGCATCGCCAGCAGCACCGCGACGAGGAACGCCGCCCACGCGGACACCTGGGTCGGCAGCGCCAGGTCGAAGACCAGCGCCCCGAACACGAAGGGGACCACCCCGCGCCCCAGCAGCTCGAACCCGGCGCGGCCCAGGTCGGCCGCGAGCCACCACAGCTGGAGGTCGGCGGGACGGTACAGGTCGATCGCGATGTCACCGGTGCGGATGCGCTCCATCAGCTCGCCCTCCACACCCCCGCCCCCGTTGGCGAGCGTCTTGAACAGCGACTGGCCGAGCCAGACGTAGGTGAGGGCCTGCGCCAGGTCGTAGCCGCCCAGACGCGGCTTCTCGTCCCACAGCGCGGTGTAGGTGTAGACGAGGATCAGCCCGAAGACGGTGTTGGTGAAGACCCCGGCCGCGGTGGCCGCCCGATAGGTCGCGTACCGTCTGAATCCCCCCGCCGCGACGGCCACGTACAACCGCCCCGAACCCATCAGTCCCAGCCCTCCTCGGCCCGCCCGGACACCGAAGCGCAGGAGCCTAGCCCCCCGGTGGTGAGGCACGCCACCCGTTTTCCGGGCAGACGCGTGCCGCTGCGCGGGAACGGAACGCCTGGTGCGAGAGTCTTCATCAGGGGACGCAGAAGGCGTACGAGGGCGTACGACGACGACGTACGACGCAAAGACGTAAAACAGGAGTCCGTGCACGACATGAGTGACGAGCCGCAGCCGCAGCAGCCGAACCAGGGCTGGGCACCCCAGGAGACCCAGGCGGCTGAAGAGCCCGGCGGGAAGAAGCCCAAGCGGCCCAGGCGCACCGGCTGGCGGCGGATCATCCCCACCTGGCGCATGGTGCTCGGCACCTTCGTCATCGGGATACTGCTGCTGTTCGGCCTGTTCTTCCTCGGCTACTCCCTGGTGAAGATCCCGCCCGCCAACGCCCTGGCCATCAAGCAGTCCAACGTCTACCTGTACGCGGACGGCTCCCAGCTCGCCCGCGACGGCGAGGTCAACCGGGAGAGCGTCGGCCTGGCCCAGGTCTCCAAGGACGCCCAGCACGCCGTACTGGCCGCCGAGGACCGCGACTTCTACTCCGAGTCCGCCATCGACCCCAAGGCGATGGTGCGCGCCGGCTGGAACACCGCCACCGGCAAGGGCACCCAGTCCGGCTCGACGATCACCCAGCAGTACGTGAAGAACTACTACCTGGCCCAGGAGCAGACCGTCACCCGCAAGGTGAAGGAGTTCTTCATCTCCATCAAGCTGGACCGGGAGAAGTCCAAGAACGACATCCTCGAGGGCTACCTCAACACCAGCTACTTCGGCCGCAACTCCTACGGCATCCAGGCCGCCGCCCAGGCCTACTACGGCAAGGACGCCACCGACCTCTCCGCGGCCCAGGGCGCCTATCTCGCCGCCCTGCTGAACGCGCCCAGCGAGTACGACGTCGTCGCCCACCCGCAGAACAAGCCCGCCGCCGTGGCCCGCTGGAACTACGTCCTGGACGGCATGGTCAAGGAGGGCTGGCTCAGCGCGTCCGAGCGCTCCGGCCTGGAGTTCCCGATGCCGAAGGAGGCCACCGTCTCCACCGGCATGTCCGGACAGCGCGGCTACCTCGTCGACGCCGTCAAGGACTACCTGGCCGACAACAAGATCCTCACCGCGGACGAGCTCGACGCCGGCGGCTACCGCATCACCACCACCATCCAGAAGAGCAAGCAGGACGCCTTCGTCGACGCCGTCAACGACAAGCTGATGGACAAGCTCGACAAGAAGAACCGCAAGGTCGACACCTACGTCCGCGCGGGCGGCGCCGCCGTCGACCCCAAGACGGGGCAGGTGGTCGCCATGTACGGCGGCATCGACTACGTGAAGCAGTACACCAACAACGCCACCCGCCGGGACTTCCAGGTCGGCTCCACCTTCAAGCCCTTCGTGTTCACCGCGGCCGTCGAGAACGAGTCCACCACCCAGGACGGCCGCACCATCACCCCGAACACGATCTACGACGGCACCAACAAGCGTCCCGTCCAGGGCTGGACCGGCGGCAGCTACGCCCCCGCCAACGAGGACGACGTCTCCTACGGCGACATCACCGTGCGCACCGCCACCGACAAGTCGGTGAACTCGGTGTACGCGCAGATGGCCGTCGACGTCGGCTCCGACAAGGTCGAGCAGACCGCGATCGACCTCGGCATCCCCGCCGACACCCCGGACCTGACCGCGTCGCCGTCCATCGCGCTCGGCGTGAACACCGCCAGCGTGCTGGACATGGCGGAGGCGTACGCCACGCTCGCCAACCACGGCAAGCACGGCACGTACACGATGATCAAGAGCCTCACCAAGGACGGCAAGGACGTCGTCGAGCTGCCGAAGCACAAGACCTCGCAGGCCGTCAGCCGTGCGGCCGCCGACACCACGACGTCGATCCTTCAGAGCGTCGTCGACAACGGCACCGCCACCGCCGCCCTGGCCGCGGGCCGCCCGGCCGCCGGCAAGACCGGCACCGCGGAGGAGGACCAGGCCGCCTGGTTCGCCGGCTACACCCCCGACCTCGCCACCGTGGTCTCGGTGATGGGCCAGGACCCGGTCACCGCCAAGCACAAGTCGCTCTACGGCGTGATGGGCCTGCCCCGCATCAACGGCGGCGGGGCGCCCACCGAGATCTGGGCCCAGTTCACCAAGACCGCCCTGAAGGGCAAGCCGGCCTCCGACTTCGACCTCGAGCTCCAGGAGGGCGCCGACGTCGTCGAGACGCCGCCGCAGCAGCCGAGCGAGGAGCCGTCCGCGGACACCGGGGACGAGGACGACGGCGGCACGACCGACGGGGGCCAGGACACGGGGGGCGAGACCGACGGCGGCACGACCGGCGACACCACCACCACGGGTGGCACGACCGGCGGTGACACCACCGCGGGCGGCGGCACCACCGGGGACACCACCACGGGCGGCGGGACGACCGGCGGCGACACCACGACCACCGGGGGCACGACCGGTGGCCCCACCACCGGCGGCGGCACCGGGGACACCACCACCGGCCAGACCACCGGCGGCACGACGGCGGGCGGCGACCCACCGACCGACGACTGAGGGACCGGTGACCGCGTTTCGTCGGTCACCTCAGTGGCCGCTGGTCGCCTTCAGCCCGACGACGGCGACCAGCAGCAGGCACACGAAGAAGATCCGGGCGGCGGTCGCCGGCTCCCCCAGCGCGACCATCCCGACCACCGCCGCACCGGCCGCCCCGATCCCGACCCAGACGCCGTAGGCGGTACCGATGGGAAGGGAACGGGCGGCCCAGGACAGCAGCAGCATGCTGGCGACGATCCCGGCACCGGTGAACAGACTCGGCACCAGCCGGGTGAAGCCGTCGGTGTACTTCATCCCGACCGACCAGCCGACCTCGAGCAGACCGGCGACGACAAGCAGAACCCAGGCCATGACAGGCACCTCCGAAGGTTTCTCTGAACGGGGGTGCGTCGTCTTTGCGCGGCCCTTCCCAGGCCTCCCGGTACGGCGCGTCTCGTCGGGATGACGTCTCCAACGTAGCAACAGAGCGGCCGAAGGGGCCGGTGACGATGGTCACCAGCCCCTTCGGCCGTGGAACTACAGGTACAGGCCGGTCGAGTCCTCGGACCCCTCGAACCGGTCCGCGGCCACCGCGTGCAGGTCGCGCTCACGCATGAGCACATACGCGACGCCCCGCACCTCGACCTCCGCACGGTCCTCGGGGTCGTACAGAACCCGGTCCCCCGGCTCGACGGTCCGGACGTTCTGCCCGACCGCGACGACCTCGGCCCAGGCCAGCCGCTTGCCGACGGCCGCGGTGGCGGGAATCAGGATGCCGCCCCCGGAACGCCGCTCCCCCTCACCGGTGTCCTGCCGCACGAGTACACGGTCGTGCAGCATCCGGATGGGCAGCTTGTCGTCCTGGGTGCTGTTTCTGTTGGCGCTCACGGCTGAGAACCTACCTGCCTGAGGGGAATCCGTCCGAGCCCGGGTCAGCCCTTGCGACGGCGGGTGCCCAGGACCAGCAGCCCCACCAGACCCACGGCGACGAGCGCCACGGGCACGATGCGCTCCAGACGCGGGGCGCCCTCGCCGTCGACGAACTGGGCCCTGGTGTTGCTGACGGCCCGGTTCACGCCGACGTAGGCCCGTCCGAGCGTGTGGTCGATGTTCGACACGACCTTGGCCTTGGCGTCGCCGACGATCGTCTTCGGGTGCACACGCACCCCGATCTCGTCGAGTGTCTCGGCCAGCTTCGCGCGGCGGAGCTTGATCTCCGCCTCGATCTGCGCCGGGGTTCTGGTGTCCGACGTGTCCGCCACCGTACGGCCTCCGAGGTGTCTGCTGATGCTTGTTCTGGACAGTCTGTCAGTTCGCCGGGCGGCCGCACTGTCAGCACCCCCGGTTAGGCTGGTCCGATGAGCGAGCGACTCCAGCCCGGGGACGTGGCCCCCGCCTTCACCCTCCCCGACGCCGACGGCAATGACGTGTCCCTCTCGGACCACAAGGGCCGCAAGGTCATCGTCTACTTCTACCCGGCGGCGCTGACCCCAGGCTGCACCAAGCAGGCGTGCGACTTCACGGACAACCTGGAGGTCCTGGCCGGCGCGGGCTACGACGTCATCGGCATCTCCCCCGACAAGCCCGAGAAGCTGGCCAAGTTCCGCGACAAGGAAGCCCTGAGGATCACGCTGCTGGCCGACGAGGACAAGACGGTCCTCGACGCCTACGGCGCCTTCGGCGAGAAGAAGAACTACGGCAAGACCTACCTGGGCGTCATCCGCTCCACGATCGTCGTGGACGAGGAGGGCAAGGTCGAACGGGCCCTCTACAACGTCCGGGCGACGGGCCACGTAGCAAAGATCATCAAGGACCTGGGCATCTGACCCTCCCCCCGAGCACCTGCCCCACCCCACCAAGCCTCCCGAGCCAACCCCCGGCCCGGGAGGCTTCGCACATACGCCGCGTGCCCCGGTTCCTTCACCGGTCGAGCGTGACTGTCCGATTAACGGTTCGTTACTCCGTACGGGCCGCGAACGGGCGGCCGGGAACGGAAGGGAACGGCATGGGGGCCAGCGCATATCCGAGGGAGCGGCTTGAGGAGGCGGCTCAGGGGGCTCGGACGTTGACGGAGGCGTGCCAGAGGTTGGGGGTGGATCCGAAGAGCTCGACGCGGTGGTACGTGCTTGGACGGATGAAGAAGCTCGGGGTGGATGTGTCGCACTTCGAGCGGGAGGGGGTGAAGTGGACGCGGGAACTCCTGCAGGAGGCGGTCTCGGCGTCGACGAACATGTGCGAGGTACTGCGGCGTCTCGGGCTTGAGGTCGTCGGCGGCCATCACACCAACATCTCGCGGCGCATCAAGGCCTACGGCATCGACACCTCGCACTTCACGCCGGTGGTCCGCACTGAGCGGCAACGGTTCAACCAGCGCCGCCGACCGGCCGGGGAGATCCTCATCGAGGACGCCTCGGCACATGTCATGCGCATCCCGAGCAGCAGGCTCAAGCGCGCGATGCGCGAGGTGGGCGTGGAGGAGCGCTGCGCTCTGTGCGGGATCGAAGGGGTGTGGCTCGGGGAGCCGCTCCCCCTGGAGGTCGACCACATCGACGGCAACTGGCGCGACAACCGGATCGAGAACCTGCGGCTGCTGTGCCCCAACTGCCACTCGACTACCGACAGTTACCGGGGGCGCGGCAAGGGGCGAGCCTCATGAGCGGGGGCACGCACTACACCCGCGAACGGCTGCTCGAAGCATCAGCTCAGTGTTCCGACCTGGACGAGGTGATCGCCTTCTTCGGCACGCGACCATACGGCTACCTCCGCAAGTACCTCACCAAGCGGTTCGCCCATTTCGGCATCGACATCGCGCACTTCCGCCCCTGCGGGAGACCAGCCCGGCCCACCGCTGACGAACGGCGGGTGGCGGTCGCCGAATCAGTCTCCGTGGCGGAGGTGCTGCGGCGCCTGGGGCGCACGAACAACGGGGCACAGCGTCAGAATCTGCGCAAGTGGATCGCCGACGATCACCCAACGATGGACCACTTTCTGGGGCAAGCACACCAACGGGGAAGGCCGGCACTCAACTCCAAGAGGCCCGAGGAGGTTCTGGTGCAGCACGAAGGCAACCATCGGACAGCGACGAAGCGCCTGCGTCGAGCGCTCAGCGAAGTCGGGGTGGCTGAGGAATGTGTCAGGTGCGGAACGGGCCCGGAGTGGCTCGGCAGGCCCATGACCCTGGAGGTCGATCACATCAACGGGGACTGGAGTGACGACCGGCGGGAGAACCTGCGGCTGCTGTGTCCCAACTGCCACGCGATCACGAACACGTGGTGCCGAGGTGGCCGCCGACGTCCCCCTGAAGCAAACGCCACCTGACCGGTACCATGGCCGTACGCGCGGCCGTGTTGTAACTGGCAGCCAAGCGGCGCTTAGAACGCCGTGGGAGAAATCCCGTGTGGGTTCGAGTCCCACCGGCCGCACGCACAGGGAGGGGCCGTCCATCAGGGCGGCCCCTCCCGCATCTCAGCCCAACAGCTCCCGCACCACCGGCACCAACGCCCGGAACGCCTGGCCGCGATGGCTGATCGTGTTCTTCTCCTCAGCCGTCAGTTCGGCGCAAGTCCTCGTGTCCCCGTCCGGCTGGAGGATCGGGTCGTAGCCGAAGCCGTTGGTGCCGACGGGGGCGTGGCGCAGCAGGCCCCTCAGTCGGCCTTCGACCACTCGCTCCGTGCCGTCGGGCAGGGCCAGGGCGGCGGCGCAGGCGAAGTGGGCGCCGCGGTGTTCGTCGGCGATGTCCGAGAGCTGGGCCAGCAGCAGTTCGAGGTTCGCCTTGTCGTCCCCGTGCCTGCCCGCCCAGCGGGCCGAGAAGATGCCCGGGGCGCCGTTCAGTACGTCCACGCACAGGCCGGAGTCGTCGGCGACCGCCGGCAGGCCCGTCGCCCGGGCAAGGGCGTGGGCTTTCAGGAGGGCGTTCTCGGCGAAGGTGACGCCTGTTTCTTTGACGTCGGGCACGTCCGGGTACGCGTCCGCGCCGACGAGGTCGTGGGGCAGGCCCGCGTCGGCGAGGATGGCGTGGAGTTCGGTGATTTTTCCGGCGTTGCGTGTGGCGAGGATCAGGCGGGTCATGGGGTCCAGTATCCCGGCCTGGTCGAGCGCTCGGCTACGACGTGCAGACCTTCGTCAGTTCGCCCGCCGCGTCCGTGATGGGGGTGAGGTCGGGTGTCTCGTCGCCGTTCTTCACGGCCGTACGGACGTTGCCGACCGCGGTGTTGAGGTCGTCGACGGCCGCGTTCACGTCGGCGTTGTCGGTCTTGTCGCCGAGGTCGTCGAGGTTGTTGTCGATGGTGGTGAGGGACTCCTCGATCTGCGTCGGGTCGTTGGACGCGTTCTCGACGGCCTGCTGGAGGTCGGTCACGCTGTCGGCGACGGCCTCGGCGGTCTGGACGCAGTCCAGGGCCTTGTTGACCGCGTCGCAGCCGGTCGTGAGTCCTACCGTCAGTCCGACGGCCGCCACCACTGCGGCGATGGCGGTACCTCGACGGCGTCGGCTCTCGGCCATGGTGATGGTCCTCCCTTGCTCAGCCCCAAGGGCCCCCGTGTGTGTACTGGCCGGGCGCACGGTGGTGTGCCGTGCGCCCGTACCGGTAGTGACGCGAGGGCGGGCCGGCGGGTTGCCCGCTCCGACCGTTTTTTCTTGGTGCGCCCTTTACTTTTCGAGGACGGTATCAAGGGCGTCGCGCTGGAGGACAGCGAGTTCCGTGCAGCCCGAAACGGCAAGGTCCAGAAGGGAGTTCAGCTCGTCGCGGGCGAAGGGCTCGGCCTCCGCGGTGCCCTGGACCTCGACGAAGCGGCCGTCGCCGGTGCAGACGACGTTCATGTCGGTCTCGGCGCGGACGTCCTCCTCGTAGCAGAGGTCCAGCAGCGGTACGCCGCCGACGATGCCGACCGAGACCGCGGAGACCGTGCCGGTCAGCGGCTGGCGGCCCGCCTTGATCAGCTTCTTGCCCTGGGCCCAGGAGACCGCGTCGGCGAGTGCCACGTACGCGCCGGTGATGGCGGCGGTGCGGGTGCCGCCGTCGGCCTGGAGGACGTCGCAGTCGAGGACGATGGTGTTCTCGCCGAGCGCCTTGTAGTCGATGACCGCGCGCAGGGAGCGGCCGATGAGGCGGCTGATCTCGTGGGTGCGGCCGCCGATCTTGCCGCGGACGGACTCGCGGTCGCCGCGGGTGTTGGTGGCGCGGGGGAGCATGGAGTACTCGGCGGTCACCCAGCCCTCGCCGCTGCCCTTGCGCCAGCGGGGGACGCCTTCGGTGACGGAGGCGGTGCAGAAGACCTTCGTGTCGCCGAAGGAGACGAGGACGGAGCCCTCGGCGTGCTTGCTCCAGCCGCGTTCGATGGTGACGGGGCGGAGCTGTTCGGGGGTGCGGCCGTCGATTCGAGACATGGCGCTGAGCCTAGCGGCACATGCGGAAGGGGCTCCTCCCGCGGTGGGTGGAGCCCTTTGCGCAGGTGGCCTCAGGGGCTCACATCATGTCTTCGATCTCCGCGGCGATGGGGTCGGCGTCGGTGCCGATGACGACCTGGATCGCGGTGCCCATCTTGACGACGCCGTGGGCGCCGGCGGCCTTGAGGGCGGCCTCGTCGACGAGCGACGCGTCGTTGACCTCGGTGCGCAGGCGGGTGATGCAGCCCTCGACCTCTTCGATGTTGTCGATGCCGCCGAGTCCGGCGACGATCTTCTCTGCCTTGGTGGCCATGTCGGTCTCCTCATGCACAGTTGGCCCAGCTTCGCGAGCGATTGCGCCGAACGTACCGAAAGATGACGTCACAGCAACCCAATCGTCCGTAACTGGTCTACACCACCTGACAGGCGGTCGCCAACTCATGAGTTCTGAGACCGAGACCGAGATCTCGCCCGCACGCCGGCGCTGGCATTCGGTGTTCCAGGGGCTGCAGAAGATGGGCCGCAGCCTTCAGCTCCCCATCGCCGTCCTGCCGGCCGCGGGCATCCTCAACCGGCTCGGGCAGCCGGACGTGTTCGGGGACGACGGGCTGGGCTGGACGAACGTCGCCAAGGTGATGGCGGGCGCGGGCGGCGCGCTGCTCGACGGTCAGCTCGGGCTGCCGCTGCTGTTCTGCATCGGCGTGGCGATCGGCATGGCCAAGAAGTCGGACGGTTCGACGGCGCTGGCGGCGGTGGTCGGGTTCCTCGTCTACTACACCGTGCTGCGCCAGTTCCCGGAGGACTGTCCCGCCGGGGCGAAGGCGGTGACCGGTATCGGCTGCCAGGCGTCGGCGGACGGCACGGTGGCGGCGTTCACGTTCCAGAACCCCGGTGTCTTCGGCGGCATCGTGATGGGTCTGCTGGCGGCGTTCTTCTGGGCGCGCTATCACCGTACGAAGCTGGTGGACTGGCTCGGCTTCTTCAACGGGCGCCGGCTGGTGCCGATCATCATGGCGTTCGTGGCGATCGTGTTCGCGGCGCTGTGCCTGTGGGTCTGGCCGCCGATCGGCGACGGGCTGGAGAACTTCAGTGACTGGCTGACCGACGCGGGCGCGTGGGGTGCGGGCATCTTCGGCATCGCGAACCGGGCGTTGCTGGTGATCGGGTTGCACCAGTTCCTGAACGTGCCCATCTGGTTCCAGTTCGGCTCGTACACCAAGCCGGACGGTACCGAGGTGCACGGTGACATCAGCATGTTCCTGGCGGGCGACCCGAACGCGGGGCAGTTCACGTCCGGGTTCTTCCCGATCATGATGTTCGCCCTCCCGGCGGCGGCCCTGGCGATCACGCACTGCGCGAGGCCGGGCCGCCGCAAGGAGGTCGGCGGTCTCATGCTCTCCGTCGCCCTGACGTCGTTCGTCACCGGCATCACCGAGCCGATCGAGTACTCGTTCCTCTTCATCGCGCCACTGCTGTACGCGGTGCACGCGCTGCTGACGGGTGTGTCGATGGCGGTGACGTGGGGGCTCGGGGTGCATGACGGGTTCAGCTTCTCGGCCGGGTTGATCGACTACGTCATCAACTGGAACCTGGCGACGAAACCGTGGGCGATCATTCCGATCGGGCTGTGTTTCGCGGCCCTCTATTACGTGGTCTTCCGGTTCGCGATCACGAAGTTCGACCTCAAGACCCCGGGGCGTGAGCCGGAGGAGGAGGTCGAGGACGTGACGAAGGTCTGAGGCCGAAGGCCCCTTTCAACGCGGTTACAGAACCCACGGTTCCCGTCACGGAATCGTGGGTTCCTTACGTCGCCTTCATCGTGCTACAACAGGTCTACACCACTGAGTGGTGTAGACCACCACCCGATGGAGGACGTATGAGTACCGCCACCGACACGGCGGCCCCCGCAAAGAAGCGGGGATCCGGTCTTTTCCAGGGCCTGCAGAAGGTCGGCCGCAGCCTGCAGCTTCCGATCGCCGTGTTGCCGGCGGCGGGCCTGATGGTGCGGCTCGGCCAGCCCGACGTGTTCGGGGCCGACGGCCTCGGCTGGGACAAGGTCGCCCTGGTCTTCGACAAGGCGGGCGGCGCCATCACCGGCAGCCTGCCCCTGCTCTTCTGCATCGGCGTCGCCATCGGCTTCGCCAAGAAGTCCGACGGCTCGACCGCCCTCGCCGCACTCGTGGGCTTCCTCGTCTACAGCAAGGTCCTGGAAGCGTTCCCGGTCACCGAGGCCAAGGTCCAGAAGGGCGCGGACATAGCCGCGACCTACAACAACCCCGGTGTCCTCGGCGGCATCATCATGGGTCTGCTCTCCGCCGTCCTGTGGCAGCGGTACCACCGCAAGAAGCTCGTGGACTGGCTCGGCTTCTTCAACGGCCGCCGGCTCGTCCCGATCATCATGGCCTTCGTCGGCGTCTTCGTCGGTGTCTTCTTCGGTCTGGTCTGGGAGCCGATCGGCGAGGGCATCGGCAACTTCGGCGAGTGGATGACCGGCCTGGGCTCCTTCGGTGCCGCCCTCTTCGGCCTGATCAACCGTGCTCTGATCCCCATCGGCATGCACCAGTTCGTGAACACCGTGGCCTGGTTCCAGCTCGGTGACTTCACCAACGCGGCAGGCGAGGTCGTCCACGGCGACTACAGCCGCTTCCTGGCCGGCGACCCGAGCGCCGGAATGTTCATGTCCGGGTTCTTCCCGATCATGATGTTCGGCCTGCCCGCCGCCGCGATCGCCATCGCTCACACCGCTCGTCCCGAGCGCCGCAAGGCCGTGATGGGCATGATGATCTCGCTCGCGCTGACCTCGTTCGTGACCGGTGTGACCGAGCCGATCGAGTTCTCGTTCATGTTCATCGCCCCGATCCTCTACGGCATCCACGCGCTGCTCACCGCCATCTCCATGGCGGTCACCTGGGGGCTGGGAGTCCACGCCGGCTTCAACTTCTCCGCCGGTTTCATCGACTACGCGCTGAACTGGAACCTCGCCACCAAGCCCTGGCTCATCATCCCGATCGGCCTGGTCTTCGGAGCGATCTACTACTTCGTCTTCCGCTTCGCCATCACCAGGTGGAACCTCCCCACCCCGGGCCGTGAGCCCGAGGAGGAGGTCGAGGACCTCACGAAGGCGTGAGCCCGACCGCCGTACGGCATGACGAAGGCCCCGGGACCGGGATGGTTCCGGGGCCTTCGTGCGCGTACGACGAGTCAGATGTCGTACGACACCCTCGGCGTCGCCAGTTCCACCGGCCCGTCGTAGACCGCGCGGGCGTCGGTGAGGTTGACCTGCGGGTCGGTCCACGGGGGGATGTGGGTGAGGACCAGGCGGCGGGCGCCTGCCCGGGCCGCCGTCTCTCCCGCCTCGCGGCCGTTGAGGTGCAGGTCGGGGATGTCCTCCTTGCCGTGCGTGAACGCGGCCTCGCACAGGAACAGGTCGGTGTCCCGGGCGAGTTCGTCCAGCACGGGGGTGACGCCCGTGTCGCCGGAGTACGTCAGCGACCTGCCGCCGTGCTCGACGCGGATGCCGTACGCCTCGACCGGGTGCGCCACGCGCTCGGTGTGCACGGTGAAGGGGCCGACCTCGAAGGTGGACGGCTTGACCGTGTGGAAGTCGAAGACCTCGCTCATCGAGGAGGCGGAGGGGGTGTCGGCGTAGGCCGTGGTCAGGCGGTGTTCGGTGCCCTCGGGGCCGTAGACCGGGAGGGGGTCGCAGCGGCCGCCCTCGTGGCGGTAGTAGCGCGCGACGAAGTACGCGCACATGTCGATGCAGTGGTCGGCGTGCAGATGGCTGAGGAAGATCGCGTCGAGGTCGTAGAGACCGCAGTGGCGCTGCAACTCGCCCAGGGCACCGTTGCCCATGTCGAGAAGCAGCCGGAAGCCGTCGGCCTCTACGAGGTAGCTCGAGCAGGCCGATTCCGCGGACGGGAACGACCCCGAGCAGCCGACGACGGTGAGCTTCATAAAGCAGAAACCTCCGCTGGCGGTGGTCCGGGAAAACCAGGAATCCAGAAGGTCGGGAAGGGGGACTCGGGGGTCGTGCGGTCCGTCGAGCGTAAGGCGCAAAACCCCCTGTCGCTCCTCCGCCAAGGGCTGTTGTGGGCGAACTCACCTGTGCTGTCACCGGTTCGGCTGGACCGGGGGCGCATGAGGCTGGAGAGAAGGCGCGCGGTCGGCATCGCGCGCCGGTAACGTCGTCCTCATGGACACGTCCTGGTGGTTGGCGCTCGCGGCGGTGGTGCTGCTCGCGCTCGTCGCCACGCTCGTGGACGGGTGGGGGCGCGGGAGCCGGCCGAGCGGGCGCCGGACGCGGCCGCCCGGGCGTCCGGAGCGGCGCGGAACCGTGGCGCGGCCGCGGGCCGCGGAGATCTGGTGGGCGAACGTGCCCTTCGAGGACGGGCCGGGGGCCAAGGACCGGCCCTGTCTGGTGCTCGCGGTGCGCGGGAAGCGCGCGGTCGTCGCGAAGATCACCAGCAAGTACCACGACGAGCGGGCCGGGGTGATCCCGCTGCCTCCGGGTTCGGTGGGCGACGCCCACGGCCGCGCGAGCTTCCTGGAGACGGACGAGCTGCGCGAGGTCCCGGTGTGGGACTTCCGGCGCAGGGTGGGGGTGGTGGACCCGGTCCTGTGGGACCAGGTCCGACACCTGGCGAGCTAGGGCGTGTTGTGAAAAGTGGCCTCTGCCGCGCGACGCCCGGCACGCCCTGCCTGGTTCCCGGCCACGGCCGGGCTCTGGCGCGTGGTCCGGTCGCTCACGCCCAGAGCTGGCCCTGGAGGGTCTCGATGGCCTCTTCCGTCGTCGCCGCGGTGTAGACGCCCGTCGAGAGGTACTTCCAGCCGCCGTCGGCCACGACGAAGACGATGTCCGCGCTCTCCCCCGCCTTCAGCGCCTTGGTGCCGACGCCGATCGCGGCGTGCAGGGCGGCGCCCGTGGAGACGCCCGCGAAGATGCCCTCCTGCTGGAGGAGTTCGCGGGTGCGGGTGACCGCGTCCGCCGAGCCGACCGAGAAGCGGGTGGTCAGGACCGAGGCGTCGTAGAGCTCGGGGACGAAGCCCTCGTCGAGGTTGCGCAGGCCGTACACCAGGTCGTCGTAGCGCGGTTCGGCGGCGACGATCCTGACGTCCGGCTTGTGCTCGCGCAGGTAGCGGCCGACGCCCATCAGGGTGCCCGTGGTGCCGAGTCCCGCCACGAAGTGGGTGATGGAGGGGAGGTCGGTGAGGATCTCCGGGCCGGTCGTGGCGTAGTGGGCGCCCGCGTTGTCGGGGTTGCCGTACTGGTAGAGCATCACCCAGTCGGGGTGCTCGGCGGAGAGTTCTTTGGCGACCCGTACGGCGGTGTTGGAGCCGCCCGCCGCGGGCGAGGGGATGATCTCCGCGCCCCACATCCCGAGCAGGTCCCGGCGTTCCTGCGAGGTGTTCTCGGGCATCACGCAGACCATGCGGTAGCCCTTGAGCTTGGCCGCCATGGCCAGGGAGATGCCGGTGTTGCCGCTGGTCGGCTCCAGGATGGTGCAGCCCGGTGTGAGGCGCCCGTCCTTCTCCGCCTGCTCGATCATGTGCAGGGCCGGGCGGTCCTTGACCGAACCGGTGGGGTTGCGGTCCTCCAGCTTGGCCCAGATGCGGACGTCGGCGGACGGCGACAGCCGCGGCAGGCACACCAGAGGGGTGTTGCCCACCGCGGCCAGCGGGGAGTCGTAGCGCATGGGGATCAGGCCATGCCGCCGGCCACGGCCGGCAGGATCGTGACGTTGTCGCCGTCGGCGAGCTTGGTGTTGATGCCCTCCAGGAAGCGGACGTCCTCGTCGTTGAGGTAGACGTTGACGAAGCGGCGCAGTTCGCCGCCGTCCACGATGCGGGCCTGGACGCCCGGGTGGCGGGTCTCGAGGTCGGCGAAGAGCTCGGCGAGGGTGTCCCCGTTGCCCTCCACCGCCTTCTGGCCGTCGGTGTAGGTGCGGAGGATGGTGGGGATGCGGACCTCGATGGCCATGGCTGAGGGCTCCTGTCGGAAGGGTCTGGTCGGTGGCGCGCGGCAGCGCCGGCATGCGGGTGGTGCGGGCGGGAGCGCCGCGGCTCACGGCCGTACGGCGGCAGGGGGCAGCGTCAACAGATGGCGCTGGCGAGCCTGCACAGGTCGACGTGCAGCCGCGCCACGAGCAGCATGCCCGGCGTCTTCTCGCTCACGTCATCGAAAACCATGGGCTCATCGTATCGATTCCCGGTCGGGGTCCCGGAATGTGATCCCACATGGTGGACGGTTTCCGGCCGGAGTATGAGACCGCACAGCTCAGGCGGACGCCCGCAGGACGAGCCGGGCGGGGACGGGCGACGGCACGGCTCGTTCAGTACGCCTCCACGACCGTGACCTCCTCCTCCGTGATCTCGCCGTCAACGATCCGGTAGGAGCGGAACTGGAAGTCGCCGAGGCCGTCGGTGTCCGCCGTCGAGACCAGGACGTAGTGGGCGCCGGGCTCGTTGGCGTAGGAGACGTCGGTGCGGGAGGGGTAGGCCTCGGTGGCGGTGTGGGAGTGGTAGATGACCACCGGCTCCTCGTCGTGGTCGTCCATCTCGCGGTAGAGCTTGAGCAGGTCGCCGGAGTCGAACTCGTAGAACGTGGGTGACATGGCCGCGTTCAGCATCGGGATGAAGCGCTCGGGGCGGTCGGAGCCGGCCGGGCCCGCGACGACGCCGCAGGCCTCGTCGGGGTGGTCCTTGCGCGCGTGGGCGACGATCTGGTCGACGAGGGCCTGGGTGATGGTCAGCATGCCGGCCAGGATAGACAGAGAGCCGCCCCGTACCGACAGGTGGTACGGGGCGGCCCATATGCCGGACGCCAAAGCCGCAGTGACAGTGGTTGCGGCTGGGGGGCCACGAGAGCCCCCGCCAGTGGACGTCCTGTGGGAGCGGGTCAGCCCGTCTTCTCGGCGCCCGTCTTCTCGACGCACGGCTCACGCCGCCGGGTGATCTCCGGGTTGCGGCTCTTGAGCACCGTCCAGCCGATGCCGAGGGCCACGGCCCAGCCCGCCATGACGTACAGGCAGACGCGCGAGTCGGCGTCGTAGGCGATGAGGCCGGTGACGAAGAGCAGGAAGGCGATGGCGACGTAGGAGCACTTCGCGCCGCCCGGCGCCGGGAAGGAGGAGGCGGGCAGACGGCCCGCGTCGACCGCGCGGCGGTACAGCACGTGGCTGATCAGGATCATCAGCCAGGTCCAGATGCCGGCCGCGGTCGCCACGGAGACCACGTACCCGAAGGCCTTCTCGGGGACGATGTAGTTGAGGACGACCCCGATGCCCATGAAGGCGACGGAGACCGCGATACCGAGGGCCGGGGTCTTGGTGGAGGACAGCTTCTTGAAGGCCGCCGGCGCCTCGCCGCTCTCCGCCAGGTTCCGCAGCATGCGGCCCGTGGAGTACATGCCGGAGTTGCAGGAGGACAGGGCCGCGGTCAGCACGACGAAGTTGACGATGCCGGCGGCGGTCGGGATGCCGATCACCGCGAAGGCCTTCACGAAGGGGCTGACGCCTTCCGCGAACTCGGTCCACTTCACCACGCACAGGATGACGGTCAGGGCGCCGACGTAGAACAGCGCGATCCGCCACGGCAGGGTGTTGATCGCCTTCGGGAGGGTCTTCTCCGGGTTCTCCGACTCACCGGCGGTGACGCCGACCAGTTCGACCGCGAGGTAGGCGAACATGACGCCTTGCAGGGTCATCAGGGACGAGCCGACGCCGTGCGGGAAGAAGCCGTCGAAGGCCCAGAGGTTGGAGACGGCGGCGGTGTCGCCGGCGGCGCTGAAGCCGAAGGTGAGCACGCCCAGGCCGATCACGATCATGCCGATCAGGGCGGTGACCTTGACCATCGAGAACCAGAACTCGAGCTCGCCGAAGACCTTCACGGAGATCAGGTTGACCCCGAAGAGGATCACCAGGAAGGCCAGGGCGGTGACCCATCGCGGGACGTCCGGGAACCAGTAGTGGACGTAGATCGCGGCGGCCGTGAGTTCGGCCATGCCGGTGACGACCCACATCAGCCAGTACGTCCAGCCGGTGAAGTAGCCGAAGAACGGGCCGAGGAACTCCCGGGAGTACTCGGCGAACGAACCCGAGACCGGGCGGTAGAGCAGGAGCTCGCCGAGCGCCCGCATGATGAAGAAGATGATCACGCCGGCGAGGGCGTACATGAGGATCAGGCTGGGTCCGGCCTTGGCGATGTTCGCCCCGGCTCCCAGGAAGAGGCCGACGCCGATGGCGCCGCCGATCGCGATCATCTGGACCTGGCGACTGCCGAGGCCACGCTCGTAACCCTCTTCGGAGGTCTGCTCCGAACCTGTGTCGACCTGAGCGGAGGTCATGTGTGTGGTGCGCCTTTCTCCATGCCGACCCGGGCCTCTCGTCGGCCTCGGATCGGTTCTCGATCCCCCCGGATGGATGGAGCTGAGCGGGCGCGAGGCCCGCTCGTGCCTGGCCGGCGATCCGCCGGCTCGGTGGCGCACCCGACCGAACATACGGGTGGTGTTCGTCGGGCGGTCGTGAAGATTTATCACGGCCGCAACAGAGATCACCTGTGCGAGATGTGGCGCAGCACACAGGGAGAAGGGGACAAAGGGAGACCGGGGCGGGCATACGCCGCGACCACGGTGACATGATCGTTATCCGGATTTGAGCGTCCGCTGAGCGAACACAACATCGTCACAAACTACGGCAGAAGGGTCGTGACGAGGGTTTCCTGGAGTCCGCCCAGCCACAGGTAGGCCATCACCATCGGCTTGCGGGGGTCCTCGTCCGGGAGCCGGTAGAGGAGGTCCGTGTCCTCCTCGTCGGTGATCTCCAGCCGGGAGCCGATGGCGAGGCGCAGGTCGTTGAGGGAGCCGAGCCACTGCCGTGACTCCTGCGGCGACAGCTTCAGCACCGCCCCACCGTCGCCCACCGGGCTCAGCGCGTCCAGGGACCGGACGACCGCGAGGGCGTTCTCCCGCTTGCCGGCCCTGAGGTCGTTCTCGGTGTACCGGCGGAACTCCGAGGAGTACGCCTTCTGCTCCTGGGCCCGCTCGGGTCCCGGGGTGCCCTCGGGGTCGCTGTAGGCGTCGGGGAACAGGCGCCGCAGCACCGGGTCGGAGGGCGGCTCGCTCGGGCCGTCGGCGAACAGCTCGGCGAGGGGGTCGCCGGAGGTGTCCTCGGCGGGGCCGGGGCCGATGAGCTCCAGGAGCTGGACGGCCAGCGACCGGATGATCGAGATCTCGACGTCGTCGAGGGCGACGGCCGCGCCGCCGCCGGGGAGCGGTTCGAAGTGTCCAGGCATGAAGGTCAGTTCAGCTACTTCCGGTCCTGCGAGCGGGGTCGGGTCATTTCCGGTCCTGCTGGAGGGTGGCCCACAGGCCGTAGCCGTGCATGGCCTGCACGTCGCGTTCCATCTCCTCGCGGGTCCCGCTGGAGACGACCGCCCGGCCCTTGTGGTGAACGTCGAGCATGAGTTTGGTGGCCTTGTCCTTCGAGTACCCGAAGTAGGTCTGGAAGACGTAGGTCACGTAGCTCATGAGGTTGACCGGGTCGTTGTGCACGATGGTGACCCAGGGGACGTCCGGCTCGGGGGCGGCGAAGACCTCTTCCGCCGACTCGGTGCGTTCGATCTCTACGGGAGCGGGTGACGTCACAGGGCCCATGCTGCCACGAGCCCCACAAATCGTCACACTGACGCGAAGTGGGGTAGCATCCGCTGTCATGCCGCACACACCGGGGGACGACCCCCGGACCCCCGGCCGACCTGGGGGCCCCGGAGAGGCATGGCGAGGAGAGCTTTCGTGGATGTAGCGGACCTTGGGCTGCCGGTGGACGTCCCCTCGACGGCGCTCTTCACGGACCAGTACGAGCTGACGATGCTCCAGGCGGCGCTGAAGGCGGGTACCGCCGAGCGGCACAGCGTCTTCGAGGTCTTCACCCGGCGCCTGCCGGACGGGCGCCGCTACGGCGTCGTCGCGGGCACGGGGCGGGTCCTGGACGCCGTCGAGAACTTCCGTTTCGACCCCGGCGTCCTGGGCTTCCTGGGCGAGCGGGACATCGTGGACGCGCAGACCCTGGACTGGCTCGCCTCCTACCGCTTCTCCGGTGACATCTGGGGCTACCCGGAGGGCGAGGTGTACTTCCCGGGCTCGCCGATCATGCGGGTCGAGGGCTCCTTCGCCGAGTGCGTGCTGCTGGAGACCGTGATCCTGTCCATCCTCAACCACGACTCGGCGATCGCCGCGGCCGCCTCCCGGATGTCCTCGGCGGCCGGCGGCCGCCCCCTGATCGAGATGGGCGCCCGCCGCACCCACGAGCTGGCCGCCGTCGCCGCCTCCCGCGCCGCGTACGTCGGCGGCTTCGCCTCCACCTCCGACCTGGCGGCCGGCTTCCGCTACAACATCCCGACCGTCGGCACCTCCGCCCACGCCTTCACGCTGCTGCACGACCGGGAGCGCGACGCCTTCCAGGCCCAGGTGAACTCGCTGGGCCGGGGCACCACGCTGCTCGTCGACACCTACGACGTGACGGAGGCCGTCCGTACGGCGGTGGAGGTCGCCGGGCCCGAGCTGGGCGCCGTCCGCATCGACTCCGGCGACCTGCTCCTCGTCGCGCACCGGGTGCGGCAGCAGCTGGACGAGCTGGGGGCGACCGACACCAGGATCATCGTGACCTCGGACCTCGACGAGTACGCCATCGCCTCGCTCGCCGCGGCGCCCGTGGACGCGTACGGCGTCGGCACCCAGCTGGTGACCGGCTCCGGGCACCCGACCGCCTCGATGGTCTACAAGCTGGTCGCCCGCGCCGAGTCCGCCGACCCGAAGGCACCGCTGGTGCCGGTCGCGAAGAAGTCCTCCGGCGGCAAGAGCTCCGTCGGCGGCCGCAAGTGGGCGGCCCGGCGACTGGACGCGGACGGCATCGCGGAGGCGGAGGTCGTCGGCACCGGCGCGGTCCCGGCGGAGTACGCCGACCGGCAGCTGCTCGTCGAGCTCGTCAAGGGCGGTGACGTGGTCGCCCGCGAGCCGCTGGACGTCGTACGGGACCGGCACACCGCCGCGCGGGACGGGCTGCCGCTGTCGGCGACCCAGCTGTCGCGCGGGGAACCCGTCCTTCCGACGGAGTACGTCCAGGGGCGCTCGGGTAGCCAGTAGGGGCCGGGCTCCCCCGCGGGCAGCCCTCCCGCAGCGCCGCCGAAGTCTCCAGGCTCCTCAGTTCACTCTTAGTCGAAGGACACCCACCATGCGCCGCGCCTTGATCGTCGTCGACGTACAGAACGACTTCTGCGAAGGGGGCAGCCTCGCGGTGGCCGGGGGTGCCGATGTGGCCGCCGCCGTCACCGAGCTGATCGGACAGGCGGCCGGTTCCGGGTACCAGCACGTGGTGGCCACCCGCGACCACCACATCGCGCCCGGCGGCCACTTCGCCGACAACCCCGACTTCGTCCACTCCTGGCCCGCGCACTGCGTCGCCGGCACCGAGGGCGTGGGCTTCCACCCGAACTTCGCCCCGGCCGTCGCCTCCGGCGCCGTCGACGCCGTCTTCGACAAGGGCGCGTACGCGGCGGCCTACAGCGGCTTCGAGGGCGCCGACGAGAACGGCGTCCCGCTGGGCGACTGGCTGCGGGCGCGGGACGTCCAGGAGGTGGACGTGGTGGGCATCGCGACCGACCACTGCGTACGGGCCACCGCCCTGGACGCGGTCCGCCAGGGCTTCCGCACCCAGGTGCTCCTCGACCTGACCGCCGGGGTGGCCGCCGAGACGACCGAGCGGGCCCTGGAGGCGATGCGCGACGCGGGCGTGGACCTCTCGGGCAAGCCGGTGGTGCAGTAGCGCACGGGGACCGGCGGCGCGTCCCGGCCCGCGGCCCGGCGGCTGCGGGAGACCGGGCCCGCCGGGTCTCACACCGGTGCCGTCGGTCTCCTCAGCAGGGCCCTGATCGGGTGCCAGAGCTCTTGGGCGAGCTCCGGGCCCAGGGCGACAGCGTTGTCAGGGGCGGTGCGCCATATGAGGCCGTCCGGGTGGTGCAGGACGGCGGTGATCTCGTCCGGGCTCGGCGGCGCCGCGTTGCCGCGGAGGTAGACCGCTCGAAGGCCCAGGTTGCGGAGCCTGGTCAGGGCTCGTGCGCGGTTCTGGGCATGGACGAGGACACGGACGCAGCCCGTGCCGTCGGTGGCGGGTCTGGGCAGGTTCAGCGCCACCACCACGCTGCCGGTCGGCAGCTTGCAGAAACCTCCTGCGGCCATGCAGTCACACCCCCGTGTGCACCGGTGTCAATAAGAGAACCATCAGGACGCACCTAAACACGATCGGCGGCGACCCGCCAGGGGGTCACCGCCGATTCGCCTCTGACCTGCGCAAACGCGGATTACTTCGTCGCGCGGCCCACTTCGAGCGTGATCACGGAGCCGTTCTTGGCCTCCTTGACGATCCTGATCTTGGTGTTGGTGTCAGTGAGCCTGACGCCCGCGAACGGGGTCGTCTCGTCGTAGTAGGTGCTCGTGTGGTCGTTGAAGACCGGCACCCCCCTCGACGACGGGATGCGCGTGGCGACGTCCGCGTTGTGCAGCGTGATGCCGTCCGTGCGGTACAGGCTGAAGGGCGAGTCGTAGGACTGGATGCGGCTGCGCATCGGCGTCCCGTCGGACCACTTCAGCGCGGTCGGGTGCGAGTCGACCGGCAGCAGCAGGCCGACACCGGGGTGCTCGCTGGTGTTGTTGTCCGGCTGGGAGGTGTCCCACTTCCAGATCAACAGGCCGTTCTGGTACGGGTAGTGCTCCACCCAGTCCGGACGGGTCGTGGAGAAGCCGAAGTTGTACGGGCCGACCTTCAACGTCCTGTCGTAGGACACGTACTGGCGGTTCTCGGCGAGGTAGTACTGCGCGTAGTCCTTGGTGAAGGACGCGCCCACCCGGGAGAAGCCCTTCGCCGTCCAGGCCGCGTCCGCGCTCTCGGCGTCGTCCGCGAACAGCGCGGTGCCGTCGGCGACCACCGAGATCCGGTCGGCCGTGAAGCCCTGCCCGGCCACGCCGCCGTCGGTGGCGTAGCGGAAGCGCACGTCGATCTTCCGGCCCGCGTAGGCGTCCAGCGGGAAGGCCAGCTTCTTGTACGTCTGCGAGAACCCGGTGATCACCGGCTTGTCGCCGGCGTCGCGCGGGAGGGGCGCACCGTCCGCGGTGCCGTCGATCGGCGTCCAGTTGGCGCCGCCGTCGGTGGAGACCTCGGTGTAGAGGTTGTCGTAGTTCTTCTCGGTGGCCCACCAGCCGTCGAGGGTCAGCGTCGCCGAGGACCGGCCGGTGAGGTCGACGGAACGGGCCAGCGTGTTCTTGAGGTCGTTGCCGCTGCCGCTCCACCACTGGGTGGCGCCCTGGGCGGGGGCCACGAGTTCGGTGGTGACGGACTTCTCGGGCAGCTCGACGACGAGGGCCTGCTTGTTCTTCGTGTGGTACTCGGCGAGCCCCAGCCGGTGCTTCGACCGGGTCGCGGCCTTCGCCACGTCGTAGTCCAGCCAGCCCAGTTGCAGCTTGTCCCAGGCGGTCATGTCGCCGGGCATGTCACCGATGGTGTCCTTGCCGGTGCCGAGCCAGGAGCCGGAGGACATCAGGGTCCAGAAGCCGGTGGAGTTCTCGCCGCCGCCGGAGGTGTCGTAGTGGTCCGGCAGACCGAGGTCGTGGCCGTACTCGTGGGCGAAGACGCCGAGTCCGCCGTTCTCCGGCTGGATGGTGTAGTCGCCGACCCAGATGCCGGTGTCGCCGACCTGGGTGCCGCCGAGCAGGTTATCCGTGGGACCGGTGGCGCCCGCGTCGGTGCCGAAGGCGAACCAGCGGTGCGCCCAGATCGCGTCCTCGCCCTGGGCGCCGCCGCCCGCGGACTCGTCCTCACCGGCGTGCACGATCTGGAAGTGGTCGATGTAGCCGTCGGACTCGTTGAAGTCGCCGTCGCCGTCGAAGTCGTCGCGGTCCCACTGGTCGAACTCGGCGATCTCCGCCTTGATCTGGGCGTCGGTGCGCCCCGCCGCCTTCCGCTGGGCGACCCAGGCGTCCACTCCGTCCCGCACCGCGTTCCAGGCGCAGGTGTCACAGGAGTTGGAGCCGTAACGGGCTTCGTTGTAGGGCACCTTGACCCAGTCGGTGACCTCGCCCTCGATCGAGTACCGGCCCGAGGACTGCTTCTCGTAGTAGCTCTTCATCGACGCGGTGCCGTCGCCGAAGTAGAGGTCCTCGTAGTGGGCCTTGTCGTAGTCCGCCTGCCAGGCCGTGGAGTTGTCCGCGGCACGGTCCGGCCGGGCTATCTCGTTGTGCGCCGGGCCGGGGGTGCCGCCGTAGCGGCTGTCGACCTGGTCGCCGAACTCGACGAGGATCGTGAAGATCTTGTCGGTCCGCTCGCGGCCCAGCTCGACGTACTTGCTGTCGCCCTTGCGGCTCTTGAGCGCGACGACCTGGGAGCCGTCGCGGTCCTTCACGGTGGCGGCGCCGGAGATGACCTGCTTGAGCGCCTCTTCGCGCTGCGCCTCACGGGTCTTGGAGAGCGGGCCGTCGAAGTCGTGCTCCCGCGTGGTCTTCGCGGGCTGCGGGTCGGTGCGTTGCACGGTGGCCGGCGCCGCCGGGTCGGCCTGCGCCACGGCGAACGTGGATGTCGTCGCCATCGCGGCGGCCAGCGCGACGGTGGTCGCGGCCGCTCTGAACGTCCAGGGTCTGCTGGGCACTGGAGTCTTCCTCCCCTAGTCAAGTGACGGCATTTGACTAGAGGTTCGGCGGAAAAGACAGACCTTGACTTGAACAGGACAAGTGCACTATGCGGATCCGGTGTCCGCTTTGCGAACATCTCGGTCGGGTCCGGAGCGGTCCTCGACCGGCGCTCGCGTCTGTCCACTTCGTGGACCGCATGACTCCGTGCGCCCCCCGTGCACCGGTACTGTTGGTTAGGTCACGCTTACCGTTCGTTCCGCTCGGGCATGCACGCGAAGAGAGCTTGGCGGAACGCTCCGGAACCGACGGAATGCCAGGCCGACACCCCCGTGGACCCCCACTTCCGAGGACACGATTGCCATGCCTCGTCCGACTGCCGCACAGCTCGCCTACGGTTCGTTCACCGTGATCTTCTCGACGCTCGCCATGCTGCTGCTGTCACAGACGAGTTCGGGCGTGGGGATCGCGGTCATCACCGTCGCCGCGCTCGTTCTCGGGCTGCTCGTCGCCCTGACGGTACCGATGCCCAAGTCGCGCGTGGTCGCGATGCGCAAGCCCGCCACCGAGGCGGCCCAGGAGCCCGTGCCGGCCGCGGCCACGAGCTCCAGGACCGCCGCCTGACCGTCGCGTCCGGCGGTACCGGTCAGGCGGTGCTGACCACCACCGTCCTGGCCGCCTTGTCGTGCAGGCCCTGCTTGTAGGGCTTGTCGAAGAAGCTCCAGCCGCCCGCGACGGCGGTCCACACGCAGGCGCAGCAGAACGCGAACGGGATCCACAGCACCGCCGCACGCGCCAGCGCGGTCTGCACGGAGGGCGTCGAGCCGTTCTCCAGGTTGGCCACGCGCATGCCGAGCCACTTCTTGCCGAGCGTCTGGCCGGAGCGGCTGATCATGACGGTGTCGTAGGCGATGTAGAGCACCGCGGCCACGAGCGACTGCGTGAACGACTTGCCGTACTCGACCTTGTCGGTGTCCACGTCGTACTCGTTGACGTCGAAGCCCCAGGTGAGCAGGGCGACGACGACCCCGACGAGGATCATGTCGATGATCCGGGCGAGGGTGCGCCTGCCGCTGCCGGCGAGCGGGGGCATACCGGCGAGCGGATCGTTCGGGTACGAGCCGCCGCCGTACGGATCACCACCGCCGTAGGGGCTGCCTCCCTGGGGGCCGCCCTCGTAGGGGCTGCCGCCGTACGGCGGGGGCTGACCGCCGTACGGCGAGCCCGCGTCGCCCGGCGGCGGGGGCTGCTTGCGGAACGGGTCGTCTTCCGGCGGCTGCCGGCCGGGGGGCGGTTCGCTGCTCATGGCCCGAGTCGACCGCGAACCCCCCGGCTCCGCATCCGGCGAGCGGCCGTCCGGGGTACGGAATCCTCCGGCCCTTTCGGCGTATCCGGCTATCCCGCTACGAACGTATGTGCGGCCTTGTCGTGCCAGCACTGGCGCCACGGCTTGTCGAACAGCCCCCACACGACTCCCACGACACCGATCGCGAAGAGACCCGGGACGCTGTAGACGAGCCAGCGGCGCAGCGCGGCGCCGAAGGTGGGGGGTTCGCCGCCCTCGATGTCCCGCACCTCCAGACCGAACAGCTTCTTGCCGAGGGTGCGGCCCCACTTGGCGGTGGGCAGCGCCTCGTACAGGACGCCGAAGAGGATCAGGACGGCGAGGACGATGCCGAGGTAGACCGAGGTGGTGCCGTCCAGGAGCCAGACGGTGACGGTCTCGCCGGAGAGCTTGGCCGCGTCGATCTTCTCGTTGACGTGGTCGAGCGCCCTGGTGCCGAGCGGGACGGCCGCCGCGCCGGTGACCCCGACGAGCACGACGGTGTCCAGCAGCCGGGCGGCGAGCCGCTTGCCGAGCCCGGCGGGACGGGCGGAGGCCTGCCGGCGGGCGGCGGCCTGGAAGATGTCCTCGACGGGCGGCTTCCAGGGCGTGACGGGCTGCTCCTCGTCCGGGTTCGCCGCCAGGCGGTGCACCTGCTGGGCCCACGAGGGCTGACCGCCACCGACGCCACTGGCCATGGGCGTGGACTGCGCCGGCACGGCGGGGGCGGGGGACGCGGACAGGGGCGGCTGCGGTCCGGCGGGGGCGGCGGGGGACGCGGACAGGGGCCGCTGCGGTCCGGAAGGGGCGGCGGGGGCGGGCGCCTGGACCTGCGCGGCGGCGGCACGCTCCGCGGCGACCTTGCCGGGGGCGAAGCCCGGGGCGCCGGGCGCGGACTGCGGGCCCGCCGCGGCACCGGGGACCGAGGAAGCCGAGGAGGCCGACGTGGCCGCCGGGGGGCCGAAGCCGCCCGCCGCCGCGCCCTCGGGGCGTGCGCCACCCGTGCCCCCGCTCTGCGCCCCGCCCTGCGGGGCCGTGCGCGGGGTGAGCGCCCGGAAGGTCATGGTGCCCTCGTCGCCACCGGGGCCGGCGGGGGCCGGGAAGGCGGGGCCGCCGGAGACACCGGGACCGGCCGGGGCGGGGCCGGGGGTGCCGGGTGCCGCCGGGGAGGGTGCCGCTCCCCCGGGTGTCGGCCTGCGGAAGACGAAGGTGTTGCCCGAGGGCGGGGCGTCGGACTCCGCGGGCGGGATCGTCGCGGTGCCGTCGCCGGTCGTGGTGTCGGAGGGGACGCGCGGGTCGGCGCCCGCGGCCGCGCCCCAGGAGACCCGCCGGTCCGGGTCGCCGCCGAAGCCCGACTGGTGGACGCGGTCGGCGCCCCAGGCGGAGGCGGGCTCGGGACGGCTGCCGTGCTGGGCCTCGGACGCGGGCCGGGGGTCCTCGTCGAAGAAGTGCGGTCCCGTCTCCTCCACCGGCGGGACGACCGAGGACGCGCCCTGCGCGGGCGCCGCCGCCCCGCCGTCGGACGGGGCCGGACGGCTCGTGCCCGGCACCCAGGAGGTGCCGTTCCAGTACCGGACATATCCAGGGATGGAGGGGTCCGGGTAATACCCCTCGCGGGGCCTGTCGTCACCGGGTGCCGGGGTTGGGGCGCTCATGTCCGTCGTCCCGTATCTGCTCGGGGGTGAATAGAGGGGGCTCCACATCTATCAGACCGGCGCTGCCCCCGGCCTCCAGTCCCACCGGACCCACACCTTCGAGAGGCCCCGGAGAAAAGTTCCCCGAACCCGCGTAATGCCCGCGGCCCACCCCGCTCTCTCCTTCCGCGGGCCCACCGCGGGGCCGCGCACGAGCGGAGAGGAACCGAACGACATGCACTACACCGTGGTGGAACGCGAACTGGAGCTGCGGCTCGTCCTGTCCCCGGAGCGGAGCATCCCGGTCCCCGCCCGGCTGAGCTACCGCACCGACGACCCCTACGCCGTCCACGTCGCCTTCCACATCAACTCCGACCATCCGGTGGACTGGACGTTCTCCCGCGATCTGCTGGTGGAGGGGGTGTTCCGGCCGTGCGGGCACGGGGACGTGCGGGTGTGGCCGACCAAGACGGAGGGGCGCGGCGTCGTGCTGATGGCGCTCAGTTCACCCGACGGTGACGCCCTGCTGGAGGCGCCGGCCGCCCAGGTGTCCGCCTGGCTGGAGCGGACGCTGCGGGTGGTGCCCCCGGGGACCGAGGGCGAGCAGCTCGGGATCGACGACGCGCTCGACCAGCTGCTCGCCCGGTGATCGCGGCGCCGTGTCCGTCAGAACAGCTTGCCGGGGTTCAGGATGCCCAGCGGGTCGAAGACCTGCTTGATCTGCCGTTGCATCTCCACCCCGACGGGTCCGATCTCGCGGGCCAGCCACTCCTTCTTCAGCACGCCCACGCCGTGCTCGCCGGTGATCGTGCCGCCGAGTTCCAGGCCGAGGGCCATGATCTCGTCGAAGGAGGCGCGGGCCCGCCGGGACTCGTCGGGGTCGGCGGCGTCGAAGCAGACGGTGGGGTGGGTGTTGCCGTCCCCGGCGTGGGCGACGACGCCGATGGTGAGCCGGTGCCGCTCGGCGATCCGCTCGGTGCCCTCGAGCAGCTCGGCGAGGCGGGAGCGGGGCACGCACACGTCGTCGATCATCGTCGTGCCCTTGACGGCCTCCAGGGCGGGGAGCGACAAGCGGCGTGCCTGGAGGAGGAGTTCGGACTCGGCGGTGTCGTCGGCGGGGACCACCTGGGTGGCGCCGGCGGCCTCGCACAGCGCGCCGAGGGCGGCGAGGTCGGCGGCCGGGTCGGTGGTGTCGAAGGCGGCGAGCAGCAGGGCCTCGGTGGTCTCCGGGAGCCCCATCTGGGCGAGGTCGTTGACGGCCTTGACCGTGGTGCGGTCCATCAGTTCGAGGAGGGACGGCACGTGTCCGGCCGCCATGATCCGGCAGACCGCGTCGCAGGCGGCGGCCCCGGAGGCGAACTCGGCGGCCAGCACCAGCTGTTCGGGCGGCTGCGGGCGCAGGGCGAGGGTGGCCCGTACGACGACGCCGAGGGAACCCTCGGAGCCGACGAACAGCCGTGTCAGGTCGTACCCCGCGACGCCCTTCGCGGTCCGCCGGCCGGTGGACATCAGGCGGCCGTCGGCGAGGACCACGTCGAGTCCGAGGACGTACTCGGCCGTCACGCCGTACTTCACGCAGCACAGCCCGCCGGAGGCGGTGCCGATGTTGCCGCCGATGGTGCACATCTCCCAGCTGGAGGGGTCCGGCGGGTAGGAGAGGCCGTGTGCGTTGACCGCGCGGGAGAGGGTGGCGTTGAGGACTCCGGGCTCGACCACCGCGACGCGGTCGACGGGGCTGATCTCGAGGATGCGGTCCATCTTCGTCAGGGACAGCACGATGCAGCCGTCGGTGGCGTTGGCGCCGCCGGACAGGCCCGTGCGGGCGCCCTGCGGGACGACCGGGACGCGCAGGTCGGTGGCGGTGCGCATGACGTGCTGCACCTGTTCGACCGTGCGCGGCAGGACGACGACGGCGGGGGCGCCGGCCGGGCAGAAGCTGGCCATGTCGTGGGCATAGGAGGCCGTGACGTCCGGGTCGGTCAGGACGGCCTCGGCGGGCAGGCCGCTCAGGAGGCGATCGACCAGGTTTCCGGTGACCTCGTCGCGAGGCGCTTCGATACGGCTCATGATCACAGCGTCGCACCCGGGGCCATCGGTGTGAACCCCGTCTGCGGCGACCGTCACCTGCCCGGGTGTGGTCGTCGTACTGGCGCATGGTGAGCGCCATGGAGAACCACAAGGAGGCGGCCCCTCGGCGTCCGCGTGCCGGCCGACGGGTTCTGATCGCCGCCGTCACCGGGTGTCTGGTGCTCGGCGGGGCGCTGATGGTGCTGCCGTGGCAGCCGCCGCGGACGAGGGCGCCCGCACCGCCGGCCCCGGGGGCGCAGGCGCGGGCCGCGGTCGTCGCGGGGGTGCCGGCGTCGCTGCCCGACCTCGCGGTGCTGATCGGCGAGCGGGAGGCGCACCTGCGCCGGCATCCGCGGGACGCCGAGTCCTGGGCGGTCCTCGGGGCGGCGTACGTCGAGCAGGGGCGGCGGACCGCGCAGCCCGGGTACTACCCGAAGGCCGACCGGGCGCTGCGGACGTCCCTGAAGGTGGACAGGAGCGCCGAGGCGCTGGCCGGCATGGCGGCGCTGGCGAACGCGCGGCGGGACTTCGGGGCGGCCAAGCAGTGGGGCGAGGCCGCCCGGCAGCGGGAGCCGAAGCGCTGGACGACGTATCCGGCGCTGATCGACGCCTACACCGGACTCGGTGACTGGAAGGCCGCCGGGCGGGCCCTGGAGCGGTTGCAGGAGCTGCGGGGCGGGCCGGCGGTGATGGCGCGGGCCGGTGCCGTGTACCGGGACCGGGGCTGGCGCGAGGACGCGATGGCGCAGCTGTCCGACGCGGCGGCCGGAGCGGAGGCGCCGGCCGAGCGGGCGGCGTATCTGGAGCGGGTGGGGCAGCTGGCCTGGGAGCGCGGTGACCTGGAGCCGGCGCTGCGCAACTTCCAGGAGGCGGTGCGGATCGACCCGGACCAGCGGGCCGCGCAGGCCGGTCAGGGGCGGGTGCTGGCGGCGCTGGGGCGGACCTCGGAGGCGCTGAGCGCCTACCGGGCGGCGCTGGCCAAGCGACCGGATCCGCAGTACGCCCTGGAGCTGGGCGAGTTGTACGAGTCGCTGGGGCTGCGGCAGGGCGCGCAGGTCCAGTACGACCTGCTGCGGGAGCGGGTGCGCGAGGCGGCCGCGGGCGGGGCGGACGAGGAGCTGGTGCTCGGCGTGTTCGAGGCGGACCACGGGTCTCCGGAGGCGGCGGTGCGGCGGTTGCGGGCCGAGTGGGGGCGCCAGCCGGGGATCGCGGTGGCCGACGCGCTGGGGTGGGCGCTGCACCGGGCGGGTGAGGACGAGGAGGCGCTGCGGTACGCGGTGCGGGCGACGGACACGGCGCGCGGCGGCGGGGTGCGCAGCGCGCTGCACGCCTACCACCGGGGCATGATCGAGCGGCGGTTGGAGCGGTACGGGCCGGCGCGGCGGCACCTTCGGGAGGCGCTGCGGATCAACCCGTACTTCTCGCCGCTGCACGTGCCCACGGCCCGGCAGGCGCTGGCGGCGCTGGGTGAGCCGCCGATGGAGGACGTGCCGGTGATGGACGCGAAGGGGGCGTCCTAGGGCAGGCTCAGCTCGCACGGCGGCGGTGCGGGAGCCTACGGGCGTTCCTGCGGGGCGGGCTTGTAGTAGAGGGAGAACCTGCGCTTGCCGGCCGTCCCGGAGGCAAGGCCCAGGTACAGGCGGGTCCCGCCCCGGTGCTGGACGGCGACGCCCTCGGGCTCGCGGAAGGTCAGGGAGCGGCCGGCCTCGGTGCGCAGCCGCTGGAGGAGTGTGCCGGTGGTGATGTCGACGCAGGACAGGTGGGCGTTGCCGTGCCGGGCGGGCGGGTTGGTCCTGGCGTCGTAGGCGGTGCCGGCGAGTTGGTAGAGGTGGTCGCCGTGCAGGGCGTAGCCCTGGAAGGGGATCGTCGGGTCGGGGTGCGGGTCGGGCTGGGCGAGGTCGGCGACGGGGTGGTCGTAGTCGCGGGCGACGAAGGCGTCGAGGTCCCAGATCCGGTAGCGGGGTTCGCCCTTGACGCGGTGGCGGACGGCGATGCGCCGCGAGGCCATGCAGACCGAGGGCTGGTTGTTGGTCGAACCCGGTATCGGCTTGCGGATCCTGACGTCCTCGCGGGTGCGGGTGGCGCCGTTCGCGAACTGGAAGCGGGTGACGCCCTGGCCGTAGCCATTGTCGGCGTCGGCCTCGGTCCAGATCCAGACCTTGCCGTCGGCGGCGTTCTGCACGCCCATGCTGACGCCGTGCCCGAAGCCGTGCAGGTGCATGTGGCCGAGGAGTTCGCCGTCGTGGTCGAGCCTGTTGAGGCAGAGGTTCCCGGCGTCGTGGCCGCCGCGGCGGACCTGGAGGACGTAGAGGTGCCGGTGCACCTCGTCGAAGGCGAAGGACTGCAGGACCGTGCCCTCGTGCAGGGCCTTCTCCCTGAGCCAACGCTTCGCCGGTACGCCGAGGTCGATGCGGTCGGTCACGGTGTCCCCTGGTTCCCGTGGACGTCCGGGTGACGTCCACGGGACCGAGGGTGTCAACTCGCGTTCGGCGGTTTCAAGGCTCTGCCGGCACGGGCCGTTGATTCAGGGGCGGTTCACAGGTTGCCGCGCCTGGCCTGCTCCCGCTCGATCGCCTCGAAGAGGGCCTTGAAGTTGCCCTTGCCGAAGCCCATCGAGCCGTGCCGTTCGATGAGTTCGAAGAACACGGTCGGCTTGTCCTGGACCGGCTTGGTGAAGATCTGGAGCAGATAGCCGTCCTCGTCGCGGTCGGCGAGGATCTTCAGCTCGCGCAGGGTCTCGACGGGGACGCGGGTGTCGCCGACCCACTCGCCGAGGGTGTCGTAGTAGGAGTCGGGGGTGTCGAGGAACTGGACGCCCGCCGCCCGCATGGTCCGTACGGTCTGGACGATGTCGTTGGTGTTGAGCGCGATGTGCTGGACGCCGGCGCCGCCGTAGAACTCCAGGTACTCGTCGATCTGGGACTTCTTCTTGGCGATGGCGGGCTCGTTGATCGGGAACTTGACCTTGAGCGTGCCGTCCGCGACGACCTTGGACATCAGGGCGCTGTACTCGGTCGCGATGTCGTCGCCCACGAACTCCTTCATGTTCGTGAAGCCCATGACCTTGTTGTAGAAGCCGACCCACTCGTTCATCCGGCCGAGTTCGACGTTGCCGACGCAGTGGTCGATGGCCTGGAAGGTGCGGTGGGCGGGCGGCTCGACGAGGGGGGCCGCCGCCGTGTACCCGGGCAGGTACGGGCCGTCGTAGCCGGAGCGGTCGACGAGGGTGTGGCGGGTCTCGCCGTAGGTGGCGATGGCGGCGAGGACGACGGTGCCGTGCTCGTCCTTCAGCTCGTACGGCTCGGCGACCGAGCGGGCGCCGTGCTCCAGGGCGTAGGCGTGGGCGGCGCGGGCGTCCGGGACCTCGATGGCGAGGTCGACGACGCCGTCGCCGTGCTCGGCCACGTGCTGGGCGAGGAAGTGGCCCCAGGGGGTGGCGGGCTTGATCACCGAGGTGAGCACGAAGCGGGCGGAGCCGTTCTCCAGGACGTAGGAGGCGGTCTCGCGGCTGCCGTTCTCCGGTCCGGAGTAGGCCACGAGCCGCATGCCGAAGGCGGTGGAGTAGTAGTGCGCCGCCTGCTTGGCGTTGCCCACGGCGAACACGACCGCGTCCATTCCCTTGACCGGGAAGGGGTCGGCCTGCCGGGCGGTGTCGGGGGTCTGGTGTGTGGTCTGCGTCATAGCCGCAGCTTTCCCCCGGCACGCAAGATGCGCAATAGTTTGCGTTTCTGCTACGCAGAATGACCAGTACGGGGTCCGTTTCCGCGGGCTTTCTGTACAGGATGACCACTGGGAAGGGCGGCTCTCGTGGGGATCGACGGGCTGGACGGACGGATCATCGTGCTGCTGGCGCGGGAACCGCGGATCGGGGTGCTGGAGATGTCCCGGCGGCTGGGGGTGGCGCGCGGGACGGTGCAGGCGCGGCTGGACCGGCTTCAGTCGAATGGCGTCATCCGGGGCTTCGGGCCGCAGGTGGACCCGGCGGCGCTCGGCTACCCGGTCACCGCGTTCGCCACGCTGGAGATCCGGCAGGGCCAAGGGGTGGACGTACGGGCCCACTTGGCGACCGTGCCGGAGGTGCTGGAGCTGCACACCACCACCGGCAGCGGGGACATGCTGTGCCGGCTCGTGGCCCGCTCGAACGCCGATCTCCAACGTGTGATCGACCTGGTCGTCGGTTTCGATGGCATCGTCCGGGCCGCCACGGCGATCGTGATGGAGAACCCCGTTCCGCTGCGGATCATCCCGCTGGTGGAGCAGGCGGCCGAGGACTCGGAGAGGACCTGACCGTCGTGGGGTGACCGCGTGACCTTCTGGGAGTACCTGGGCAACCGCCATCAGCAGCTGCTCACGGATGCCGGCCAGCACGCGAGCGCCGTCTTCCAGTGCATGGTCGTGGCGACGGTGATCGGGGTCCTGATCGGTGTGGTCACCTATCGCAGCGACTGGGCCGGGAACCTCGCCACGACCGCCACCTCGACCATCCTGACCATTCCGTCGCTCGCCATGATCGGTCTGCTCATCCCGATCGTCGGCCTGGGCGTGCCGCCCACGGTGATCGCGCTGACCCTGTACGGCCTGCTGCCGATCGTGCGCAACGCGATCGTCGGGCTGCGCGGTGTCGACCCCGCGCTGGTGGACGCGGCGACGGGCATCGGGATGTCCCGGCCGATGCGGCTGGTCCGTGTCGAGCTGCCGCTGGCGTGGCCGCCGATCCTGACCGGCATCCGGGTCTCCACCCAGATGCTGATGGGCATCGCGGCCATCGCCGCCTACGCCTCCGGGCCCGGCCTCGGCAACGAGATCTTCCGCGGGATCGCCTCGCTGGGCAGCAAGAACGCGCTCAACCAGGTGCTCGCGGGCACCCTCGGGATCATCGTCCTGGCCCTGCTGTTCGACGCCGCGTACGTCCTGATCGGACGGCTGACCATTCCCAGGGGGATCCGTGCCTGAGGCCTCCGGTGCCGCCATCGAGCTGGAGAACCTGAGCAAGAGGTATCCCGGCAATCCGCGGCCTGCCGTCGACAACGTCACCATGGAGATCAAGGCGGGCGAGATCGTCGTCTTCGTCGGTCCGTCCGGGTGCGGCAAGTCCACGACGCTCAAGATGATCAACCGGCTGATCGAGCCGACCGGCGGCCGCATCCGGATCAACGGCGAGGACGTCACCGACATGGACCCGGTGAAGCTGCGCCGCAAGGTGGGCTACGCGATCCAGTCGGCCGGTCTCTTCCCGCACATGACGGTCGCGCAGAACATCGCGCTCGTGCCGAAGATGGTCGGCTGGGACAGGAGCCGGATCAAGGACCGGGTGGAGGAGCTGCTCGACCTGGTCGGGCTCGACCCCGGCGAGTTCCACGACCGCTACCCCCGCCAGCTCTCCGGCGGCCAGCAGCAACGCGTGGGCGTGGCGCGGGCGCTCGCCGCCGATCCGCCGGTGCTGCTGATGGACGAGCCGTTCGGCGCGGTCGACCCGATCACCCGCGACCATCTCCAGGACGAGCTGATCAGGCTCCAGCACGAGCTGCACAAGACGATCGTCTTCGTCACCCACGACTTCGACGAGGCGATCAAGCTCGGTGACCGGATCGCCGTGCTGCGCGAACGCTCCCACATCGCCCAGTTCGACACCCCGGAGGCGATCCTCACCAACCCGGCGGACGATTTCGTCTCCGGTTTCGTGGGCGCCGGGGCGGCCCTGAAGCGGCTGAACCTCTCCCGGGTCGGGGACGTGGGGATCACCGACTATCCGACGGTGACCGTCGACGACCCGCTCCAGGAGATCTTCGCCAGGCTCCGCTCCAGCGGCACCAACGAGATCCTGCTGCTCGACCGGCGCGGCCGGCCCTACAAGTGGCTGCGGCGCGGCGACCTGATGCGGGCGCGCGGTTCGCTGGCCCGCGCGGGCACCCTGGTCCGCGACACGGTGACCCGGGACGCGACCTTGCGGGACGCCCTGGAGGCGGTGCTCACCGACAACGCGGGGCGGGTGGCGGTGACCGGGCGGCGCGGGGAGTACACCGGCGTCGTCGACATGGAGACGCTGCTGAACTCCGTGCACAAGCTGCTGGAGGCCGACCGGCTGGACGCCATGGAGCACCAGCACGAGCTGGAGCGGACGCGAGCCGCCGTCACCCATGCCGAGCAGGAGGGCTACGGAGGGGAGAGGAAGGCGTGACCGTCCCCGAGCTGGAGGAGGAGCAGGAGACGGAGCGGACGGCGCCTGCGCCGGCGCCGGCGCGGCGACGGGTCACCTGGCAGCAGCTGACCGTCCTGCCGGCCCTGCTGGTGGCGCTGCTGCTGGCGACCTGGCTGTGGTTCCAGCAGGCGGACCTGGACTCGATCTCCGAGAACGCGCTGTCGAACGGGCAGGTGTCGAAGGCCCTTTGGCAGCACGTGTGGCTGACGGCGGCCTCGACGTTCTTCGTGCTGATCATCGCGATCCCGCTGGGGGTGCTGCTGACCCGCACGGCGTTCCGGCCGGCGACCCCGGTGGTGATGGCCGTCGCCAACATGGGCCAGGCGACCCCGGCGATCGGTCTGCTGGCCCTGCTGGTGATCTGGCTGGGCACCGGCACCAGGGCGGCCCTGATCGGGATCGTCGCCTACGCCGTGCTGCCGGTGCTGTCCAACACCGTCGCGGGCCTGAAGGCCAACGACCCGACCCTGCTGGAGGCGGCCCGCGGCATCGGCATGTCCCCGCTGGGAGTGCTCTCCCGCGTCGAACTGCCGCTGGCGGTCCCGCTGATCCTCGCGGGCGTACGGACGGCACTGGTGCTCAACGTCGGCACGGCGACCCTCGCGACCTTCGGGGGCGGCGGCGGCCTGGGCGTGCTGATCACGACCGGCATCACCAACCAGCGCATGCCGGTGCTGATGCTCGGCTCGATCCTCACCGTCGCCCTCGCCCTCCTCGTGGACTGGCTGGCGTCCCTGGCCGAACTGCTGCTCAGGCCGCGGGGGTTGGAGGTGGGGACATGAGACCCGCCGCGGTACTGACGGCAGCCGGCGCGCTGGTCCTCGCCTCGGCGTGCGGACTGACCAGCGGCTCCCCCATGGTCGACGACGTGCGGCCGGGCTCGATCGGCCGGGGCGAGCCGCTGAAGGGGGCCGGTCTGACCGTGACCTCCAAGGAGTTCACCGAGCAGCTGATCCTCGGCGCGATCATGGGGATCGCCTTCGAGGCGGCGGGCGCGGACGTCCTGGACCGCACCGGCATCCAGGGCTCCGTCGGCGCGCGGGAGGCGGTCAGGTCCGGTGACGCGGACGGGATGTACGAGTACACGGGCACCGCGTGGATCACGTACCAGGGCAACAGCGAGCCGATCGCCGACCCGCGCGCGCAGTGGGAGGCCGTGCGGAAGGCCGATCGGGGCAACGGGCTGACCTGGCTGCCGCCCGCGTCCCTGAACAACACCTACGCCCTGGCGATGAACCGGGCCCACGCCAGGAAGCTCGGCACGAGGACCCTGTCCGACGTGGCCAGGCTGTCCAGGTCGGATCCCGGCGCGGTGACCCTGTGCGTGGAGAGCGAGTTCGCCAACCGGGCCGACGGGCTGCCGGGGATGGCGAAGGCGTACGGGATGAGCGTCCCGGCGCGGAACGTCACCCAGATGGACACCGGGATCATCTACACCCAGGTGGCGAAGGGCAGTTGCGCCTACGGGGAGGTGTTCACGACCGACGGCCGCATCAGGTCCATGAACCTGGAGGTGATGGCGGACGACAAGAAGTTCTTCCCCAACTACAACGCGGCCCCCGAGATCAACTCCCGGACACTGAAGAAGTGGCCGGCGATCCGGACGGTGCTCGACCCGGTCACGAGGAAGCTGGACAACACGGTCGCGCGGGAGCTGAACGCCAAGGTGGACGTGGACGGACAGGACCCGCACCAGGTGGCGCTGGACTGGATGAAGAAGGAGGGGTTCGTGAAGGAGGGCTAGGAGACGCGGGGTTCAGCAGCTCGGGACGGAGCCCTTGCCCGAGTCCAGCGCGACCAGCGCGCTCACCGCGCCCTTCAGCGTGGTCACCGGGATCAGCCGCAGGCCCGGGGGCAGTTCGGCCCGCGCGTCCGCGCACTCGTCCTTCGGGACCAGGAACACCGTCGCCCCGTCCCGCCTCGCGGCCTGGGTCTTCAGGGGCACGCCTCCGACCGCGCCCACCGTGCCGTCCGGGTCGATCGTGCCGGTCCCGGCGATGGTGCGGCCCCCGGTGAGGTCGCCGCCGTCGCCGTCGCCGTCCAGCTTGTCGATGATGCCCAGCGTGAAGAGCAGGCCCGCGCTGGGGCCGCCCACGTCGGACAGCTTCAGCGAGACCTTGACGTCGTCGTCCTTCAGGCCCAGGTAGTTCAGCGCCGCCTCGGTCGCCGCGTCCTGGGACTCCTTCATCTGCTCGGTGTTGTGCCGCTCGATCTCCCGGGTGGACTGCCCGCTGGGGTAGACCGAGTCGCGTGGCATGACCGCGCGGTCGGTGTCGAACCAGGCGTCGAGCACGTCGCCGAGCGAGACCCGGGTGTCCGGGTTGGTCGCCTCGATGGTCGTCATCCGCAGTTGCCCGCTGGTCCTCCGGGTCGGCGCGCCGGAGATCGTGATCACGGGGGTGCCCTTGTTCTCGCCGAGGACGTTCGCCGTCATGCCCGGCTGCGCCAGCGAGAACGGCAGCGGTGCCAGCGCCGCGGTGGCGATCAGGGCCACGACGGGCAGGGCACAGACGGCTACGGCCTGGGGGCGTGTGAGGCGAGAGAGCACGGGGTCAATCTACGGGACGGCGACTTCCGGCCGGTTGCGGGAGGGCGGGCGGGCGCGGGACGGCGTACGACGGACGTACGGTCGCGGCCGGGCCGCCCTCCGCGGCTCACCGCAGTGCCTCGGCGACCTCCCGTGCCGCGTCCACGACCCGCGGCCCGACCCGTTCCGGTACGGAGTCGGCCAGCATCACCACGCCGACGCTGCCCTCGACGCCGGTGACGCCGAGCAGGGGTGCGGCGGCGCCGCTCGCGCCCGCTTCCAGTTCGCCCTGCGTGAGGGTGTAGCCGGGGTCCCGCGGCGGCTGGACGCGGGCGGAGAGGATGGCGCGGCCGGCGGCCCCGCGGTCCAGGGGGTGGCGGAATCCCGCCCGGTAGGCCACGTGGTAGTCGGTCCAGGTCGGCTCGACGACGGCGACGGCGAGTGCCTCCGCCCCGTCGACCAGGGTGAGGTGGGCGGTCGCCCCTATGTCCTCGGCCAGGGCGCGCAGGGCCGGCAGCGCCGCCTCGCGCACCAGCGGATGCACCTGACGGCCCAGGCGCAGCACGCCGAGCCCGACGCGGGCACGGCCGCCCAGGTCACGACGTACGAGTGCGTGCTGTTCCAGGGTGGCGAGCAACCGGTACACCACGGTCCGGTTCACGCCCAGTTTGTTGGATAGCTCGGTGACGGTCAGCCCGTGGTCCGTATCGGCCAGCAGCTTGAGGACACGCAGTCCTCGGTCGAGCGTCTGAGAGGTCTCCGCGGTCACGACGCCCACTCCTCCAGTGGTGAGGTCGGCGGCCCTGTCGCGGCGATGCGTCATCGAGTCCCGTCGCTGACGCGCTTCAGAGGCCGCCGATCGGCCGGCGATCCGGAGCGTTCTCCGGACCGCGTCGCTTCACGGCTGCGCTCCGCGGCGGCGCTGCCACGGGGCGTGTGCGTAGCGGGACAGTAGCGAAGCCGGTTCGCTGAGCGGAAGGCTCCGTCCAGAATCCGGTCAGTGGCCGGTACGGACCGCCGGGGTTTGCCCTGATACGTACGGCGCGCGGGGCGCTCCGAACGGAGCGCGGGGGCGGGGTCGACGTGCGGCCACCGCCGCCGCCGCACGGGCACGGCGCACGGCGCCCGGCGCCCGGCGTCACCGCATCCGGGTGGCCCACTCCTGCACCTTGGCGATCCGCTGCCGCAGCTGCCCGGCCGTCGCCTCCGCGCTCGGCGGTCCGCCGCAAACCCGCCGCAGCTCGGTGTGGATGACCCCGTGCGGCTTGCCGCTCTGGTGGACGTAGGCGCTGACCATGGTGTTGAGCTGCTTGCGCAACTCCATCATCTCCTTGTGCGAGACGACGGGCCGCCGCTCGGCGGGCAGCTCCAGCAGGTCCGCCTCGCTGTCCGGCTTCTTGCGGCTGTGCGCGATCTGCCGGGCCTGCCGCTTCTGGAGCAGCAGCTGCACCTGGTCGGGCTCCAGCAGCCCGGGAATGCCGAGGTAGTCCTGCTCCTCCTCGCTGCCCGGGTGCGCCTGCATGCCGAACTCGGCACCGTCGTAGAGGACCCGGTCGAAGACGGCCTCGGACTCCAGCGCCTCGAAGGAGAACTGCTCCTGCTCGCCGGTGTCCTCGTCCTGCTCCTTGTTCGCCTCCTCCATCTCCTTCTCGGACTCGGCGTACGGGTCGTCCTCGCCCTCCTTCTTCGGCTTGTCGAGGGCGTGGTCCCGTTCCACCTCCATCTCGTTGGCGAAGGTGAGCAGGTCGGGGACGGTCGGCAGGAAGACGGACGCGGTCTCGCCCCGGCGGCGGGACCGCACGAAACGGCCGACGGCCTGGGCGAAGAAGAGCGGGGTGGAGATGGTGGTGGCGTAGACACCGACGGCGAGCCGGGGCACGTCGACGCCTTCCGACACCATCCGCACGGCGACCATCCACCGGTCGTCGCTCGCGCTGAAGTCGTCGATCCGCTTCGAGGCCCCGGCGTCGTCGGAGAGCACCAGGGTCGCCTTGGTGCCGGTGATCTCGCGGATCAGCTTGGCGTACGCGCGCGCGGATTCCTGGTCGGAGGCGATGACGAGGGCGCCCGCGTCCGGGATGCCCTTCCTGACCTCGGTCAGCCGCTGGTCGGCGGCGCGCAGCACGCTCGGCATCCACTCGCCGCGCGGGTCGAGGGCCGTGCGCCAGGCCTGGCTGATCGCGTCCTTGGTCATGGGCTCGCCGAGCCGGGCCGCGATCTCGTCGCCCGCCTTGGTGCGCCAGCGCATGTTGCCGCTGTACGAGAGGAAGATGACCGGGCGGACGACGTGGTCGGCGAGGGCGTTGCCGTAGCCGTAGGTGTAGTCGGCGGCCGACCTGCGGATGCCGTCGTTGCCCTCCTCGTACGTCACGAAGGGGATCGGGTTGGTGTCCGAGCGGAAGGGCGTTCCGGTGAGCGCGAGGCGTCGGGTGGCCGGCTCGAAGGCCTCCAGGCAGGCCTCGCCCCAGGACTTGGAGTCACCGGCGTGGTGGATCTCGTCGAGGATGACGAGGGTCTTGCGCTGCTCGACGCGGTTGCGGTGCAGCATGGGCCGCACGCCGACACCGGCGTAGGTGACCGCGACGCCGTGGTAGTCCTTGCCGAGCGGACCCGCGCTGTACTCGGGGTCCAGCTTGATCCCTATCCGCGCCGCCGCCTCGGCCCACTGCTTCTTCAGGTGCTCGGTCGGCGCGACCACGGTCACCTGCTGCACGACGTGGTGGTGCAGCAGCCAGGAGGCGAGGGTCAGCGCGAAGGTGGTCTTGCCAGCGCCGGGGGTGGCGACGGCGAGGAAGTCGCGCGGCTGCTCCTGGACGTACTTCTCCATCGCCCCTTGCTGCCAGGCACGCAGCTTGCTGGCGGTACCCCAGGGGGCGCGGCCGGGGAAGGCCGGGGAGAGGTGGTGCGAGGAGGAGGCGGCGGTGGTAGTCACGGTCTCCGTACAGGGGTCGGATCAAAGGGGCCGCGCGCGGCGCGTCGAGTAGGGCGGTGGTGGGTGACGGGCGGGCGGCTCGGCTGGGCGGTGCGGACGGGTCGGCTACGTATGACAACCGGGCCACCCTACCGGCGGCCCGGCGGTGTCAACGTGCGGACAGGCCCGGGTCCCCCATGGGTGGGACCGAGGTCACACGGGCACCGCACGTCCCGGCGGCGGCGAGCGTCTCGGCCCCGGTGCGGGCGACCAGTTCCGCGCAGGTCTCCTCCGGCCTCCAGCAGGCGATCCTGCGCGCGGTCGTCTCCGGCGAGACGCGCAGCTGACGTTCGGACCGGCACCGCGGCGCGATCCGGCCCCCGGCTTCCGGGCATACGTCGAATATTCGGCGGACCTGTGGGACAGGAACTCGGCGGAGCGCATCCCCGACTCCTCCCTGTCCGTCCTCGACGACCTGTGCGACAGCCCCGACCGCGCCGTCGGCGAGCTGCTCGCCCCCCACCACACCCGGAGAGGCATCACCGCATGACCAAGGCCATCGATCCCACGCACAACGACGACCTCCTCGCCTTCCTGGAAGCCGCCTCCTCGCCGTACCACGCGGTGGCACAGGCCGTGCAGCGCCTGGAGAAGGCGGGGTTCGAGGAACTGCGCGAGACCGAGGAGTGGACCGGTCACAGCGGCGGCCGGTTCGTCGTACGCGGCGGCGCGCTGCTCGCCTGGTACGTCCCCGAGGGCGCGCCCGCGCACACGCCGTTCCGGATCATCGGCGCCCACACCGACTCCCCCAACCTGCGGGTCAAACCCACCCCGGACACCGGTACGGCGGGCTGGCGGCAGGTCGCCGTGGAGATCTACGGCGGGGTCCCGCTGAACACCTGGCTCGACCGCGACCTCGGCGTCTCGGGCCGGCTGACCCTGCGCGACGGCACCGCGAAGCTGGTCAAGATAGACGAACCCCTGCTGCGGGTACCGCAGTTGGCGATCCACCTCGACCGCACGGTGAACGAGGGCCTGTCCCTGGACCGCCAGCGTCAGCTCCAGCCGGTGTGGTCGCTGGGCCGGCCCGAACCGGGCGCGCTGCTGCGGCGGATCGCGGCCGACGCCGGTGTCGCGGAGGCCGACGTGCTCGGCTGGGACCTGATGCTGCACGACGTGCAGAAGCCCGGACTGCTGGGCGCGGAACGGGAGTTCCTGGTCTCGGCGCGGCTGGACAACCTCGTCTCCGTGCACGCGGGCGCCGCCACGCTGGCCGCCGTCGCGCAGTCCTGGCCGGCGCACGCCGAACGCATCCCGGTGCTCGCCGCGTTCGACCACGAGGAGGTCGGCTCCGGTTCCGAGACCGGCGCGCAGGGCCCGCTCCTGGAACGGGTCCTGGGCCGGGTGGTGAGCGCCCGGGGCGGCGGCGCCGAGGACTGGGCGCGGGCCCTCGCGGGCACGATCTGCGTCTCGTCCGACATGTCCCACGCGGTGCACCCCAACTACAGCGAGCGGCACGACCCGGACAACCACCCGCTGCCCAACGGCGGCCCGGTGATCAAGGTCAACGTCAACCAGCGGTACGCCACCGACGGCACCGGCTACGCCGCGTTCGCCGCCGCCGCCGAGCGGGCCGAGGTGCCCTGGCAGCGGTTCGTGTCCCACAACACCATGCCCTGCGGCACCTCGATCGGGCCGATCACCGCGGCCCGGCTGGGTGTGACCACGGTGGACGTCGGCGTGCCGGGGCTGTCCATGCACTCCTCGCGGGAGCTGTGCGGGGCGGCGGACCCCGGGTATCTGACCCGGGCGCTGAGGGAGTTCGTCGCGGCGGACTGAGGCGCGCGGGCGCGCGGGAACCGGCCGGCACATCCATGGCGTACGGCGGAAAGGCGGAAGGTGTCCTCGAGGAACGTGACCCTGGCGGGGGCCGCACCGGAGCGGGCCGCACCGCGGGTGCTGATCGTGCCGCACGCGGCAGCGGGCGCGGCGAGCGGGCAGCCGTTCGCCGCGCCCGCCCCGGACGACTGGCTGGTGGCGACGACCCGGCTGCCGGGCCGGGAGTCGCGGGTCCGGGAGCCCGGCGCCGACCTCGACGCGCTCACCGCGGACGTCGCCGCTGGAAAGCCTGCGGCGCTCGGAGCCGTCCGTCCGGGGTCGCGGGCCTCGCCGTGGTGGCGCGGTGGGCAGGGCGGACACTCCCCCTCGGCCGTGCGGACCGTCACCCGGCTCAGGGAGCGCCTGGCCGCGGAGATCCCGCCGGCGGCCCTGCTGCGGGAGCCGACGGTCCGGGGGTTCGCCGAGGAGGTACGGCGGCTCACGCGCCCCGCGGACCGAGCTACCGCTCGCTGACCGGCCGTTCCCTGAGGCGGGTCGTCACCCACGCTCCGAGCAGCGCCACCGCCGCCATCGGCAGGAACACGGCGGCGAAGGCGGCCGGATGCGAGCCGGTGGCCTGCGTCGCCGTATGGCTGACCGTGCCCCCGCCGAGGGCGGCGAAGGCGGCGCCGCCCGTCGACAGCAGGACGACGTTGGACAGGGCGTCGGAGATCTGCAGGGCGGCGGAGTTGGAGCCCGCCTCGGCCGGGGCGGAGAGCTGGAGCAGCAGCACGCTGGTGGAGGCGATCACCAGCCCCATGCCGAAGCAGCCGAAACCCCAGGCCACGGCCACGGTCCAGACGGGCACCGCGGTGATCAGCACGCTCGGCGCGGCGGCGATGGACGCGGCCACCAGGACCATGCCCAGCGTCATCAGCCGCTGCCGGTGGGGCTCCACCCGGGGCCGCGACTGCACCCAGGAGCCCAGCGCCCAGGTGAGACCGCCCGCGGCGAGGGAGAACCCGGCGAGCGTCGGGGACAGCCCGCGCTGGGTGACCAGCATCAGCGGGACGAAGGACTCGGCGGCGATGAACGAGCCCGCGGCCACCCCGCGCAACAGCACCACGGAGGGCAGCCCGCGCACCGCCCGGTAGGTGCCGCGCGGGAGCAGCCCGTGCACGGCGGGCACGAGGAGCGCGGCGCCCGCGACGCCGGGAACCAGGGAGAGCCAGCGCAGGTCCTGGGCGGCGTACTGCAGGAGTCCGGCGCCCAGGGAGATGCCGAGGGCGAGCCGGATGCGGCGGCGGTCGAACGCGGAGGTGTCGGTGCCGTCGAACGGTCCGGCGGCCCGGCGCCTGATCTGCGGCAGCGCGAGGGCCAGCGGGAACACGACCAGGGCGGGGATGCCGATGAACACCCAGCGCCAGCCCAGGTGTTCGGTGACCGCGCCCGAGGCGAGCGGTCCCACGATCGAGGGCACGATCCAGCCGGCCGCGAACGCCGCCATGATCGCCGGGCGCAGCCGCTCGGGGTAGGCCCGGCCGACCACGACGTACAGGGCGACGATGACGAGTCCGCCGCCGAGGCCCTGCACGGCCCGCCCCAGGATGAACAGCCACATCGCGGTCGCCGTCCCGGACAGCAGCAGCCCCGCGGCGAAGGCGGCGATGCCCGTCGTCAGCGCGCCGAGCGGACCGCGCCGGTCGGACCACTGACCGGCGAGCACCATGCCGAACAGGCTGGTCGTGAAGTACCCCGAGAACGCGAACGCGTACAGCGAGACGCCGTCCAGCTCCCGTGCCGCGACCGGCATCGCCGTACCGACCGCGGTCGCCTCGAACGCGATCAGCAGCACCACGGACACGATCCCGACGCTGAGCGCCCGGTACGACCGGCCCAGCACCCCCTCCTCGTCGACGGCGGCCGGCTCGGGGGCGAGGTGCGCGGCATGGGTGTCGCGCGGTTCGAGGGCTGTCATGGTCGCCAGCGTAAGGGCCACGACAGGGTTTGACCCCTGTCGGTGGATGGGCCCGCCCCCGGTCTTTGGTCGTACGACCGCGGTCCCACCCCGGTTTGTGAACGGCGCATGGCAGTCCCGTTGCGGCCCCCGCGATGGCCTTGAGCCCGCCCGCGACCGCGCCCTACGGTCTTCTCAAGCAGCTTGGCCGTGTGCCCGAGTGGTTCAGGGAGTCGCCTGCAAAGCGACTTACGCGGGTTCGATTCCCGCCACGGCCTCCACACACTTTCACTCCCCGTACCGCGGCCCGGGAGGCCGTCGGCAGCTCGCCCGCCTCGTCCGGGGACGCCTCCGTCCGGTGGTGCCGGTCGGCATCCGTGCCGGTGGTCGGGTCCACGGCGGACAGGACCTGGAGCACGGTCGCCGCCAGCCGGGCGTAGGGACCCTCGGACAGCCCGTGGTCCGCGCCCCCGTCGAGGGCGCGCTCGTGGCACAGCAGCCAGAGTGTGAACGCGAGCGTGGAGACGTCGGTGTGCAGCGGGTGGAGGGTGGCCTCCGACGCGCTCCAGTGCCGGACCGCGCCCGATGCGCCGTCGATCACCAGGCTGTCGTCCTCGGCGAGGCGGCCGAGCCGGATCAGATGCTCGGCGGCGGCGGGCAGTCGGGCGCCGGGCTCGTCCGCGTGGTGCTCGGCGAGGGTGGACAGCGGGGCGTCCGTGTCCAGTTGGAAGAGGACCGCGTCCTCGGGCAGGCCCGTCTCGCGCAGGAAGCGGCGGGTCGGTTCATGGGTGAGGGCCGGCGGGAGGTCGACGTCCTCGAAGCGCCACACCTCGCCCCGGCCGAACTCCTGGTGCAGGAGCCGGGCGGGCAGGTCCAGCGCCAGCCCGGACGACCGGCCCGGACCCGCCGCCTGCGGCCGGATCAGCGCCGTCATCAGCCAGTACGGCGGCACCTCGCCGTCCGTGCCGTCCTCGTGGACCGCGAGCAGCTGACGCACGGCCTCCGCCGCGACCTGCGGTCCGAAGCGGTCGGCGCAGGAGGCGAACCGGCCGCGCAGTCCCGCCAGTTCCTCCGCCCTCGACGCGAACCCCACCAGCCTCTCCAGCGACGGGGCGAGCGGGCGGCGCTCCAGCCGGCCGATCCCGGCGGGCACTTCGGGGCCCGTCGGCCGGTGGCGCGTCGCGGCGTGCGTGACGAGAACGTCCAGGTCGTCGTCGGTCAGGGTGATCACCGCGGTCGCGGCGCCGGTCGTGCTCATAGCTCTTCCCCCGTGCGTACAAGCTCACAGTCCCCGAACGGGGCAGGGCGGATCCCGGCGTGGTCTTACCGCCGTTCCCCACTGCTCGGAGACACTACGCGGCACCACTGACAACGCCCTCGGTCTTGAGACGCTCGGACCAGCCCGGCGCGTTGCCTCCCCGCCAGGATCTCTTCCGCCGTCTCCCCCACGGTCGGCCATGAGATGTCCGGCCACCGTCCGATCGCGGCGCCCACGCCCGCGGCACCCGGCCCGGCGCAGCCCTCAGCGCGCCTCGGCTGCGGGGCCGAGGGCGGGCAACGTCACGTCAGGTACACGCCGCCGAGCACGACCACGAGTGCCGCCAGCGCGAACACCAGGATCCACACCAGCAGCTTCCCCGTGCTGGGCGGTGGTTCGTAGCGCTGCGGGTCCCGCGCACTCACGGCGTCGTCACCACGGCGGCCTGCGGACGGATCGGCAGCCGGTTCACCGGGCGCCCGGTGGCCGCGCGCACGGCGGAGGCGACGGCCGCCGGGGACGTCACCACCGGCACCGCGCTGACCGCCTTCGCGCCGAAGGGCGCGACCACGTCCCGCTCCTCGACGAGCTTCACGATCCGGATGTCCGGCGTGTCCAGGGCCGTCGGCAGCGCGTACCCCGTGAGGTCGGGGTGGCGGATCAGACCGCGCGCGGTGCGCAGGTTCTCCGTGAGCGCTATCCCCACGCCCTGGGTGACCCCGGCCTCGATACGGGCCGCGAGCTGGGCCGGGTTCAGGACCCGTCCCACGTCCTGGGCGACGGCGAGTTCGACGACCCGGACCGAGCCGAGCTCGATGTCGACGTCCACCACCGCGCGGATCGCGCAGAAGGCCATGCCCACGAAGGCATCACCCTGCCCGGCCTCGTTCAGCGGCTCGGTGGGGTGCGGGCGGCACTGCGCGGTCGCCCACAGCTCCTTGCCCTCCAGCGCCTCGGTGACGGTGGTCGACAGGACGCCGTCGTACGAGGTGATCTTGCCGTCGGTGATCTGGAGCAGCTCGGTGGACATGCCGAACTTGTGCGCGAGGGGCTGGAGAAGCTGGGTGCGGACCATCTTCGCGGCCCGTTCCACCGCGCCGCCCGACACCCACGTGTGGCGGCCGCGGCAGCCCGCGCCGGCCGGCGGCTGGTCGGTGTCCACGGGCGCGACGTGCACCTCGTCGATGCCGAGGGTCTCCTGGACGATCTGGCGGGCCAGCGTGGTGAAGCCCTGGCCGGTCTCGACCGCCGCGCACAGGACCGTCGCCACACCGTCGTGGACCTTCACCGTGGCCGTGGAGACCTCGTCGGCGCCCTCCGCGCCGAGCATGTGCACCATGCCCAGGCCGTAGCCCACACCGCGGCGGACCGCGCCGGGTTCCCCCGCGCCCTCGGGGCCGCCGGGCAGCAGCCACTCGTCCTCGGGGGTGTCCTTGGGCAGCGGCGGCAGCGGGAAGTCCCGTACGGCCTGGAGGAGTTCGGCGACCGGCGCGGGGCAGGTCACCGTCTGGCCCGTGGGGAGCACGTCGCCCGTGGCCAGCGCGTTGCGCAGGCGCAGCTCCGCCGGGTCGACGCCGAGCTTCTTGGCGAGCTTGTCCATCTGCGCCTCGTAGGCGGCGCACACCTGCATGGCGCCCTCGCCGCGCACATGGCCGGAGGGCGGGTTGTTGGTGCGCACGGCCCAGCCCTCGATGAAGGCGTTCGGGACGACGTACGGGCCGCACGCGAAGCCCACGGCGGCGGCGAGGGCCTCGGCGGAGGTGTCGGCGTAGGCGCCCGCGTCGAGCAGGATCTGCGCCTCGACCTTCACCAGCCTGCCCTCGGCGTCCGCGTGGTGGCGGTAGCGGAGCAGCGTCGGGTGGCGGTGCGCGTGGCCGAGGAAGGACTCCTCGCGCGTGGCGGTGAGTTTGACCGGGCAGCCCGTGCGGAGCGCCAGCAGGCCCAGCGGGAGCTGGACGCCCTGGTCCTCGCGGTCGGCGGTGGCGCCGGGGACGCCGGTGACGACGATCTTGACGCGCTCGGGTTCCAGGCCGTAGCAGGCGGCGGCGGTGTCCCGGTCGGCGTGCGGGTCGGTGGAGGCCAGGTACAGCTCGACGCCCCCGTCCGGGCGCGGCACGGCGAGGCCGGCCTCGGCGCCGATGGGGGCGGGGTCCTGGCGGCCGATGCGGTACTGGCCCTCGACGACGACCTCGCCGGTCACCGACGGGTCGCCGTGGTGCAGCGGGATGTGCCGGATCAGGTTGCCGTCGGCGTGCAGCGGCTCGGCCTCGAAGGCCAGCTCGGGGTCGGTCACCGGGTCGAGCACCTCGTACTCGACGATGACGGCCGCGGCGGCCATCCGCGCGGTGTCGGGGTGGTCGGCGGCGACGGCGGCGATGGGCTCGCCGTGGTGGCGCACGACCTCGGAGGCGAAGACCGGGCGGTCGGCCTTGCCGCGGCCGTGCACCGGGCTGCCGGGGACGTCCTCGTGGGTGACGACGGCGCGGACGCCGGGCATCTCGCGCGCGTGGGAGGTGTCGATGGACACGATGCGCGCGTGCGCGTGCGGGGAGCGCAGCACGGCCGCCCACAGCAGGCCCTCGGCCCACAGGTCGGCCGCGTAGGGGAAGGTGCCCTCGGTCTTGGCCCGGGCGTCGGCGGCCGGCAGGGAGGCGCCGAGGCCGTGCGGGATCGGTTCGGGGGCGGGGGCTGCCTCCGCGGGGGTGGGCGCGGTGGCGGCTTCGTTGCTCACGCCTGGCCTCCGTCCTGTCCGTACGCCTGGTTGTGCGGCTCGAAGGCCGACGGGTTGACCCCGCCGGCGCCGGGACCCGCCTGGTGAGGAATACGCGCCTCGTCGGCGTTCGACTCGGAGTCCGCCGCGGAATGCGCCTCGCGCTCCGCGACGACCTCCTTGACGGCGTCGACGACGCCCCGGTAGCCGGAGCAGCGGCACAGGTTGCCGCACAGCGCCTGGCGGGTCTCCAGCTCGGTCGGCGCCGGGTTGCCCTCCAGCAGGTCGTGCACGGTCATCGCCATGCCGGGCACGCAGAACCCGCACTGCACCGCGCCGCACCGGGCGAGCGCGCGCTGCACGTCGGAGGGCTGCCCGTCCTCGGCGAGGCCCTCGACGGTACGGACCTCGCTGCCGGCGGCGGTGACGGCCGGAACCAGGCAGGAGGCGACGAGCCGCCCGTCCACCTGGACGTTGCAGGCCCCGCACTCGCCCTGCGAGCAGCCGTCCTTGGCGCCCGCCAGGCCGAGCCGCTCGCGCAGGACGTAGAGCAGCGACTCGCCGATCCAGGCGTCGGCGACGGGGCGTTCGACGCCGTTGACGCGCAGGACGTAGGAGGCGAGGGGGTGTTCCTCGCCGGGGAGCGCGGGGGCGGGCTCCTCCTCGGCGGGGACGGCGGCCTCGGGCTCGTCGGCGGTGTCCGGCGCGGCCTCGCCCTCGTCGTCGGCCGGGGTGTGCTCCGCGTGCGGCTCGGCGGCCGTCTCAGCGCCCTCCAGGGCCTCTTGGGCACTCTCGGGCCCCTGGGCCGCCACCGCGGCCTCACCGGGGCCGTGAGCGGGCTGTGAGGCGGCGGGGACGGGGGCGTCCGGGAGCGGCTCGGCGGGGGCATGGCCGTGCTCGGGGTCCGCCCCCTCGTGTGCGGGGGCGTCCGGCGCGGTCCGGTCCGGGGCGTCCTCGGGCGCGAGGGCGCCGGGGTGCTCGGCGGGCGGCACGTGCGCGTGGAGGTCCGCGGCGGCGTGCGGAGGCGTGTCACCGGCGGACACGTGCGCGTGCGTGGGACCTTCACCGACGGACTCGGCGTGCTCGGACCCGGCGTGCTCGGGTCCGGCCTGCTCGACTCCGCCGTACTCCGGCCCTCCGTACTTCGGCTCTCGGTGCTCCGGCCCTCCGTGCTCGGGTCCGGCATGCTCCGGCGCGCCGTACCCGGGATCGCCGTACTCAGGTCCGCCGTACTCAGATCCGGCATGCTCCGGGCCGGCGTGCTCCGGTGGCGGCGTCCCCCACGGCTGCCCCGTCTGTGTGACCCAGGGCGCGGACGCGCCGCCGGGCAGCGTGGCCGGGGGCGTGCCGCCCCACTGCTCGACCAGGGACGAGGTGGTGAACTCGCCCGATTCATCCGGAAGATCGCCATTGGCCACGGGGATCGACCACTGCCCGGTCACATCGTGCCCCGGCGCGGGAGCGGCCTCCACGGCCTCCGCCTGCTCGCCGTGCCCCGCGTGCTCGCCGTGCCCCGTGTGCTCGCTGTGCTCCGTGTGCTCCCCGAAGGCCCAGTGCCCGGTCGCCCCGGGCTGGTACGTGAACCGGTCGCCGGAGACCGGCACCGCGTTCGGGTCGGGCCACTGGGTGCCGTCCGCGGGCACCGCCCAGGTGCCGGTGGCCGCCGGGTCGGTGCCGCCGGGGTCGACCGCTATCTGCGGCGGCACGTACCCGTGGCCGGGCGCGGCCAGCGGGCTGTCGGAGGCCAGCAGCGCGTCGATGCCCCCCTCGGGGAGCTTCACGAAGGCGGTGGCACCGTCGTCGTAGTCGCCCTGGGGCAGCGGGTCCCAGCGACCGCCGCCCTGGGGCGTGCCCTCTCCGTGCCGGTCGTCGGTCACGACAGCGCCCTCCCCAGTGCTCGTCGGGCCAGCGCGGCGACGGTGCGCCGCAGGTGCAGTACGGCGGGCGGGAGCTGCTCCACGGAGCCGTCCTCGGCCGGCACCGGGTCGGGGATGCAGGCCGCGGCCACGTACTCGCCGAAGGCGTGCAGCGCCTCCGGGACGAGCGCGCGGTTGTTGTCCCAGTCGATCAGCCGGCCGACCCACTGCTCGGCGTCCAGGGGCCTGAGCGGCATCGGCGCTATGGCTCCGACGGCGCACCTGACGCCCCGCCGGGCGGGGTCGAGGACGAGCGCGACGGAGGCCATCGCCCGGCCGGGTCCGGTACGCCCGGTGGCCTTGAGGAAGACCTGCGGCGCGTGCAGCAGCGGCACGCGCACGAAGCCGATGAGTTCGCCGGCGCGCAGCATCTCCATGCCGGCCAGCAGGTGCGACACCGGGATCTCGCGGCGGGCCCCGCCCGCGCCCGCGATGATCAGGGTCGCCTCCAGGGCGGCCAGCACCGGGAGGGCGTCCCCGGTCGGCGCGGCCGTGGCGATGTTGCCGCCCAGGGTGCCCGCGTTGCGGATCTGCGGCGGGCCGGCCGCGCGTGCCGAGGCGGCGAGCGCGGGGATCAGGGCGGCGAAGTCGGGGCGGCCCATGCGCGCGTGCGTGAGCCCGGCGCCGAGCAGCGCGTGCCCGTCCTGGTACTGCCAGCCGCGGATCTCGCTGATGCGGCCGAGGCCCACCAGTGCGGCGGGCCTGAGCTGGCCGGAGTTGACGGCGGCCATGAGGTCGGTGCCGCCCGCGACGGGCACGGCGGCGGGCATGGCGGTCAGGGCCGCCACCGCCTCGTCCAGTGTCGTGGGCAGCGTGACGGCCTGCGCCGCCTGCGGTGCGTGCGTGGTCAAACCGGCTGCCCCTTCCCGCTGCCCCACCTGGTCCCAGCTGGTCCCGCCTGTTGCTGCCGTACGGTACGTGCTGACAGGGCGGACGTGGCAACTCTGGCACATCTTCGCAGGGGCCGAAGACGGGGGTCCGCTAGGAGGCATTCGCCCATGTCGTCGGGGAGATGGTCCGTTTTCGTCCGGCATCACCGGTGCGTACGGATTGACACTCTTCGGTGATGCTTGCGATGTTTTTCCGCTCCCTGTTCGGGAGTTCCGCTACCTGTGCGGGGGCGCCCCCTCGATCGGCCGGCCCAGCACGCCCGGGCGCTTCTGCCAGGGCAACGGCCCGGCGGGCGGACGGTAGGAGACGCCCAGGGCGTCAAGTCGCCCGTAGTGCGCCCCCATTCGCCGCTCGAAGTCGGCGAAGTCCCGTTCGGCCGGGGCGGGCAGGTCGCTCCAGGCGACCTCGGCGAAGGCCGAAAGCCGGGGAAATGCCTGGTAGTCCACGCGCGCGAGGTCCTCCATCACCTCGGTCCACAGCTGGGCCTGGGTCCCGAGGACATGCTCCGCCTGCTCCGGCGTCAGCTCCGGCGGGACGGGTTCGAAGCGGTAGACGTCCTCCAGGGTGCGGACATGGCCGAGGGGGACCGGTTCGTCCGGCCCGTCGTGCTGGCGATGGTCCAGGTACACGTGTTGTTCGGGGCACATGACGACGTCGTGGCCCGCGCGTGCGGCGGCCACCCCGCCCGCGTAGCCGCGCCAGGAGGACACGGCCGCGCCCGGCGCCAGACCCCCGTCCAGGATCTCGTCCCAGCCGATGAGCCGGCGTCCGCGCGCGGCGAGCCAGGTGTCGAAGTGCCCGATGAACCACGCCTGGAGGCCGTCCTCGTCACCGACGCCGAGCTCCTTGATGCGTGCCTGTGCGGTGGGCGAGGCCCGCCACTGGCCCTTGGGGCATTCGTCGCCGCCGACGTGCACGAACTCACCCGGGAACAGCTCCAGGACCTCCTCCAGGACGCCCTCGTAGAAGCGCAGGGTGGCGTCGGTGGGGGCGAGCACGTTGGCCGAGATGCCCCAGGTGTCCCAGACGGAGAGGGAACTGGTGTCGACGACATCGGTGTTGCCGAGTTCCGGGTACGCGGCGATCGCGGCCTGCGAGTGTCCGGGGACGTCGATCTCGGGGACGACGGTGATGTGCCGCTCGGCGGCGTAGGCCACGATCTCCCGGATGTCGTCCTGGGTGTAGTGGCCGCCGTGCGGCTTCTCCTCCCACAGCGGGGAGGCCCGATGGCCGAATTTCGTACGCGCCCGCCAGGAGCCGACCTCGGTCAGCCGGGGGTGCCTCCTGATCTCGATCCGCCAGCCCTGGTCGTCCGTCAGGTGGAGGTGGAGGACGTTGAGTTTGTGTGCGGCCATCAGGTCGAGGTAGCGCAGGACCCCGTCCTTGGGCATGAAGTGCCGGGCGACGTCGAGCAGGAGGCCGCGCCAGCGGAAGCGGGGCGCGTCGCGGACGGCGAGGGCGGGCACCTCCCAGACCCGCCGGGCGGTGACCGGCGCCCGGCGGAAGGCCGCCGGTCCGAGGAGCTGACGGAAGGTCTGGGCGCCGTGGAAAACACCGGTCGCGCTGCCACCGCGGATCAGCAACCCGGTGTCGCTGACGGCGAGGTGGTAGCCCTCCGGGGGCAGGTCCGGTTCGATGCCCAGCACCAGTGGGCACGCGCTCTCGCCGCCGTCCGGCAGGGGGCAGCCGGTCGCCGCGCCGACGGTCGCCCGCAGCCAGCGTGCGACGCCCTCGGTGCCCGGCCCGGCCAGCAGCGGCGTCCGCTCGTCGAGCCACCCGTGGCCGGAGGAGGTCCGGGTGACGTGCCGGGGTGCGGGAATCAGTTCCACCAGTCAGTCCCTCGTCGCCAGTCCTTGTCGCTCCGCCACGCCCGTGCGTTGCATCATGCGCAATAGCAGTTTCACTCCGCACAACGGAGGCTAGGGAGTGCGGGAGCTCGCCCACAAGAGGTCTCGACCACTTCGTGACGACAAAGGCCCACGAGAGACAGCACAAAGGCCCCCGAGGCACGTCGAAACGCGCCCGGGGGCCTCGCGACATCCGGTCCGGCGACAGGCCCCGCGGCGGGCCTACTTCTTGTCGCCGCCGCCCTTGCCGTCGCCGTCCCCGCCGGCACCCATGGACTCGTAGATCTCCTTGCACATGGGACACACGGGGTACTTCTTCGGGTCGCGGCCCGGCACCCAGACCTTGCCGCACAGCGCCACGACGGGGGTGCCGTCGAGGGCGCTCGCCATGATCTTGTCCTTCTGGACGTAGTGGGCGAAGCGCTCGTGGTCACCGTCGCCGTGGGACACCTGCGGCGTCGGCTCTACGAGGGTCCCCGTACCAGTCCCGCGCTGCGGCTGGGTCTCAGGCTCAAGAGTGCTCATAAAGGCAAGCGTACTGAAGCTCACACGCATCAGTTCAGCGAAGGGTCGTCCGGGTACGTGGCCACCATCGCGAGCTCGTTGCGCTGGCGGCGCAGGACCTCGCGCCACAGTCTCTCGGGGGCCGGGGAGGAGACGTCGCCGGGCTCGGACTCGACGACGTACCAGGCGCCCTCGACGAGCTCGTCCTCCAGCTGACCGGGGCCCCAGCCGGCGTACCCGGCGAAGATCCGCAGCGATCCCAGGGCCGAGGCGAGCAGTTCCGGCGGGGCCTCCAGGTCGACCAGACCGATCGCGCCGTGCACCCGGCGCCAGCCCAGCGGGGCCCGCTCGCCGGACGCCCCGCCCGGGATGACGGCGACGCCGAGCGCGGAGTCGAGGGAGACCGGGCCGCCCTGGAAGACCACACCGGGCTCACCGGTGAGGTCCGCCCAGCCCTCCAGGATGTCGCCGACGTCCACCGGGGTGGGCCGGTTGAGGACGACACCGAGGGAGCCCTCCTCGTCGTGGTCGAGAAGGAGCACCACCGCACGCTCGAAGTTCGGGTCCGCCAGGGCGGGCGTGGCCACGAGCAACCGCCCTGTGAGCGAGGACACCTCGGTCATGCCAGACATGATCCCGCATCTTCCCCGCGCGTGGGGAGGCAATGCCGGTACGACAGGGAATGCAGCTCAGAGCGCAACCGCGCGCCCCGTGCCCGTCGCACACCCCGGTGACCCCATGTGCCCGTCCCCCAACGCCTCGTGTTGTGACACAGCTATGACGTGGCTGAGCCGTACTCGGGCTTACGGAAGGGGGGTGGACGGCGACTACCCTTTCCCTTCTGGCCCCTGCCCCACTCATCGGAACGCGAGATACATGACCGTCAACGGCTCTGACGACGTACTGCTTGTCCACGGCGGAACCCCGCTGGAGGGCGAGATCCGTGTCCGCGGTGCGAAGAACCTCGTACCGAAGGCCATGGTCGCCGCACTCCTGGGCAGTGGGCCGAGTCGACTGCGCAACGTTCCGGACATCCGTGACGTGCGTGTCGTACGCGGCCTGCTGCAACTGCACGGGGTGACGGTCCGTCCGGGTGAGGAGCCGGGCGAACTGGTGATGGATCCCACGCACGTCGAGAGCGCGAACGTCGCTGACATCGATGCCCACGCGGGTTCCAGCCGTATCCCGATCCTCCTGTGCGGCCCGCTGCTGCACCGTCTCGGGCACGCCTTCATCCCCGGTCTCGGCGGCTGCGACATCGGCGGCCGGCCGATCGACTTCCACTTCGAGGTGCTGCGGCAGTTCGGCGCGACCATCGAGAAGCGGGCGGACGGACAGTTCCTGGAGGCGCCGCGGCGTCTTCGCGGGACGAAGATCCGGCTGCCGTACCCGTCCGTCGGCGCGACCGAACAGGTGCTGCTGACCGCGGTGCTGGCCGAGGGCGTCACGGAACTCTCGAACGCGGCCGTGGAGCCGGAGATCGAGGACCTCATCTGCGTGCTGCAGAAGATGGGCGCCATCATCGCGATGGACACCGACCGCACGATCCGCGTCACCGGCGTGGACTCGCTCGGCGGTTACAACCACCAGGCGCTCCCGGACCGTCTGGAGGCCGCCTCCTGGGCGTCCGCCGCGCTGGCCACCGAGGGCAACATCTACGTCCGCGGCGCCCAGCAGCGCTCGATGATGACGTTCCTCAACACCTACCGGAAGGTGGGCGGTGCCTTCGAGATCGACGACGAGGGCATCCGCTTCTGGCACCCCGGCGGCCAGTTGAAGTCCATCGCCCTCGAGACCGACGTGCACCCGGGCTTCCAGACGGACTGGCAGCAGCCGCTGGTCGTGGCGCTCACCCAGGCCACGGGGCTGTCCATCATCCACGAGACGGTCTACGAGTCCCGGCTCGGCTTCACCTCCGCGCTGAACCAGATGGGTGCTCACATCCAGCTCTACCGCGAGTGCCTGGGCGGCTCCAACTGCCGCTTCGGCCAGCGCAACTTCCTGCACTCGGCCGTCGTCTCGGGCCCCACCAAGCTCCAGGGCGCCGACCTGGTCATCCCCGACCTGCGCGGCGGCTTCTCGTACCTGATCGCCGCTCTGGCGGCCCAGGGCACGTCCCGGGTGCACGGCATCGACCTCATCAACCGCGGCTACGAGAACTTCATGGAGAAGCTCGTGGAACTCGGCGCGAAGGTGGAACTGCCGGGCAAGGCCCTCGGCTGACCCACAGCGATGCCGATGGGGCGGTCACCCGGACTCGGGTGACCGCCCCATCGGCGTTGTGCTGAGCGCCCCGAAGGGGGCGCGGGGAACTGCGCGACCAGCCACGGCGATCCTGTCAGCCGCAGGACGGCCCGCAGTCACCCGGCGCTCGAAGCGGAGCGCTTACTTGCCCTTGGCGGCTTCCTTGAGCTTGGAGCCCGCCGAAACCTTCACGCTGTAGCCGGCCGGGATCTGGATCGGGTCGCCGGTCTGCGGGTTGCGCGCGGTGCGAGCGGCACGGTGGGTGCGCTCGAAGGTCAGGAAGCCGGGGATGGTGACCTTCTCGTCACCCTTGGCGACGATCTCGCCGACGGTCTCGGCGAACGCGGCCAGCACGGCGTCGGCGTCCTTGCGGGTCACCTCGGCGCGGTCGGCCAGCGCGGCCACCAGCTCACTGCGGTTCATGTTGTTACTCCCGTGTTCTTCTTGCCGTTGGGGTGTGCCACGCGGCCGGACCGCGCAAGGCACAGCGAAGCCGATGCGCTCGCGCCCAGGGACGCATCCTGCCCCTACCTGCTGCGGGAAAGCCAATCCGGCACCCGCTGGAGTCGTGAGAACACCCTTGGGTGTCACACGAAGAGAGGTCCCGAGCCTGGCCGACACGATAAACGTCGGCCACAGGGCCCGGGTTCCACGACGCGCCGGTTCAAGGCCTCGCCGTGGTGATCCTCACAGCACGCGCTCCCGGCCTACGAGGAGGCGGCCGCCTTCGCCGCCTCGCGCACCGCTCCGGCGACCGCGCCCGCGACCTTGTCGTTGAAGACGCTGGGGATGATGTAGTTCGCGTTGAGCTCGTCCTCGGTGACGACCTCGGCGAGGGCGCTCGCGGCGGCCAGCATCATGTCGGTGTTGACGGTGCGGGACTGCGCGTCCAGCAGACCGCGGAAGACGCCCGGGAAGACCAGCACGTTGTTGATCTGGTTCGGGAAGTCGGAGCGGCCGGTGGCCACGACCGCCGCGGTCCGACGGGCGACCGCCGGGTCCACCTCGGGGTCGGGGTTCGCGAGCGCGAACACGATCGCGTCGTCCGCCATCGCGGCCACGTCGTCGCCGTCCAGGAGGTTCGGGGCGGAGACACCGATGAAGACGTCCGCGCCGCGCACGGCCTCCTTCAACGTGCCGGTCAGGGCCTCGGGGTTGGTGTTGTCGGCGATCCAGCGCAGCGGCGAGTCCGCGGCGGCGGAGACCAGGTCCTCGCGGCCCGCGTGCACCACGCCGTGGATGTCGGCGACGACGGCGTTCTTCACCCCGGCGGCGATCAGCAGCTTCAGGATGGCCGTACCGGCCGCGCCCGCGCCGGACATGACGACGCGGATGTTCTCGATCGCCTTGCCGGTGACACGCAGGGCGTTCTTCAGGGCGGCCAGGACGACGATCGCGGTGCCGTGCTGGTCGTCGTGGAAGACGGGGATGTCGAGGGCCTCGCGCAGCCGGGCCTCGATCTCGAAGCAGCGCGGCGCGGAGATGTCCTCCAGGTTGATGCCGGCGAAGCCCGGGGCGATCGCCTTGACGATCGCGACGATCTCGTCGGTGTCCTGGGTGTCCAGGCACAGCGGCCAGGCGTCGATGTCGGCGAAGCGCTTGAAGAGGGCCGCCTTGCCCTCCATGACCGGCATGGCGGCCATCGGGCCGATGTTGCCGAGGCCGAGGACCGCCGAGCCGTCCGTCACGACCGCGACGGTGTTGCGCTTGATCGTCAGGCGGCGCGCGTCCTCGGGGTTCTCGGCGATCGCCATGCACACGCGGGCGACGCCCGGAGTGTAGATCATCGAGAGGTCGTCACGGTTGCGGATGGGATGCTTGGACTGCATCTCGATCTTGCCGCCGAGGTGCATGAGGAACGTACGGTCGGAGACCTTGCCGAGGGTGACGCCCTCGATGCCGCGCAGCTCCTCGACGATCTCGTCGGCGTGCGCGGTCGACGTGGCCGCGATGGTGACGTCGATCCGGAGCTTCTCGTGGCCGGAGGCGGTGACGTCGAGGCCGGTCACCGAGCCTCCGGAGGACTCCACGGCGGTGGTGAGCTGCGAGACGGCGGTTCCGCTCGCGGGCACCTCCAACCGGACCGTCATCGAGTAGGAGACGCTGGGCGCCGTTGCCATGGCCGACTTCCTCTGCTTTCACCTGTGGTGCTGTGCTGTGCTGTATGCCGTCCGATCGTCGCACCTACTGATGAGTAGGCGTTAGCCGCGCTGGATTGCGATCGTTTTGTTCACAACGAAGGAGGCCCACGCCACCGTTTCGGTGACGTGGGCCTCCCACGACGTCAATGACACCGACCCGCCATGCTCGCCTCGCGGCAAGTGGTCCCTCTGAGGGACGAAGGTTGGGCCCGGGGGCTTGGATCGGGCCGGTGTCACACCCAGGCTAACAAACGGATCCCGTAAGGCCATTCCCGTCTCGAGAGTTCCTGTGGATCGATTCCACGGAACCTGGCTCAGTCCCTGAGCAGATCGGGCACCCCCGCCTCGTCCGGCTGGTCCCGTTCGGCCGACACCACCGTCAGCTGCTGGGTCGCCCGGGTGAGGGCGACGTACAGCACCCGCAGGCCGGCCGGGGACTCGTCGGCGATCTCCGCCGGGGAGACGACGATCGTCGCGTCGTACTCCAGCCCCTTGGCCTCCAGGCTGCCGAGGGCCACCACCCGGTCGCCGAGGCCGGTGAGCCAGCGGGCGGCCTCCTCGCGGCGCTGCATGGCCACCACGACGCCGACGGTGCCGTCGACCCGGTCCAGCAGACGGGCGGCCTCCTCGCGGACGGACTTCGCCAGGGAGTCCCGTACGACGGTGAAGCGGGGCTCGACGCCGGTGGAGCGGACGGCCGACGGGGACGTGGACCCGGGCATGGCCAGGGCCAGCACCTTGGCCGCGAGCTCGGCGATCTCGGCCGGGTTGCGGTAGTTCACGGTGAGCTCGAAGCGGCGCCGGGGGCGGGTGCCCAGGGCCTCGTCGCGGGCCTCGGCGGCCTCGTCGGGGTCGGACCAGGAGGACTGGGCGGGGTCCCCCACGACCGTCCAGGTGGCGTGCCGGCCGCGGCGGCCGACCATGCGCCACTGCATCGGCGTGAGGTCCTGGGCCTCGTCGACGATGACGTGGGCGTACTCGGTGCGCTCCTGGGCCAGCCGCTCGGCGCGTTCGCGCTGGGTCTCCTCGCGGACCGGCATCAGCTCCTCCAGGCCGGTCAGCTGGTCGAGGGGGTCCAGCTCGCGCCGCTTCCGGGGGCGGGCCGGGGTGCCGAGGATCGCCTGGAGCTCGTCGAGCAGGGCGATGTCGTGCACGGAGTACCCGTCCCGGCGCAGCGAGCGGGCGACCTTGCGGACCTCGCCGGGGTTGAGGATGCGCCGGGCCCAGCGGCCCAGGCGCCGCTCGTCGGCCATGGCGGAAAGGACGTCCTTCGGGGTCAGCTCGGGCCACCAGGCGGCCAGGAAGTCGATGAAGCTGTCCTCGGTGCTGACGTCCTCGTCGAAGGAGGAGCGCAGCTCGGCGGCGAGCTCCGGGTCGCTGTGGCGCGAGCCCGCGCCGGACCGCTCCCACAGGGCGTCCAGCAGGAGCTTGCGGGCACGGGGGCGCAGCAGGTTCACCGGCGCGGTGCCGCCGAGGGCGGTGCGGCGGATACGTTCCAGCTCGGGCGCCTCCAGCTCCAGGCGGCGGCCGAAGGCGACCACGCGGAGGCGGGAGGGCGGACCCGCGGGGGCGGCGGCCTCGTCGTCGGGGACGAGCCGGCCGACCGGGGTGTCCTCGGCGCCGAGGGCGAGCTGACCGGCCGTCTCACCGCGGCCACGCCGCCCACCGGAACCGCGCCGCCCGCCGGGGACGCCCGCGGGGGCACCGCCGCCCGGTCCCTCCAGGGCCCCGCGGGCCGCCTTCCGCAGCACCTTGAGCATGCGGTACGAGCCCTTGGCGCGGGCGACGGCCGGGGAGTCGTAGAGCGTGGCCTCGACGCCGTCGACGAGCGAGCCGATCGCCCGGATCGCGACCTGGCCCTCCTCGCCGAGGGAGGGCAGCACGCCCTCGGTGTACGCCACCAGCAGCGGGGTGGGCGAGACGATGAGGATGCCGCCGGAGTAGCGGCGCCGGTCCTGGTAGAGCAGGTAGGCGGCGCGGTGCAGGGCGACGGCGGTCTTGCCGGTGCCGGGGCCGCCCTCGACGTAGGTCACGGAGGCCGCGGGGGCGCGGATGACCAGGTCCTGTTCGGCCTGGATGGAGGCGACGATGTCCCGCATGGTGTGGCTGCGGGCCTGGCCGAGGGCGGCCATCAGGGCGCCGTCGCCGATGACGGGCAGCTCCTGGCCGTCGAGGAAGGCCTTGAGCGCGGGGCGCATGAGGTCGTCCTCGACGCCGAGGACGCGGCGGCCCTTGGAGCGGATCACCCGGCGCCGCACCACGCGCCCCGGGTCGACCGGGGTGGAGCGGTAGAAGGGCGCCGCGGCGGGGGCCCGCCAGTCGATGACGAGCGGCGCGTACTCGGAGTCCAGGACCCCGATCCGGCCGATGTGCAGGGTCTCGGCGATGTCGGCGGTGTTGTCCTCGCGCACCGCGCCCTCGGCGGGCTCGACGGCGGTGTAGGCGCCGTCGGGTCCCTTCTTGCCGTCCTTGCCGAGGAGCAGGTCGATACGCCCGAAGAGGAAGTCCTCGAACTCGTTGTTGAGCCGGTTGAGGTGCACCCCCGCCCGGAACACCTGCGCGTCCCGCTCGGCAAGCGCGCCGGGCGTACCGACCTGGCCGCGCTGGGCCGCGTCGTTCATGAGGAACTCAGCCTCGTGGATCTTCTCCTCGAGACGCCGGTACACCCGGTCCAGATGTTCCTGTTCGACGCTGATCTCCCGGTCCCGAACCGAGTCGTGCACCGAGTCGCGAACCGATCCGACCGCGGATGGTTGAGCCTGAGCGGCCACCGGGCCCCCTTCTGACGTGCTGGGCAGCCGTCAACCGTACGCGAAGGGGACCCGCCATAGCTACGTCGGCTACGCGTCTACTTCCACGAGTCGCTTGCCGCCGAAGGTCATGACCTCGAAGTGATCGATGTCGTTGAGGTCGAAGGCGGCGCCGCCATGGACGTACAGAGGCTCCTTGGCCTGGGCCGTCTTGGCGTCCGGTATGCCGTAACCCCAGGTCGGGACCGACCAGGAGGTGACCGTCTCCCGCTCGCCGTTCTTGCCGACGGCGATCAGGGAGCACTTCTCCGGGCCCTTGACGTTCTTCAGCTGGAGCACCGCGTGGGTGCCCCAGGCCTTCTCCTCCACGGCGACGGTCGCACTGACGTCCGTGCTGGGGTCGGTCGCCGTCAGCTTGTCGTCGATGGCGTCGAAGGCTTCCTTGGCGGGGCTGGCGCTCGTCGTGTGCGCCGAGACGTTTCCGCCGGAGTCGTTCCCCGTCGCTCCCACGGCGACCAGCGGACCGCCGACGATCAGCGCGGCCGCGGCGGCGACCATGTAGAAGCCGCGTCGGCGCTTCTGGGCGCGGCGTTCGGCGACCTCGTCGACCAGCTTGTTCACCAGCCGCGGACTGGGCTTGGCGGACAGCGACTCGCCGATCGCGGGGGTGCCGGAGCCGGGCAGGTCCGCGAGCGCGGCCAGCATCGGTTCCATCCCGGCGAGCTCGTCGAGCTGCTGGGCGCACCACTCGCAGGTGGCGAGGTGCATCTCGAACGCGGTCGCCTCGGCGTCGTCGAGGATCCCGAGGGCGTACGCGCCGACGGTCTCGTGCTCGTTCGGCCCCGAAGATCCCTGCATGGCACCAGACATACCCGAACCACCTGTGCCGAATCCCTGGTTTCCCCCGTAAACACTCATCACGCCGTCACCCCCCGCTCCTCCAGTGCCAGCTTCATCGACCGCAGGGCGTAGAAGACCCGCGAGCGGACCGTGCCGCTGGGTATCCCGAGCGTCTCGGCCGCCTCATTGACCGTACGCCCCTTGAAGTACGTCTCGACAAGAACCTCCCGGTGGGCGGGGGTCAGGTCGTCGAGCGCGTCCGACAGCGTCATCAACCACAGCGCCTTGTCGATCTCGTCCTCCGCGGGGATGACCTCCAGCGGCGACGGATCGACCTCCTGCGGCCGGGCCTGCCGGCTTCGGTGGCCGTCGATGACGATGCGCCGGGCGACCGTCACCAGCCAGGGGCGTACAGATCCGGTTGCTCGATTGAGCTGACCGGCGTTCTTCCAGGCACGGATCAGCGTCTCCTGCACCACGTCCTCTGCTCTTTGGCGGTCGCCGGCGACCAGCCGCAGCACATAGGCGAGCAGGGGTCCTGCGTGCTCTCTGTACAGAGCACGCATGAGCTCCTCATCAGGTTCCGAGGGCTGGGACATGCGATGTCGGGCCCTCGATCCACGTTCATTGGCCACGACGGAATCCTTGCGCACGCCCACCTCCGATGTCCGGGGGTTCCCCCAGCGGATCGCTCCACACGGGGTACGGACGCGGGCCGTCGAGTGTTCAACGTGACATGACAGATTTCTTGTATCTGCCGAGACGAGGGGGACATGGGTGCACATTCCCGCCCCTCGTTCTTTACATTCCTGCCACATTGGCGCGAACAGGGCGGCTGCCCGGAGCCGGCCGCGGGCAAACGTCGTGTAATCGAAATCACTTCGACAACCGCTCCACACAAGGGACATAACGCCCCCTCAGAACGGCTCAGGCTCGCGCGAGTGCCGCCCGACGCCGGTGCCGGGCCACCCTTTCCCGGTTTCCGCAGACCTCACTGGAGCACCAACGCCTCCTGCGCCCACGGGACGTGTCGAGGTAGACGATCGGACAGCTGTCCCCCGCGCACTGCCGCAGACAGGCCCGCGCGACGGGGTCGGTGAGCAGCTCCACGGCGTCCCGGGCGATCGCCCCGAGCAGCGCGGCGAGTTCGGGCGGCCCCGCCAACTCCCGCACGAGCAGACCGTCCTCCCCCGGTACGGCCCGGGGCGCCGGCGGCGCGGTCCGGGCGAGGTCGTTCACCCGGGCGAGCGCCAGGTCGTACGACGGGCGGGGCTCGGGGGCGGCGAGCCGGGCCCGGACCAACTGGCTGATGTGCCCACGCAGTTCACGAAACGCCACGAGCCAGGACGCGTCGGCGTGCTCCAGCGGGGTCTCCGGTGGCACGAGCCCGGCTCCGGTGACCCACGCGAACAACACCTCGGTCGCGTCCAGCCGTTCGACGGGATGGGTGGTCGCGAGGAGGTCGAGGCAGATCCGCCCCGCGTCGAACCGCAGCTCGTACGGGGCCGTGGCCGTACCCAGTGCCATGTGCCTGTCACCGCCTAGGGATGCTGTGCGCCTGAGGGGCCGGTGAGGTGGGTCGGGAAGGTTCCCTCTCACAGTGCCTTCCCGTTCGCGCCGCCGGAACCCCTCGTACCGGTGAGGCGTGGACGTCCGCGTATGCCGCCGCGCCTTTGGACCATGGTCCGGCCGGTCCCCAGGCCGTTGACTCGAGGGCATGACGACGAAGCGGAGCACGGGAACCGTACTGGGCGCGGCCACGGTCGCCATGGGCCTGATCGCCGGGGCCTTCTACGTCTTCGCCTGCGCGGTGATGCCGGGACTGGCGCGCGGCGACGACGAGGTCTACGTCGAGGTGATGCGGAACATCAACGACGTGATCGTGAACCCCGTCTTCCTGCTGAGCTTCCTCGGGGCGCTGGTGCTGACGGGGGTGGCGGTGTGGCAGGGACGGGGGCGGCCGTACCGGCGCTGGGTGTGGGCGGGGTTCCTCGCCTACGCCCTCGCCTTCCTGGTGACGGTCGCCTTCAACATCCCGCTCAACGACGCTCTCGACCACGCCACCGACGTGCGTACGGCACGCGAGGAGTTCGAGGACCCGTGGGTGCTGTGGAACGCGGTGCGGGCGGTGCTGTCGACGGTGGCGACGGGGTGCCTGGCGCGGGGGCTGGTGGGGTACGGCCGGACGGCCCGCGCGTGACGGCCAGGCGGCCCGCGCGTGACGGCCGGACGGCCCGCCGCGTGACCGGCCGCGGGTGGTCAGGCGCGCTCCCCCGCCCTGGCCGTGGCGTCGCGCGGGAACGGGGTGAGGACGCGAAGTCGCTTACGTGTCCGCGTACTTCGCGTCCGCCGCCGGGTCCAGTGCCAGTCGGTAGCCCCGCTTGACCACCGTCTGGATCAGCTTCGGCGCTCCGAGTGCCGTGCGCAGCCGGGCCATCGCCGTCTCCACCGCGTGCTCGTCGCGCCCGGCACCCGGAAGCGCCCGCAGCAGTTCCGCCCGGGCCACCACCCATCCGGGCCGCCGGGACAGCGCCCGCAGCAGTGACATCCCGGCCGGCGGCACGGGCCGCAGGACCCCGTCGACCAGCACCGCGTGACCGCGGATCTCGACCCGGTGCCCGGCGATGGGCAGGGACCGGGCCCGGGCGGGCAGTTCCTGGCACAGGAGCTGGACCAGCGGGCCGAGCCGGAAGCGGTCGGGCTGCACGGTGTCGACGCCGCGGGCCTGGAGCGGCAGCGCGGTGACGGGGCCGACACAGGCCGGCAGCACGTCGTGGTTGAGGGCGGCGAGCAGTTCGGGCAGCAGCCCCCGCTCCTCCGCCCGGTTCAGCAGCGACGCCGCGGCGGGCGCGCTCGTGAAGGTCAGCGCGTCCAGCCCCCGGGAGACCGCCGCGTCCAGGAGCCGGTCCACCGGCCCGATGTCCTCCGGCGGCATCCACCGGTACACGGGGACGCCCAGCACCTCCGCTCCCGCGGCCCGCAGCGCCTCCACGAACCCGGGCAGCGGCTCACCGTGCAGCTGGATGGCGATCCGGCGCCCCTCGACCCCCTCCTCCAGGAGCCGGTCGAGCACCTCGGCCATGGACTCCGAGGACGGCGACCAGTCCTCGGTCAGCCCGGCGGCCCGTACCGCGCCCTTGACCTTCGGCCCGCGCGCCAGCAGCTCGATGCCGCGCAGCCGTGCCAGCAGTTCCTCGCCCAGACCCCAGCCGTCGGCGGCCTCGATCCAGCCCCGGAAGCCGATCGCGGTCGTGGCGACCACGATGTCCGGGACCTCGTCGATGACCTGCTTGGTCGCGGCGAGCAGCTCGCTGTCGTCGGAGAGCGGCACGATCCGCAAGGCCGGGGCGTGCAGAACGGCGGCTCCCCGTCGCTGGAGCAGTGCGCCCAGCTCGTCGGCCCGGCGCGCGGCTGTCACGCCCACCGTGAAACCGGCCAGAGGGCCGTGTTGTTCCGGTCGCTGCTGTTCGTCGTACATAACTCTCGTCCCGCACTCGAGTCGTTCGCACCTACACGGGGTGTGATGGCACCTGCATGCCGAGCGAGCCTGTCAACGGTGCGTGACAGGCTCGGTTCGGCTTGATGTCGGCGGTGTTACGTCACACTTCGGCGTAGCTGAGCTGCGGCTTCGCCTCGGAGGTGGCCGAGGAGGCCTGGATCCGGGAGGCCGAGCGGCGAAGGTATACGGCCCAGGTGACCGCGAAGCAGAGGGCGTAGAAGACGAGGAAGGCGATGAACGCGCCGGTGCCGGAACCGTAGGAGATGTAGGACTGGCGGAAGGCCAGGTTGATGCCGACACCGCCGAGCGCGCCCACCGCGCCGATCAGCCCCATGGAGGCGCCGGAGAGCCGGCGGCCGTACGCGGCGGCCTCCTCGCCCTGGAGTCCCTTGGCGAACGCCTTGGCCTGGAAGATGCCGGGGATCATCTTGAACGTCGAGCCGTTGCCGAGCCCGCTGAGGACGAAGAGGACGACGAACACCGGAACGAAGAGGTTCAGCGACTTCTGCATGCTCGCGAAGATCAGCAGGCCGGTCGCGGCGCCCATGGCCACGTAGTTGTACAGCGAGATCCGGGCACCGCCGTACTTGTCGGCGAGCCAGCCGCCCACCGGCCGGATCAGGGAGCCGAGCAGCGGGCCGATGAAGGTGAGGTAGGCGGACTGCAGCGGCGTCCGGCCGAACTGGACCTGGAGGACCTGACCGAAGGCGAAGGCGTAGCCGATGAAGGAGCCGAAGGTGCCGATGTAGAGGAAGGACATGATCCAGGTGTGGGCGTCCTTCGCGGCGTCCTTCGCGGCGCCGGTGTCGTTCTTCACGGAGGCGAGGTTGTCCATGAAGGTGGCGGCGAGGATCGCGGAGCCGATGATCAGCGGGATGTAGATCCCGAGCAGCACGCGCGGGCCGCCGCTGGCGCCGATGATCGCGAGGGCGACCAGCTGGATGACGGGGACGCCGATGTTGCCGCCGCCCGCGTTGAGGCCGAGCGCCCACCCCTTCTTCCTGAGCGGGAAGAAGGCGTTGATGTTGGTCATCGAGGAGGCGAAGTTGCCGCCGCCGATGCCGGCGAGGAGGCCGACCAGGAGGAAGGTGTTGAAGGAGGTCCCCGGCTCGATCACGATGAACGCGGCGATGGTCGGGATGAGCAGCAGGCTCGCGGAGATGATCGTCCAGTTCCGCCCGCCGAAGACGGCGACGGCGAAGGTGTAGGGGACGCGCACGACCGCGCCGACGAGCGTGACCATGGACGTGAGCAGGAACTTGTCGGCCGGGGTCAGGCCGTACTCCGGGCCCATGAAGAGCACCAGCACGGACCACATGGTCCAGATCGAGAAGCCGATGTGCTCGGACAGGACGGAGAAGACGAGGTTGCGGCGGGCGACTTTCTCGCCGCCGTTCTTCCAGAAGGTCTCGTCCTCCGGATCCCACTGCTGGATCCAGCGGCCGCCCCTGCTCGGGGGTGCGGGGACGGTGCTAGGGGCTGTCATTGCGCCTCCACGGGGCTCCGGGGCTCGCTGCTGCTGTTCGTGATGAGCGATGTTGCATCCCGAAGGTAGGGAGGGCGCGTTTCCTCACTGTGGCAGTGGGTGACCGGAAAGGAACGTTGCTCTCACCCCACGCGAACGCAGGATGAGAGGTTTCATCGCGTCACGTTACGAACACCTCTTAGCGTGATCGCCGTCACTCGATACCGGGTGGAGTCAGCGTTGGGGCGCCTGCCAGTTGGGGTTCTGCTGGGGGTACGGCTGGGGCGGGTACGGCGGCTGGGCCTGAGGCTGGGGGTACGGCGGCTGGACGGCGTACGGGCCGGGCGCCTGGGGCTGCTGGGGGTAGCCGTAGGGCTGGGGCTGGCCATAGGGCTGCTGCGGCACCGGCTGCTGACCGTAAGGCTGCTGCTGGGCGTACGGCTGCTGCTGGCCGTACGGGCCGGCGGCGAAGGGGTTCGCCTGGCCCGGGACCGGGGTGCCCGGCGGCAGGTAGCGCACCCGGCCCGTCTCGTCGGTGACCGGCAGGAAGCCGGCGGCGTGGAGCCGGGCCGCGAACTTGGCGTTGCGCTTGCGGGTGACGGCGAGGCCGATGCCGAGGACGGCCATGAAGAAGACCCAGGCGCAGACCGCGGCGATGACGCCGCCGGACCCGCCGCCGAGCCGGAAGGCGAGGATCACGCAGCCCAGGGTGACGCCGAGGGCGCCGTAGCCCATGCGCTTCTCGGCGTTCTTGCCGGTGAGGTCGAAGTTGATGCGCGCCTTGAGCAGTTCGACGGCGTCCGGCACGAGCGGCGGCACGGAGACCCCGTCACTCGCGTTCGGGTACTGGGCCCAGTTCTGCGCGGCCCGGGCGCGGGCCTGCGGGCTCGGGTCCGGGACGAGCAGCATGACGAGCGCGCCGTTGCGCCCGGAGCTCTGCCGGACATCGGCGTACTCGTACCCGAACTGCTGGGCGGTGAAGGCGAGTCGGGCGAGCTTCTTCACGGACGCCATGGGGCTGGTGAGCTCGACGGGCTCCCCGCCCGCCATCAGCCGGAGCATCTTCTGCACGTGCCGCTTGCTCATCGCCGTCTGCTCCCCACCGGGCCACCCCGTTCACTCCCGCAACGGCCGCAGTCTCGCACGCACGCACGCCGAGGCGGAAACCGCTGTCCCCACGGAGGCAACGGCGGTCGCCCTGGCGGCGGGAGCGGCCGTGTGGCTCACGCGTGTTGAGCCACACGGCCGGGTCAGGCGCGGTGTCCCGCTCGGGCCCGCTTCTTGGATCCGTTCGGCCACAGGCGGGGGCTGCGCTTGGCCGCGAGGTCCTCGACCCAGCCGACGCTCAGGATCGCCAGGCCGATCAGGGGCCAGACCAGGAAGAACATCCAGATCATGTAGGTCGAGTCCAGGGCGGAGACCGCGCGCTCGCTCTGCATGAACGGCAGTTCGTAGAGGCGGTCGAGGATCGGGACCGTGGCCATGATCAGCATGTTGTGCCACAGGTAGATCGTGACCGCGCGGTTGTTGGAGAGCGTGACGAGCTTGTCCCACCTCGCCAGCCGGCCCGGCAGCTCCTGCCAGGAGGGGGAGTAGAGCAGCAGGATCACGACGAACCCGAAGGACCAGGTCGCCTGGGCCAGCGGGATGTCGTTGAGGTCCCAGCCGTCGGGGCCCAGGTGACCGGAGGCCCACCACAGGCCGAACGCCATCAGCAGCGTCGAGCAGGAGACGGCCAGGTAGCGCGGGACCTGTGTGAGCAGACCCTCGTGATGGGCGAAGCCCAGGACCCAGCAGCCGCCGTAGACCGCGAAGTCGGAGACCGCGTTGCCGGTCTCGCCCGGGATCGTCACCAGGCCGGTGCCGACGATCGCCGTCAGCCCCAGTGGCGCCAGCAGTGTCGGCCACGGCGCCCGGCGGAACGCCCACAGCAGCAGCGGGGAGGCGATCACGAACCACAGGTAGGCGCGCAGGTACCACAGCACCCCCGCCGCCTGCACCGCCCAGGTGTCCTCCAGCAGCCCGGACTTGGAGCCGATGCTCCACGGGAAGGGCGGCGCGCCGAACGGGACGATGTAGTTGGCCATCTCGACCAGGCCCCAGACGCCGCTGTGGTCCGGGTCCTTCGACAGGTCCCAGCCGCCCGCCAGCATCAGCGTCACCACCACCGCGCTGAACACCCAGAGCGGGGGAAGCAGTCGCCGGACGCGGCCCCGGATCACGCCCCACGCGGGACGCTTCAGCGAGCGCGCCATGAGCGATCCCGCGAGCGCGAACATCACGCCCATGGAGGGGAACAGGACCGTCAGCCAGGCCCAGCCGAACAGGTGGTACACGACCACGCGGACCAGGGCGATCGAGCGGAGCAGGTCCAGGTAGCGGTCGCGGCCCGGCTTCTTCGGGGCGGCGGCCGCCGCGGGAGCGGGCGCCGGTGTGGTACCGGGCGCCCCGAGGGGGGCCGCGGGAACCCCGGGAGCTCCGGGGCTTCCGGGTGCCGTCGCGGCACCGTACGGCTGTGTGTATCCCTGGCTCATCCCACCGGCCTCCGCTCGCCCTGGTCACTGCTGTCGTTCGCGCCGCGCGTCCGTTGGCGCGGCACCGGTCCGCCGGGTGCCTCGACGACACCCGTGCGCCGCAGCTTCTGCCAGCGCAGCCGGCCGCCGGTCAGGGCGGTGATCCAGGACTGGAGGAGAACGACGTACATGAGCTGGCGGTACAGGATCTGCTGGAGGGGCAGCGAGATGAGGTGGGTCATCTTCTCCCGGTCGAGGCGGAAGGCGTAGGCGGCGCAGACGACCTGGATCGCCAGGACGCCCAGCCAGGCCATGACCGTCTTCTGGGTGGGGCCGAAGACCAGGCCGTAGATCAGGAACACGTCGATCAGCGGGGCCAGCAGCGGGGCGAGGACCATGAAGAGCGAGACCAGCGGCAGTCCGACCCGGCCGAAGCGGCCCGAGGGCCCGCGTTCCACCAGCGCCCTGCGGTGCTTCCAGATGGCCTGCATGGTGCCGTACGACCAGCGGTAGCGCTGGGACCACAACTGCTGGACGGTCTCCGGGGCCTCGGTCCAGGCCCGGGCCTTCTCGGCGTAGACGACCCGCCAGCCGTCGCGGTGCATCGCCATGGTGATGTCGGTGTCCTCGGCGAGCGTGTCGTCGCTCATGCCGCCGACCCGCTCCAGGGCCGACCGCCGGAAGGCACCGACGGCGCCCGGGATGGTCGGCATGCAGCGCAGGACGTCGTACATGCGGCGGTCGAGGTTGAAGCCCATCACGTACTCGATGTGCTGCCAGGCGCCGATGAGCGAGTCCCGGTTGCCGACCTTGGCGTTGCCGGCGACCGCGCCGACGCGGGGGTCGCCGAAGGGCTGGACCAGCTCGCGGACGGTGGACGGCTCGAAGACGGTGTCGCCGTCCATCATCACGATGATGTCGTAGCGGGCGTTGGCGAGGCCCCGGTTGAGCGCGGCGGGCTTGCCCGCGTTCAGCTGGCGGACGACCCGGACGTTGGGCAGGCCCATCGCCTCGACGATCCGCGCGGTGCCGTCACTGGAGCCGTCGGCGATGACGAGCACCTCGATGGGGTGCTCGCTCGCCATCAGGGAACGGACGGTGTTCTCGATGCACTTGGCCTCGTTGTACGCCGGCACCAGCACGGACACCGGTTCGAAGACCGGGTCGCCCCAGCGGAAGCCGCGGCGGCGCACCCGGCGGGCGTGCACGCCGGACAGCAGGAGCATCAGCACGAAGCGGCTGATGACAAGGAACCCGATGATCGCGAGGGCGACCACCAGCACCTCGGTGATGTGGTCGGAGGCGCCGACCAGGAAGACCCACGCCTTGCCCTTCCACAGCTCGGCGCCGGTGACCTGGGTGTGCGCGCTGGGGGCGCCGAGGGCCTCGGTGAGGTTGTCGAACTCGTAGCCCTGGCCCTTCAGCTGGGGCAGGAAGCGGTCCAGTGCCTGCACGGTCTGGTGGCGGTCGCCGCCGGAGTCGTGCATCAGGACGATCGCGCCCTTGCCGCCCTTGGGCGTGGCGTTGCGGATGATCTGCTCGACGCCGGGCTTGCGCCAGTCCTCGCTGTCGGTGTTGTTGACGATGGTGATGTAGCCGCGGGTGCCGATGTACTCGGTGACCGGCCAGGACTTGTTGTCCATGGCGTCGGCGAACGAGGAGTACGGCGGGCGGAACAGCGAGGTGCGGATGCCGGCCGCGCCGGAGATGGCCAGCTGGTTCTGGGACAGCTCCCAGTCGATGCGCTTCTTCGACTGGTAGGACAGGTCGGGGTGATTGAAGGTGTGCAGTCCGACCTCGTGCCCCTCCTCGACCATGCGGCTGACGAGGTCCGGGTAGCGCGAGGCCATGGTGCCGGTGACGAAGAACACGGCGTGGGCCTGGTGCTTCTTCAGCACGTCCAGGACCTTCGGGGTCCACTCGGGGTCCGGGCCGTCGTCAAAGGTGAGGACGACGTGGTGGTCCTTCAGGCTCAGGCTCTGGGTACGGCCGCTGCGGGTGTCGATGACGGGCCCGCCCTCCAGGATCCGCTCCGGGACCCGGTCGGCGGAGGCGGGTGCCTGGACGCGGTGGTCGGCGAGGATCTCGCTGTGGACGTAGCCGCGCAGCATCAGCATCGCCATCAGGGCGACGAGGAGGAGGCAGGGCAGCAGCAGGCGCATGGGCAGGCGGCGCCGAGAGCCGTCGCGGGCTCGATCGGCGGCCCGGGGACGGCGGGTGCGGGTTGCCATCAGACGGTGCTCTCCGGGGGCGGTGTCGTGGTGCTGACGGGCGCGGGGACCGGTGCCCCGGCCACCGCGTCGGTGCCGGTGCCCGCGCTGTCGCCGCCCAGCGTCTGCGTCGGGTCGGGCGTGGGGTCCTCGGTCGGCGTCGGGTCCGGCGGGTTGGTCGTCGCCGGGGTGGTCGGGACCTCGGGGTCCGGGGCGGGCTCGCTGCCCGTGCCGGGGGTGGTCGTCGTCGCCGTCGGTGCCGGGTCGGCGGGGGTGCCCGCGTCCGGGACGGTCACGGAGCTGCCGGGCGCGGTGGCGCTCGCCGACGGTGCGGTGGTGCCGCTCACGGACGGTGAGACGCCGGGCGAGACGGTGCCGGCACCGCTGGGTGCGACCGTCTCCCCGGGCAGCGGGGTGGTGTCGACCTGGCCGGCCTCCTGGGCCTCGCCCTGCCCCGGCACGGGCAGCCAGGGCGCGTTGGAGTTGCCGGACAGCAGCGTCATGACGATGACCACGGCGTAGACCGCGCAGGCGAGTCCGACGAAGATCCCGATCCGGCGGTATCTACGGCTTCTGCGGCCCGACTCGTCGACGAAGACCGGCCCGTCGGAGCTCTCCTGGGTCGGCCCGGCCTGGCCGACGAGACGGCTGTCGGCCCGCAGGGCGACGGCGTCCAGCTGGACGGTCACCTCGTGCGGGTCGTGGGCGTTGCCGTGGCCGGTATCGGTCCAGGGATCGTCGAAGCCGACCCCTTCGGTGCCCACCCGGGGCAGCACGTCGGTCCGGTCCGTCGACGCGAGGACATCGGTGCCTCGGGTGTCCGGGAAGGCCTGGGTGCCGTACCCCGTCGTTGGGAACGCCCTTGTCCCCGGAGCCGCTGCGGGCCATTCCGGTTGGGCTTCTTCTCGCCAATTGTTCTCGCGCACGCAATCCCCCCACGGGCAGTTCAGGGTGCGCATCAGACCCGAGCACTCGTCGACCGAACCAGGCCCCCACCCGGCCCGAGCGCCCCCATTTACCACAGCGTGCTCAGGCCACGAATGTAGCGCACGGTCGGGTGGTGTGTTTGCCATGTGTCACTTGTGGACATTCTCGCCCTCCATGTCAATGGCCGGAATCCATCCCTCGACGGGCCGCTGAAGCCAGCCTTCCGCGGCGGCGAGCTCGGCCGCGGCCCGGCGCAGGGCGTCGATTCCGGGGTGCGCCAAGCCCTTGCGCCACACCAGGGAGACCGGCGACAGGGGCACCGGGTCCACCAGGGGCCTCAGGACGGTGTGCGGCATGGCCGGAAAACCCACCACGGCAAGAACGGGGTTGCGTGTCCTGGACATGACGCGCTGGAACTCCTCGCGCCCGATCGCGAGCGGCGCGGGGGGCGCCACGGCGATCCCCCGGCCCTCGAAGAGCCGCCGGGCGAGATCGGTCCATTCCGGTGTCCGGGGGTTCCCGGCCCCCGCGTACACCTCCTCCCCCGCCAGCTCGGCCAGCGGCACCTCGGCGAGGGCGGCCAGCCGGTGGTCCTCGGGCAGGACGACGGCCATGCGTTCCAGGCGGACGAGCTGGTGGTCGAGGCCCTTCCGCAGTGCCGGGGCGAGCCCCGCGTACCGGCCGAAGGACGCGTCGAGGCGGCCGGCGAGGACCTCGGCCGCAGCCCCGGTCAGACCGCTCTCGTAGCGGGCCATCAGCTCGGTGTCGGGGGCGAGTTCGCGGGCCCGGTGCAGTACCCGGCGGCCGGTGCCGAGGCCGGGCGAGTTGAGGTCGACCAGCAGCGGCCTGGCCTGCCCGAAGGCGGCGAAGAGCGCGTCCTGCGCGTCCAGCACCCGGCGGGCGTGCGGCACCAGCCGCTCCCCGTCGGAGGTCAGCGTGACCTGCCGGGTGGTCCGCACGAAGAGCTCGACCCCGAGCTCCCGCTCCAGCCGCCGCACGTCCCGGCTGAGCGCCTGCTGGGCGACGTAGAGGCGGGCCGCGGCGCGGGTGAAGTGCAGTTCCTCGGCGACGGCGAGGAAGGCGCGCAGGAGGCGGGCGTCGAGATGGGGCGGGGCGGGCATCCGGCGAAGCTACATCGGGGGCGCGTGGCTCGGCACCGGGAATTCCGGCGGATTCACAACCGGGGTGCGTGAATGCCGACCGAACAGGTGTTGGACCCCTTGATCGCTCCCCGGCGACGGTGGACCCATGCCGCAACCGATGTTCACGACCACCGGGGACATGCTCGTCGCCGTCGACTTCACCCCCCGCCCGTCGCGCCCGCCCGGCCCCTACCGCCGTCTCTTCGCCCGCCCCGGCGCCCTCGCCTTCACCGTCGGCAACCTGCTCGCCCGGCTCCCGATGGGCATGTTCGGCGTGAGCGCGATCGTCATGATCGTCGCCGCCCGGGACTCCTACGCCCTCGCCGGCGCCGTCAGCGCGACCGGCCTCGCGGCGACCGCGCTGGTCGCGCCCTGGACGGCTCGGCTCGTCGACCGGTACGGCCAGGCGCGGGTCGCCGTACCGGCCACGCTGCTCGCGGCACTCGGCTCGCTCGCGCTCGTGCTGTGCGTGCGGTCCGGCGCCCCCGCCTGGACCCTGTTCCTCGCGTACGCCGCCACCGCCACCACGCCCAACATCGGCGGCATGGCCCGCGCCCGCTGGGCCCATCTGCTCGGGGACGACGACCAGGCCCTGCACACCGCGAACTCCTTCGAACAGGCCGCGGACGAGCTGTGCTTCATGCTGGGCCCGGTCCTGGCGGTCCTGCTGTGCACCGCGCTCTTCCCGGAGGCGGGGACGGTGGCCGGGGTGGCGCTGCTGGTCACGGGCATGCTGCTGTTCACGGCCCAGCGGTCGACGGAGCCGCCGGTGTCCCGGACCCCGGCGCGGGCCGAGGCGCCGCTGCGGGCGCCCGGCGTCCCCCCGCTGCTCGTGGTCTGCCTGGCCATGGGCGTGGTGTTCGGGTCGATGGAGGTCGCCACGATCGCCTTCGCGGACGCCCAGGGGCACCCCTCGGCGGCCGGGGTCGTCCTCGGCCTCCAGGCGGCCGGCTCCTGCGTGGCCGGGCTGCTGTACGGCGCCTGGAGGCCGTCCGGTCCGGCCGGGCGCCGCTACCCGTGGTGCGTGGCCGCGATGACCGCCCTGATGACCCTGCCGCTGCTCGCCGCGGCCCTCACCGGCTCCCTCCTCGCCCTCGCGGCCGCCCTCCTCCTCGCCGGCATGGCGACCGCCCCGACCATGGTCACCGGCCTGACCCTCCTCCAGGAACGCACCCCCGAGGGCCGCCTCAACGAGGGCATGACCCTCGCGGTGACGGGCCTGCTCGGCGGGATCGCCGGGGGCAGCGCGCTGGGCGGCTGGACGGCGGAACACGCCTCGGCGACGGCGGGGTTCGGGGTACCGGCGGCTGCGGCGGCGGTGGCGCTGATGGTCACGCTGGGGCGGGTTCTCCTCGAACGCCGGACGAGCTGACCGACCAGCCCGTCCGGCGTTTGAGGACGAGGCCCGTTCAGGGCCGAAGCGGGGGTCCGGGGGCGGCAGCCCCCAGGGACGGGCCGGGTAGGGGCGGCGGGGGCGAAACATCCGACCCGCACCCCAATTCGCGCGCACCCCATTGACGCCCCCACAGCTCGCACATACCTTCGCCCGTCGAAGCGCTTCGACGTCACGCATCGAATCGATTCGACGATCCGCCGCGTGACGTCCCCCCAGCACCATCCGGCTCCGAACTTCCCTGGAGGCACGGGATGTTGACGGCACCAAGGCGTGTGATGGCGATGGCGGTGGCCCTGACCGGGTCGCTGCTCCTGGCCTCCTGCTCGGACTCGGACAGCGGGTCCGCCGAGGACGGCAAGACGCTCAAACTGTGGCACTACGAGGCCCCGAACAGCGCGATGGGGCAGGCCTGGAACGAGGCGATCAAGGAGTTCAAGGCCAAGCACCCGGGCGTGAAGGTGGAGTTCGAGGAGAAGGGCTTCGAACAGATCCAGAAGACCGCCCCGATGGTCCTGAACTCCTCCGACGCGCCCGACGTCATGGAGTACCTCAAGGGCAACGCGAGCGCCGGCCTGCTGTCCAAGCAGGGGCTGCTCACCGAGCTCACCCAAGAGGCCGAGACCCGCGGCTGGGACAAGAAGCTCAGCGCGAGCGTCCGCACCACCAGCGTGTACGACACCAACGGGGTCATGGGCTCCGGCAAGTGGTACGGCGTGCCCAACTACGCCGAGTACACGATGGTGTACTACAACAAGGACCTGTTCAAGAAGTACAAGATCGCCGAGCCGAAGACGTTCGACGAACTGACCGCCGCGATGGACACGTTCGTCCAGCACAAGATCACCCCGCTGGCCAACGCCGGCGCCGAGTACCCGGCCCAGCAGTACCTCTACCAGCTCGCCCTGTCGAAGGCCGACCGCGCCTGGGTCGACTCCTACCAGCTCTACAAGGGCAAGACCGACTTCCACGACACCGCCTGGACCTACGCCGCCGAGACCTTCGCCGACTGGGTGAAGAAGGGCTACCTCGCCAAGACCTCCAGCAGCACCAAGGCCGAGGACGCGGGCGTCTCCTTCATCCGGGGCAAGTCGCCGATCCTCTTCTCCGGCAGCTGGTGGTACGGCCGGTTCGTCGACGAGGTGAAGTTCGACTGGGGCACCTTCCTGTGGCCCGACACGAACCTCAGCCCCGGCTCCGGCGGCAACATCTGGGTCGTCCCCAAGGGCGCCAAGAACAAGAAGCTGGCCTACGACTTCATCGACATCACCATGTCGAAGAAGATCCAGAACCTGCTCGGCAACAAGGGCGGCGTCCCGGTCGCGGCCGACGCGAGCGCCATCACCGAACCCAGGTCGAAAGAGCTCATAGACAACTTCAACACCCTCTCCCAGCGTGACGGCCTGGCCTTCTACCCGGACTGGCCGGTGCCCGGCTACTACGACGTCCTGGTCTCCCAGACCCAGAAGCTGATCACCGGCAGCGAGCAGCCGGACGGCTATCTGGACGCCCTCCAGGAGGCGTACGACAAGGGCGCGCCGAAGACATGACGGTGACCGTCGAACGAGGGGTGACCGGCAAGGAGGCCCAGGCCGGTCCCCCTCGGCGCCGCCCCCGCGACTCCTACGCCCTGTTCCTGCTCCCCGGTGTCCTCGCCTTCCTCGCCGTCATCGTCGTGCCGTTCCTGATGAACACAGGAGTCAGCTTCACCGACTGGCAGGGCGTGGGCTCCCCGAGCTGGACCGGACTCGCCAACTACCGCGAGCTGATGGACGACTCGGAGTTCTGGACGTCCTTCCGGCACAGCATGTTCATGGTGCTCGCCATGGCGGCCGTGCCGACGGCGGTCGGACTGGTCCTGGCCGCCGCCCTGTTCGACTACATCGGCAAGCACTTCGGCTCGAAGGTCGTCGCCGTGCTGCGCGCGTGCTTCTACCTCCCGCAGGTGCTGCCGATCGCCGTCGCGGGCATCGTCTGGAGCTGGATCCTCGCCCCCGACAACGGCTCGCTGAACGCGCTGCTCAAGGCCATCGGCCTCGGGTCCTGGCAGCAGGACTGGCTCGGCGACCCCGACATCGCGCTCTACAGCGTGATGGGCGTGATGGTGTGGGTGCAGATCGGCTTCCCGCTGGTCGTCTTCATGGCCGGGCTCCAGCGCGTCGACCCGCAGTTGCACGAGGCGGCCGAGCTGGACGGGGCCGGCTGGTGGCGCCGGTTCTGGCACGTCACGCTGCCGCAGATCCGCCCGGAGATCTACGTCGTGCTGACCTGGTGCACGGTCGCCGCGCTGAAGGTCTTCGGCGCGGTGTACGTCCTGACCAAGGGCGGACCGGGCGGCGCGACCAACGTCCCCTCCTACTTTTCCTTCACCACGTTCTTCGAGAAGACGCAGGTCGGCTACGGCGCCGCCATCTCCACCGTGCTCACGGTGATCATCCTGGCGCTCTCCCTGATCGGCCTGAAGCTCCAGACCCGCGCGGAGGGGAGAGCATGAGCACCGCGCTACGCCGTTACCCCGTCCTCGTCGCGCTGTGCGTGGCGGCCCTGTTCATGGTCGTGCCGTTCCTGATCGTGGCGGTCAACGCGGTCAAGTCACCCACCGAGTACTCCCAGCACGGACCGCTGAGCCTGCCCGACGGCCTCTACCTGGACGGTCTGAAGGATTTCTGGGAGCGCGTCGACTACAGCCAGAAGCTCGTCAACTCCCTGCTGATCAGCGGCGCGGTGGCCGTCCTCGCGGTGGTCCTGTCCGTCCTGAACGCGTACGCGATCGGCATCGGCCGGGTCAAGGGCCGCACCTGGGTGCTGGCCTTCTTCGTGCTGGCGAACATGCTGCCGCAGGAGGCGCTGGTCTACCCGGTGTACTACCTGAGCAAGGAGGCGGGTCTCTACGACACCCGGCTCAGCGTGATCATCGTGTTCACGGTGATCCAGGCGGCGTTCGGCACGTATCTGCTGTCGTCCGTGCTGGGCCAGTTCCCCCGCGAGATCATCGAGGCCGCGCGGATCGACGGCGCGAACAAGTGGCAGATCCTGTGGCGGATCGTCGTCCCCGTCAGCCGACCCACCCTCGGCGTGCTGCTGGTCTTCTTCTTCATCTGGACCTGGAACGAGTTCCTGCTCCCCCTGGTCATGCTGATCTCCAACGACAACCAGACGGTGTCCGTGGCCCTCGGCGTCCTCCAGGGCCAGCGGCTCATGGACGCCACCATGACCAACGCGGCGGCCCTGCTCGGTGTCCTCCCGGCGATCGTCTTCTTCCTCCTGTTCCAGCGGACCCTCACCCGCGGTATCGCCGTGGGTGCCGTCAAATAAGGACCCCCCACATGAAGTTCACCGACGGTTACTGGCTGCTGCGCGAGGGCGTGACCGCGGCCCACCCGGCCCAGGTCCACGAGGTCAGCGCGTCGGACGGCCGCCTGGACATCCTCGCGCCGACCCAGCCCATCCGCCGCCGCGGCGACCTGTTGAAGGGACCGGTCGTGACGATCAGCGCCCACGCCCCACTCCCGGACGTCATCGGCGTCACCTTCACCCACTTCGAGGGCGAGCAGCCGCAGGGCCCCCGGTTCGAGGTGCGCACGGAGAACGTCACCGCGCACACCGAGGACGACGAGACGCACGCCACCCTCACCTCCGGCGCCCTGTCGGTCCGGGTGGCCCGCACGGACACCTGGCAGGTCGACTTCCTCGCGGACGGCCGGCTGCTGACCGGCAGCGGCCCCAAGGGCATGGGCATCATGCGGGACGCGACAGGCGCCCACTACCTGCGCGAGCAGCTGGGACTCGGGGTGGGCACCTCGGTGTACGGCCTCGGCGAACGCTTCGGGCCGCTGGTCAAGAACGGCCAGGTCGTTGACGTCTGGAACGCCGACGGCGGCACGGCCACCGAACAGGCCTACAAGAACGTCCCGTTCTACCTCACGGACGCGGGCTACGGCGTCTTCGTCGACCATCCCGGCAAGGTCTCCTTCGAGGTCGGCTCGGAAGCCGTCTCGCGGGTCCAGTTCAGCGCCGAGACGCAGGAGTTGACGTACTACGTCATCTACGGGCCCACCCCCAAGGAGATCATCCGCAAGTACACGGCCCTCACCGGCCGCCCGGCCCTGCCGCCCGCCTGGTCCTTCGGCCTGTGGCTGTCGACGTCCTTCACGACGTCGTACGACGAGAAGACCGTGACGTCCTTCATCGACGGCATGCGGGAGCGCGAACTGCCGCTGTCGGTCTTCCACTTCGACTGCTTCTGGATGCGCGAGTTCAACTGGTGCGACTTCCAGTGGGACCCGCGGGTCTTCCCCGACCCGGAGGGCATGCTCGCGCGGCTGCACGAGCGGGGTCTGCGGGTGTCGGTCTGGATCAACCCCTACATCGCCCAGCGCTCGCCCCTGTTCGCGGAGGGCAAGGCGCTCGGTCACCTCCTCAGGCGTCCGGACGGCAGCGTCTGGCAGTGGGACCTGTGGCAGCCCGGGATGGCCCTGGTCGACTTCACCAGCCCGGCCGCCCGCGACTGGTACGCGGCCAAGCTGGAGGCGCTCCTCGCGCAGGGCGTGGACTGCTTCAAGACCGACTTCGGCGAACGGGTGCCGCTGGACGTGGAGTGGTCCGACGGCTCCGACCCCGAGCGGATGCACAACTACTACACCTACCTCTACAACCGGACCGTCTTCGACGTGCTGCGCAAGCACCGCGGCGAGGAGGAGGCGGTGGTCTTCGCCCGCTCGGCGACCGCCGGCAGCCAGCAGTTCCCGGTGCACTGGGGCGGCGACTGCGAGGCGACCTACGAGTCGATGGCGGAGTCCCTGCGCGGAGGGCTCTCCCTCGGCCTGTCCGGCTTCGGGTTCTGGAGCCACGACATCGGCGGCTTCGAGGGCACGCCGACACCGGCGCTGTTCAAGCGCTGGCTGGCCTTCGGACTCCTCTCCTCCCACAGCCGCCTGCACGGCAGCTCCTCCTACCGCGTCCCGTGGCACTTCGACGAGGAGTCCGTCGACGTGCTGCGGCACTTCACCCGGCTCAAGCTCCAGCTGATGCCGTACCTGTACGAGGCCGCCCGCACCGCCCACGCCGAGGGCACGCCGGTCATGCGGGCCATGGTCCTGGAGTTCCCGGACGACCCCGGGTGCGCGCACCTGGAGCGGCAGTACATGCTCGGCCCGGATCTGCTGGTGGCGCCGGTCTTCAGCGACGAGGGGGACGTCTCGTACTACGTGCCCGAGGGCACCTGGACCCACTTCGTGACCGGTGAGACGGTCACCGGGCCGCGCTGGGTGCGGGAGCGGCACGACTTCCTCGGGGTGCCGCTGCTGGTGCGGCCCGGCGCGGTGATCCCGGTGGGCGCGGTGGCCGACCGGCCCGACTACGACCACGCCGACGGAGTGACCCTGCGGGCGTACGGCCTTCCGCGGGGCGCGCACGTGAGCGTCCGGGTCGGGGACGCGGCCTTCACCGTCGTACGCGAAGGGGACACGCTGCGGGCCTCGTGCGCCGACCCCCGCGTCCCGTGGGCGCTGGCGGCCGGGGAGCGGGTCGTGCGGGCGCCGGCCGGGACCGGGTTCCTCACGGTGGAGCTGGGCTGATGGTGAAGATCACGGACGTGGCCCGGCACGCGGGTGTCTCGCCGAGCACCGTCTCCTACGCGCTCAGCGGCAAGCGGCCGATCTCCGAGGAGACCCGCCGGCGCGTGGAGGCGTCCATCCGGGAGCTGGGCTACCGGCCGCACGCGGGCGCCCGGGCGCTGGCCAGCAGCCGGTCGAACGTGCTGGCGCTGGTGGTGCCCTTACGGACCGGCATGCATGTGCCGGTGGTGATGCAGTTCGCGGTCTCGGTGGTGACGACGGCCCGGCGCCACGACCATGACGTGCTGCTGCTGACGCAGGAGGAGGGCGAGGACGGGCTGCGGCGGGTCGCGGACACCGCGCTGGTGGACGCGATGATCGTCATGGACGTCCAACTCGACGACCCGCGGCTGCCGTTGCTGCGGTCCCTGGACCGGCCCTCGGTACTGATCGGCTTTCCCGCCGAGGCGGACGGGCTGACCTGTGTCGACCTGGACTTCAAGGCGGCCGGCGAGGCGTGCGTGGAGCATCTGGCGCGGCTCGGGCACCGGGTGGTGGCGCTGGTCGGCTCACCGCCGGAGGTGTACGTACGGCAGACCGCGTTCGCGCAGCGCGTGGTGCAGGGGTTCACCGCCGCCGCGGACCGGGGCCGGCTCGCCTCCTCGGTGCACCCGTGCGAGGCCACGCCCGCCGCCGCCCGCCAGGTCGCCGAGCGACTGCTGCGCGAGCAGCCCGCGTTGACCGGGGTGGTCGTGCACAACGAGGCGATCCTGGAGCCGCTCGTCGACGCCTTCGAGCAGCTGGGTCTGCGGGTGCCCGCCGACCTCTCGGTCACCGCGATCTGCCCCGACGAACTCGCCGGGAACCTGCGCGTGCCGGTCACCTCCATCGCCCTGCCCTCCGCCGAGGTCGGCGCCCTGGCGGTGGAGTTGCTGGTGCGCAAGCTCGACGGCAAGACGGTGCCCGAGGCCACGCTGCTGCCGCCCCGGATGACGGAACGCGCGAGCACGGCACCGCGGAACACGCCCTGACCCACCCAGTGCAAGGCCCTACTCGAAGGAGCCGTGGCATGAGAGGCAGCAAGAGACGCAGATCCGCCCTGGTGGTGGCGCTGGCCCTGATCGCGGGGCTCGGCGCCACCGTCCCCTCCCACGCGGAGGAGACGTACCCCTTCCGCGACCCTTCCCTGTCCGTGGACCGGCGGGTCGAGGACCTCCTGGACCGCCTCACCCTCGACGAGAAGATCGGCCTGCTCCACCAGTACCAGGCCGCGGTCCCCCGTCTCGGCATCCAGTCCTTCCGCACCGGCACCGAGGCCCTGCACGGCGTGGCCTGGCTCGGCGAGGCCACCGTCTTCCCGCAGGCCATCGGGCTCGCCTCGACCTGGGACCCGGCGCTGATGGAGCGGGTCGGCTCGGCGGTCGGCGACGAGGCCCGCGGCTTCCAGCAGGAACGTCCGCCCGGCTGGGGCCTCAACCTCTGGGCCCCGGTGGTCAACCTGCTCCGCGACCCGCGCTGGGGCCGCAACGAGGAGGGCTACAGCGAGGACCCCGAGCTGACCGGCGCGCTGTCGACGGCGTACGGCGAGGGCCTGACCGGCGGCGACCCGGACCACCTCAAGACGGCTCCGACGCTGAAGCACTACCTCGCCAACAACAACGAGTGGCACCGCACCACCACCTCCTCCGACCTGCGCCCCCGGGTCGCGAAGGAGTACGAGGAGGCGGCGTTCAGACCGGCGATCGAGGCGGACGCGGCGACCGGCGTGATGTCCTCCTACAACCTGGTCAACGGCCGCCCCGCGACGGTGAACCCGGACCTGGACGACGTCGTGCGGAAGTGGACCTCCTACGACCTGCTCAACGTCACCGACGCCTTCGCCCCCGGCAACCTCCCCGGCGACCAGAAGTACTACCCGAGCGTCATGGAGGGCGACGCGGCCGCCCTGAAGGCCGGCATCGACAGCTTCACGGACAACGACACGAACTCGGCCGTCACCACCGGCGCGGTCAAGTCGGCTGTGGAGCAGGGCCTTTTGGAGGAGTCGGACGTCGACGAGGCGGCCGGTCACATCCTGTCCGTCCGGGTCCGGCTCGGTGAGTTCGACCCCGGCGGCGGAAAGTACGGCGCGATCGACAGGTCGGTCATCAACAGCCCGGCCCACCGGAAGCTGGCGCGGGAGGCGGCGACCGAGGGGGCGGTGCTGCTGAAGAACCAGGCGGGCACGCTGCCGTTGCCAAAGTCCGCGAAGGACGTCGCCGTGGTCGGCCCGCTCGCCGACACCCTCTACACCGACTGGTACTCGGGCACCCTCCCCTACGCGGTCACCCCCGCCGAGGGCATCGCGGCCAAACTCGGCACCGACGTCACGAGCAGCGAGGGCGTCGACCGGATCACGCTGCGGAACGCGGCGACCGGCACGTACGTCACGGCCGGCACGGACGCCGACGGCGAGCCGCTGAAGGAGAGCGCGGCCTCGGACGCGAGCGCCCGGTTCGACGTCGCCGACTGGGGCGACGGTGTGGTCACCCTGCGCTCGGCCGCCAACGGCAAGTACGTCGGATACAACTGGTCCTCGTTCGTCAACGACCAGGCGCAGCCCGGGGGTTGGTTCGCCCAGCAGCAGTTCCGGCTGGAGGAGCAGGCCGACGGCACCCACCTGCTGCGCTACGCGGGCTACGAGACCGAGGAACCCTGGTGGAGCAACCCCGTCTACCTCGGCCCGACCGGCGCGGACGGCACCCTCGGCCTGGTCGCCAAGGACGCGGCCGCGCACTACACCAAGAACGTCGTCCGCAGCGGCGTCGACGAGGCCGTCGCCGCCGTCAAGGGCAGGGACGCCGCGGTGGTGGTGGTCGGCTCCAACCCCTCGATCAACGGCCGCGAGGCCCACGACCGCACCGACATGAGCCTGGCCCCGGCCCAGGAAGCCCTGGTCAGGGCGGTGCGCCAGGCCAACCCGAAGACGGTCGTGATCGTCGAGAACAGCTACCCGACCACCCTCGGCGCCCTCCAGCGCGAGGTCCCCGCGGTCCTGTGGACGTCCCACGCGGGCCAGGAGACCGGCAACGCGCTCGCGGACCTGCTGTACGGGGACGCCAACCCCTCGGGCCGCCTCACCCAGACCTGGTACCGCGACGAGTCCGACCTCCCGTCGATCCTCGACTACGACATCATCAAGTCCGACCGCACCTACCAGTACTTCAGGGGCAGCCCCCTCTACCCCTTCGGCCACGGCCTGTCCTACACCTCCTTCCGCTACGGCGCCCTCCAGCAGGTGCCCGGTGGCTACGAGGTGCAGGTCACCAACACCGGCGCCCGCGCGGGTGCCGAGGTCGTCCAGCTCTACGCCCACCAGCGGGTCTCCCGGGACAAGCAGCCCCTGAAGCAGCTGAAGGCCTTCCAGCGGGTGACGCTGAAGCCCGGCGAGACAAGGACGGTCAAGCTGAGCGTGACGCGCAAGGACCTCGCGCACTGGGACGTCACCCGCTCCAAGTGGGTGGTGGAGAAGGGCACTTACGACGTCATGGTCGGCGCCTCCTCCGCGGACGTCCGCGCCCGCGCCACCTGGCGGGTCTCCGGCGAGACCATCCCGGCCCGCGACCTGTCCCGCACCACCCGCGCCGAGAACTTCGACGACTACGAGGGCACGCGCCTGGTCGACGAGTCGAAGGAACGCGGTACGGCGGTGGGCGTGGCGGCCGACCGGGCGTGGCTGAAGTTCGGCGACGCCCGGCTCGGGGCGGGCCCGGGGAGGTTCACCGCCCGCGTGGCCGGCGCGTCCGGCACGGTCGAGGTCCGGCTGGGCTCCCCGACCGGCACCCTCGCCGGTACGGCGTCCTTCGGCGGCACCTCGTCGCCGTACGTCTACGAGACGGTGACCGCGGACCTCTCGCGCGCCGCGAAGGGCCGTACCGACGTCTACCTGGTGCTCAGGGGCAAGGGCCTGCGGCTGGCGACGTTCACCCTGCGCTGAGACCGCGGGACGCGGGCCCGCCGCCTCGGCGGAGGGCCCGCACCGCGCGCTCCCGGCCCCGGGGACCGGCCGCTCAGCCGTTCAGCCCCCAGGCCGTGCCCATCCGGTACGCGGCGCACAGGTCGACGTCGAGGAGGTACGCCCCTGCCGTCCCGCACTGCTCGGCCCCGCTGCCCGGGTCCACGGGCTGCCCGTGGCCCATGCCGGTGAGGCTGTAGGTCTCCACGACGGGGTGGCCGGCGCCGTCCCGGTAGGTCCGGTGCGGGTACCCGGCGACGGTGTCGGAGACGTCGGCCGTCTGGTCGCCGCCGTGCACGTCGGTCCACTGTTCGACCAGGTCGCTCATGTTGACGGGCTTCACGGTGTAGTCGGCCGTGCCCTGGAACGCGACCAGCGTCGGCCAGGGCCCGGCGTACCCGGGGCGCGCGGCCCGCACCCGGTCGCCCCACTGGTCCGGCGTCTGCGTGGCCCCGACGTACATGCACACGTACGGCGACCCGGCGGCCTGGGCGCATCCGTACGGCAGCCCGGCGACGACGCCGCCCGCGGCGAACTTCTCCGGGTAGGCGGCCATCATCACGGCGGTGAACCCGCCCCCGGCGGACAGCCCGGTGACGTACACCGGCCCGCCGGAGACGTCACCGACCTGGCGTTCCATCATCTGCGCGACGGACGCGGCCTCGCCCTGGCCGCGCCCGGTGTCCCCGGCGGCGAACCAGTTGAAGCAGAGCGAGGCGTTGTTGGCCGGCTGCTGCTGCGGCAGCACCACGGAGAAGCCCCACCGGTCGGCGAGCCGGGTCCACCCGCTGCCGGTGCCGTATCCGGCGGCGTTCTGGGTGCACCCGTGCAGGGCGACGACGACCGGCCGCCCGGCGGGCAGCCCGTCGGGGACGTACCGGAACATCCGCAGCGCGCCCGGGTTGCTGCCGAACCCGGTGACCTCCTGGAGAGAGGCGGCGGACGCGGGCGCCGGGGTGAGGAGGACGGCGAGGAGGGCCGTCAGGACGGTGATCAGGGTCGCGGCTCTGGTCTGTGTCATGGGGAGGGACCGTAGAAGCGTGAACGACCCGTCGATATGGGCCCGCACCCCACAACGGGCCTGCCCGCCATGGTGGTTCACCGCAGTGCGGCGCGGTCCCTGCCGAACTGCCGCACGAGGGTCCCGGGGTGCCGGACGGCCTGCCACAGACCGGCCGCGAGCAGCAGCACGCTGACGGCGAAGCAGACCCAGAACACGAACTGGGCGCCGGGCGCGAGGTCGTGGGTGCTGCCGTCCTCGTAACGGCAGTACGCCTGCGGGGGAAAGGCCCGGGAGACGCCGTCGCCCCCGTAGCGCTGGGTGCACGGGTCCTCGCCGGGGTCCTTGAGCGAGTCGTCGGCCGTGACGGTCAGCAGCCAGGCGAGGGCCGCCACCGGGATCGTGACGAAGACGGTGACCTTCGCCGCGGCCGGCAGCCGGGGGTGGCCGAGGACCCCGTTCAGCGCGATCTGCACCACGCCGAACGCCACGGCGACGACGAACGCGGCGGTCGGCCGCCCGAAGACCTCCTCCAGCAGCCAGACCACCGCGACCACCGGGGGCGCGGTGAGCACGAAGACCTTGACGCCGGGTACGACCGCCGGATGGCCGAGCAGGAGCAGGGCGACGGCACAGCCGAGGACGGCGAGGAATCCGGTCACGGGGCCGCCGGCGCGGTACCCGTCCCGGTCCCCCGGTAGGCCTCGTCCTTCTCCCAGGGTCCGACGCCGAGCAGCCCCGTCGTCCCGAGGTCCAGTTCGGGGACCACCGTGACCGGGTCGGCGCCGGGCTTCGGGCGCACCTGGAGGTACGGCACGTTCACCGGGCCGTCGAGACCGGCCTCGGTGGTGTTGCGCCAGGCGAGGGTGGTCCGTGCGGCCTCGCCCGGTCGCAGCGTCACGGGGCGCGGGGCGCCGCCGCCGCCCACGGCGGTGCTGATCCGCTCGGTCCCGTCGAGGACCCGCACCCCCTCGATCGGGGTGTGGTCCGCGCCGAGGAGCCGCAGCTCCGGGTAGCCGTCGAGCGCGTAGGGCCGGGTACCGCAGTTGACGAGGTGGAGGCCGACGACACGCAGGCCCATGGCGGCGTCCCCCTGGTCCAGGTAGAGGTGGGTCCCGGACGCGGGGCACGGTCCGGACGCGGTCGCCGCCTCGCCGGCGGGCACGCTGCGCACCTTCACCACCCGCACCCCCGACACCTCGGGCGCGTGACCGGCCGTCCGCGCCAGGGCGACGGTGCCCTGGGCGGTCCGCCCCGGCCCCACCGACGCGACGGTCCCCTCGACGTTCTCGACCGCGCTCCCGGACGCCGTGACGAAGCCGAGGGTCACCGTGTAGGCGGCCGCCGCCGGTCCCGGGTTGGTCACCTCGAACTCGGCCGTGAGATCGGCCTCGCAGCCGCTGTCGGCGGCCCACGCGTACAGGCCGGTGACCTGCACACCGTCCTCGTCGGGGCCGCCGGTGGACGGCAGGGGCAGCGGTGTCGGGGTGCCGGAGGGAGTGAAGGAGGGCGGGGCGGAGGCGGGCGGGGCGCCGTACCGCGCGTACTCCGACGGGCACGACGGGGTGGTGCCGGGCGGACCGCCGGCGGTGTCCCCCTCCCGCGGGGCACGCTCGGAACCGCACCCGGCGAGCAGCAGAACACCGGCGAGTACTGCGGGCACGGCCCGCGAGGCGCTGGACATCCGCCCACCTCACCAGGGGCGGGGCACCGCGGCAGTGGCGGAAGCCACACCTCCGGTCACAGCGGTGTCACAGGTCACTGTCGACGAGGCCCTCGATGTCGCTCACATGGAACTCCCCGTAGCCGAAGCGGTCCCCGAGCGCCTGGTAGCGGGCGTGACGCCGCGGGTCGAGCGGCACCCAGAGCACGATCAGGACCCGCAGGAGCAGCCGGAAGCCCAGGTCGGGATCCACCTCGGCGACGACCCGCTCCAGTGCCCCGAGCGCGTCGGCACCGGACAGGGCGCGGCCGTGGGGCTGCACGGTCCTGCAGGCGAACTCCGGTGCCAGGTCCCGCAGTTCGCTCAGCACCGCGTCCGTCAGGTCAGAGCGCGCCGGCGCCGCCCCGGGGCGGTGACCGGGCGCGGTGACCCGCAGCCGGTCCCGGCAGATCCCGGCGACCTCCTCCAGCCAGGGCCGTACGCCCGCGCCGTCGGGTCCGACACCGAGGCCGCCGTCGGCGGCGGCCAGCCACACCCTGCCGAGGGTCTCGTCGGGCAGCGGCGAGTCCAGCAGCCGCACCACGTCCTCCAGCAGTTCGGCGGCAGCGCTGCCCGGCGCCTGGAGGGCACCGTCCCCCGCGGCCACCGCACGGACGACCTCCTCGGCCGTGGCCTCGTACCATTCGCCGGCGAACCGTGCCGTGAGCGCGGAGAGGCCGAAGTCCCAGGCGGAGTCGCGCCGGTCGGCGTCGAGCGGCGGCCAGTCGACGGCCAGGCCGTCACGGACGACCGCGAAGGGGTACCCGAAAGGGTCGCTGAGCCGGATGAACCGGTCGTAGCGCGCCTTGTCGACGCGCACGGACCAGGTCTTCAGGACGCGCAGCAGCAGTCGGAAGCCGAGATCGGGTCCGGCCTCGGCGACGGCCCTCCGCAGGGCCGGGACGGTGTCCGTCGGCGCCGCCCGCGCCAGGTCGGGCGCGAGCGCCTCGATCTCGGCGAGCACGTCGTCCTTCAGCCCCGCCGGGAACGGGGGGCGTCCCGGGGTCTGCGGCGGCCAGGCGTCGGAGCAGGCCCGCAGCCAGGACCGTACGGTCGTGCCGGACCGGGCCGGGTCGGAGCGCTCTTGGTCGGCGGCCCGCCACAGGGTGCGGAGCACGTGCTCGGGCAGGCCGGACTCCAGCAGGCTCCGGGCATCCGCGCCGAGTTGCTCGTCCTTCTCGAACCCCGGCGCCCGCCCGGCGAGACCGCTGAGCCCGAAATCCGTGTCGTACAGCACGTAGTACGGCTCGTGCTCGTCCTGCCGTGTCATCGTCCCCCCGCTCGCCCCCGCTCGGCTTCCGGCATTCCGGCATGACGAAGGCCCCGCCGCCCGTAGGCCGCGGGGCCTTCGCCCACATGGGAAATGGTGGAGATGGCGGGAATCGAACCCGCGTCCAACGGTGCAGAACCAGGGCTTCTCCGTGTGCAGTTCGCTGTGATTTTCTCGGCCCCGGCGATCACGCGAACAAGTCGCCGACGGGCCCAGTCACTGTTTGGTTTCCCATCGAACCCCGTGACCGGGCTCGATGGTTTAGTTCCCTAGATTATGCCAGGGTCCGGGTCGGGAACACTCCCGGGCTGACACCCGTTAGGGCCTTCTCTCACTGCTTATTAGGCAGCGAGGGCGAAGGCGCGGGAATCGCTCTTGTTAGTGGCGATTATTTTTTGCGACATATGGTTTACGAGATCATTGCCGCTTCCTCGACACGCTTCCCCTGCCTCGACATCCGCTGTCGAAACCGATCATCCCCATGTTGTTTTTTCAAAGTCCCTCGTGAGAGGGGGCCGCACCCGCTGTGGGGTGCAGTGCCATCGTACGTGACCAACGCGGGCCGATGCCACCGTATTCCGGCGGCCCCGCCCTACTGGCCGCGCTGCTTGCGCTTAACCGCCGCGATCGCCCGGTCCGACTCGCGCCGGTCCTGCTTCTCACGCAGGGTCTGCCGCTTGTCGTACTCCTTCTTTCCGCGCGCGAGCGCGATCTCGGCCTTGGCCCGGCCGTCCTTGAAGTACAGGGCGAGGGGCACGATCGTGTGCCCGGTCTCCTGGGCCTTCGACTCCAGCTTGTCGATCTCCTCGCGGTGCAGCAGCAGCTTGCGCTTGCGGCGCGCGGAGTGGTTGGTCCAGCTGCCCTGGTGATACTCGGGGATGTGGGCGTTGTGCAGCCACGCCTCGCCCCGGTCGATCTGGACGAAGCCGTCGGTCAGCGAGGTCCGTCCCTCGCGCAGCGACTTGACCTCGGTGCCCATGAGGACGAGGCCCGCCTCGTAGGTGTCGACGATCGCGTAGTCGTGCCGGGCCTTCTTGTTCTGGGCGACGATCTTCTTCTTGCCGCCCTTCTCGCCGTCCCTGGCCTTGGCGGCCGCCCCGCCCGGCTTGGGCTGGGACTCCTTCGGTACGTACATTCCCTTGCTCATAGTGTCGCCCATTTTCGCACTACGGAGGGGGTGTACGGGAAGTCGTTTACGACTGGGGGCTCAAACCGCTCAGGACCGTCTCCGCGCGCTCGATCATCCGCTGGTCCGCGTCGAGGTCGGGGGTGATGCCCTTGCCGTCGACGCCGCGCCCGGACGGTGTCCGGTAGTGCCCCACCGTCAGCTCGGCGACCGACCCGTCCGGCAGCCGGCTGGGCATCTGCACCGAGCCCTTGCCGAAGGTCCGGGAGCCCACCACCACCGCGCGCCCCCGGTCCTGCAACGCGCCCGTGAGCAGCTCGGCCGCGCTCATCGTGCCGCCGTCGACGAGCGCGACCAGGGGTCTGGTGGTGTCGCCGCCGGGATCGGCGTGCAGGGCCCGCTGGGCGCCGTCGACGTCGTAGGTGGCGACGAGGCCGCCGTCGAGGAAGGCGGAGGCGGCGGTGACGGCCTCGGTGACCAGGCCGCCGGAGTTGCCGCGCAGGTCCAGGATGACGCCGGAGGCGGCGGGGGCGCGGGTCACGGCGGTGCGGACGGCGGCGCCGGAGCCCTTGGTGAACGAGTCGATCTTGATGACGGTGGTGCCGTCGGGGAGCCGGCGGACGGTGACCGAGTCCGTGGACAGCCGGGCCCGCCGCAGCGTCTCGCGCCACGCGTGCGTGCCGCGCTCCAGCCCGAGGGTGACCGCCGTGCCGGCGGTGGCGTCCTCGGCCTCACCGCGCAGTAAGGAGACCACCTCGGTCACGGGCCGCCCGTCGACGGCACGTCCGTCGACACTGCGCAGCCGGTCCCCGGCCCGGATCCCGGCGGTGGCCGCGGGCGACCCGGCCCGCACCTTGGTCACCTCGATCCGCCCGTCCCGCTCCCGCCGCGCCCACAGCCCGACGCCGGTGTAGCGCCCGTCGAGGGCGTCCTCGAACTCCTCGTACTCCCCCGGCGAGTAGACGGCCCCCCACCGGTCGCCGCTGCGGCTGACGGCCCGCTCGGCCGCCTCCACGGGGGACTTCCCGGCGGCCATGGCACGGGCGGCGGCCTCCGCCACGTTCTCGTGGTGCCCGGCCGGCGCGGCCGAACCGGCCGTGTCCCGGGTGTCTTTCCGGTCGCCCTCGGGCAGCGACCCGGTGGCGGCCCCCGCGACCAGCACGCTGGCGAACACCAACGTCAGAGCCGCCCCGCGGCCGATACGGCGGGGCTGACAGAACAGGTCACGGCCTGACATGCGGGTGAGTCTAGGACAACACGAAGGGCCGCACGGTCGGTTGACCGGACGGCCCTCTTGGCGTGTGTCACACCTTCAGGTACTTGCGCAACGCGAAGAACGCTGCCAGAGCCGGCATCAGCAGGCTGGTCGCCAGGATGAGGGGGAGCTTGGTCAGGACGGCGTCCCAGCCGATGAAGTTGATCAGGTTGAGCTTCTCGGACAGGGCCAGGCCGTGGTCGATGATGAAGTACCGGGCGATCACCAGGAATCCGCAGGCGACCGCGCCTCCGATGAGACCGGCGACGGCGGCCTCCATGATGAACGGGGCCTGGATGTAGAAGCCCGAGGCGCCGACCAGGCGCATGATGCCGGTCTCGCGCCGGCGGCTGAACGCCGAGACGCGCACCGTGTTGACGATCAGCATCAGGGCGACGACCAGCATGAGCGCCATCACCGCGCGCGCGGCCCAGTTCATGCCGTTGAGGAGGCCGAAGAGGTTGTCCAGGATGCCCTTCTGGTCCTGCACGGACTGCACGCCGTCCCGGCCGTCGAAGGCCGTCGCGACGACCTGGTACTTCTCCGGGTCCTTCAGCTTGATCCGGTACGACTCCTGCATCTGGTCCGGCGTGAGGGAGGCGGCCAGCGGGGAGTCGCCGAACTGCTCCTTGTAGTGCTTGTACGCCTGGTCCTGCGACTCGTAGGTGACCTTCTCGACGACCGGCATCTTGTCGATGTCGGCGAGGATCTCCTTCTTCTGGTCGGCGGTCACCGCGCCCTTGGCGCAGTTGGGGTCGGACTCGGCGTCGCTCTTGTTGCAGAGGAAGACGGAGACGTTGACCTTGTCGTACCAGTAGCCCTTCATGGTGCTGACCTGGTCGCTCATGAGGAGCGAGCCGCCGAAGAGGGCGAGTGACAGGGCGACGGAGACGATGACGGCGAACGTCATCGTCAGATTGCGACGGAGACCGACACCGATCTCGGACAGTACGAACTGGGCGCGCATGGCGTCTGGTTGGGCCTTTCCGTGGACTGGGCGGTCAGTGCTGGTAGCCGTAGACGCCGCGCGCCTGGTCGCGGACGAGGCGGCCCTGCTCCAGCTCGATGACGCGCTTGCGCATCTGGTCCACGATGTTCTGGTCGTGCGTGGCCATGACCACGGTGGTGCCCGTCCGGTTGATCCGGTCGAGGAGCTTCATGATGCCGACGGAGGTCTGCGGGTCGAGGTTGCCGGTGGGCTCGTCGGCGATCAGCAGCTTGGGGCGGTTGACGAAGGCCCGCGCGATGGCGACGCGCTGCTGCTCACCACCGGAGAGCTCACCGGGCATGCGCTCCTCCTTGCCGCCGAGCCCGACGAGGTCGAGCACCTGGGGCACGGACTTGCGGATCTCGCCGCGCGACTTGCCGATGACCTCCTGGGCGAAGGCCACGTTCTCCGCGACCGTCTTGTTGGGCAGGAGCCGGAAGTCCTGGAACACCGTCCCCAACTGGCGGCGCATCTGCGGCACTTTCCAGTTGGACAGGCGCGCGAGGTCCTTGCCCAGGACGTGCACCTGTCCGTGGCTGCACCGCTCCTCGCGGAGGATCAGCCGCAGGAAGGTGGACTTTCCGGAGCCGGAGGACCCCACGAGGAAGACGAACTCGCCCTTCTCCACTTCCAGGGACACATCCCTGAGTGCGGGGCGGGTCTGCTTGGGGTAGACCTTGGAGACGTTGTCGAATCGGATCACGGATGCACCACGGTTGGCCGGGGGTAGATGTGCGTGACCTTACGCGACCGGGGTGCGCGTCCGCAGGCACCGGTTGCGGTTGCATGCCTGATGTGCCTTTTGTGTACCCGCCCAGGGGGTGACTCGAAGAGCGCTCGAGCCGTTTTCGGAGGAACCTGGCACAGTGGAGGGGGAACGTTCCGGACCCGGGGAGCGTTCTGTACATGGAACCGGCACTAGGAGGGCGAGCGCATGACGTACGACCGGCTGGTGTGCGCGAACTGCGCCGCGCCCGTGAACGAGGGCCGTTGCCCCGTCTGCCGTGCGAACCGTGAGCGGCTCTCCCAGGAGAACCCGTTCGCCCAGCTCAGCCCCATGGCACTCATCGCCCTGCTCGCGGTGCTGATCGCGGCGCTGGCCCTGCTGGCCCACCAGACCGCCTAGTCGGCCGCCCCCGGACGCCCGAGGGGCCCGGAGCGGATGTCCGCTCCGGGCCCCTCGTCGTACTGCGTGCGCACCGGGCGGGTGCGCGTGGTCACCGTCAGGCGGTGGCGCCGCCGCGGCCGCCCACGAGGCGCGGCAGGACGCGGAAGCCGATGCCGCCGGCGATCATCGTCGCGGCGCCGATCAGCAGGAAGGTGGTCTCCGCGGCACCGGTCTCGGCGAGCTCGTCACCGCTGCCCTGGGCGGCGGTGCCGTTGGAGGTCTGCGCGCCGGTGTCGGTCAGCGCCGAGGTGCCCTCCTCCTGGGTGCCGGTGTGGGAACCGCCGTCAGGGTCGTTGTCGTTGCCCCCGCCGTTGCCGTTGCCGTTGCCGTTGCCGTTACCGCCGCCGTTGCCTCCGTCGTCGGTCGGCTCCGCGGTGGGCTCCTCGGTGGGCTCCTCCGTGGGCTCGGTCGGCTCGGTGGTGGGCTCGTCGGTGATGGGCGGCTCCTCCGTGGGGAGGTCCGTCGGCAGGTCCGTCGGCAGGTCGGTGGGGACCGTGTCCGTCGGCGTCGGGTCCGGGCTGGGCGACTCCTCGCCGCACAGCACGCCGAGCAGGCAGTCATCCGCCTCCGCGGCGGAGGCGGCGCCGGCGGCGGTCAGCGAGGCGCCGGCCGCGATCACGGCACCGGCGGCTATGCGCGCGATCCGGATCCGCGTCTTCTTGGTCATAAGGTTGCTACCCCCAGTAGCTCATCGTCAGTGAGGCGGCGCTCGGGGCGGTGATCGACGGGGGTGGCGGTTCGCAACTCTCCCCCGGTTCACATGCGCCCCAGAGACACGCATGCCGCGCGTTACCCTTCCCATTTTTCAAAGCAACGTCAAGGCCGTTGCGCACGCGATGTCCAGGTAAGCGATCTTTGCGGCGAGTTGAAGCCTGTGAGTGTGACGTAAAACCCAGACATCCGGTCACAGAAAAGGCAACTGCCGCCTCGCGGGCGGCAGTTGCCTTGTCGACAAATCTCTGTCGGTTACTTCTCCTGCTGCTTGCGCCAGCGAATTCCGGCTTCGAGGAAACCGTCGATCTCACCGTCGAGCACGGCCTGCGGGTTGCCGACCTCGAAGTCCGTGCGCAGGTCCTTGACCATCTGGTACGGGTGCAGGACGTACGAACGCATCTGGTTGCCCCAGGAACTGCCGCCGTCCTTGAGGGCGTCCATCTTGGCCCGCTCCTCCTGGCGCTGCCGCTCCAGCAGCTTGGCCTGGAGCACGTTCATGGCCGTGGCCTTGTTCTGGATCTGCGAGCGCTCGTTCTGGCAGGAGACCACGATGCCGGTCGGCAGGTGCGTGATGCGCACCGCGGAGTCGGTCGTGTTGACGCCCTGGCCGCCGGGGCCCGAGGACCGGTAGACGTCGATCCGCAGCTCGGACTCGTCGATGTCGACGTGGTCGGACTGCTCCACGACGGGCAGCACCTCGACACCCGCGAAGGAGGTCTGACGGCGGCCCTGGTTGTCGAAGGGCGAGATGCGCACCAGCCGGTGGGTCCCCTGCTCGACCGAGAGCTGGCCGTAGGCGTACGGCACCTGCACCACGAAGGTGGTCGACTTGATGCCGGCCTCCTCCGCGTACGACGTCTCGTAGACCTCGGTCTTGTAGCCGTGGCGCTCGGCCCAGCGCAGGTACATGCGCTGGAGCTGCTCGGCGAAGTCGGCGGCGTCGACGCCACCGGCCTCGGCGCGGATGTTGACGAGCGCCTCACGGGCGTCGTACTCACCGCTGAGGAGGGTGCGGACCTCCATCTCGTCCAGCGCCTTCTTCACGGACACGAGCTCGGACTCCGCCTCGGCACGGGTGTCCGGGTCGTCCTCCTCCTCGGCCATCTGGAAGAGCACGGAGAGATCGTCGATCCGCCCGCGCAGCGCCTCGGCCTTCCTGACCTCGGCCTGGAGGTGACTCAGCTTGCTGGTGATCTTCTGCGCCTCGTCCGGGTTGTCCCACAGGGACGGCGCGGCCGCCTGCTCCTCGAGCACGGCGATGTCTGCCCTCAGCTTGTCGAGGTCCAGAACGGCCTCGATCGACTCCATGGTCGAGGAGAGGGACTTGAGCTCTTCGGATACATCGACGACTGCCACGCTCCCAGCCTAACGGCTGTGGCAACCGACCTCGGCCGGACAGCGGGCCGCGGCACCGTCCGGCCCGTCCGGCGTGCGAGGACGGGGCCCGATCGGGGCCGACAGCGGGGGCGCGGCCCCAGGGGGGACGGGGAGGGGCGGCGGGGGCCTCGACCGGCGCCCCCACCGGTCACGGGGACGCCGGTGCCGAGTTCTTGGTGTCCTGGGGAGTTCCCGTGTCGTCACCGGAGGTCGCCGCCCAGGTGCCCACCCCGGCCGCCACGAGCACCACCGCGGCGACGCTCACCACGACCCGGCGTCGCCGCGTCGCGGCCCGGTTGCGCGCGGAACCGGGCCGCGGGGCCCCCGCCGCCCGCGGTACCCGCGCCGTGCCCCGCGCGCCCCCCGCCAGCTCGTCCGGCGCCGGCACCCGCATCGAGGTGTGGGTGTCCCGGTTGGAGTCGGCCGGCTTCGCACCGCGCACCAGCGGCACCGCGCCCCGCTTCACCGGCGCCGCGGCCGGCTGCTGCGAGGGCGCCTCGTAGGGCTCCTCCGTGGTCTCCTCCGGGTCCGGCTCGTCCACGTCCAGCGGCGTCATCCCGGCCAGCAGCGGCAGCAGCTCCCGCAGCCGCGCGCCCAGCTCCGAGGCGCGCAGCCGGGAGGCCGGGGCCTTGGCGAGGCACTGCACGATCAGCTGCCACAGCTCGTCGGGGATGCCGGGGAGCGGGGCGACGGTCTCGGTGACATGGCGGCGCAGGACCGCGCCCGGGTGCCCGCCGCCGAAGGGCGTGAAGCCGGCCAGCAGCTCGTACAGGACCGTCGCGAGCGCGTAGATGTCCACGGCCGCGCGCGGGGGCAGCCCCTCGACGATCTCCGGGGCCAGGTAGTCCGGCGTGCCGATGATCTTCGTGGCGCGGGTCCGGCGCGGGGTGTCGATGAGCTTGGCGACGCCGAAGTCCGTGAGCAGGGCGCGGTGCGAGCCACCCGGCCCCAGCGGGCCCTGCATGTCCAGCAGGACGTTCTCCGGCTTGACGTCACGGTGCACGACCCCGGCGGCGTGCGCGGCGGCGAGGGCGTCGGCGATGTCGGCGACGATGGCGACCGCGGCCTCGGGCGCCAGCCGCTTCTCCCGGTCGAGCCGGGTGCGCAGGTCGGTGCCGCGGACGAGATCCATCACCAGGGCGAGGTCGTTGCCGTCGACCACCAGGTCGCGGACCGAGACGACGTTGGGGTGCTCGAGTCCGAGCAGGGCCGTGCGCTCCTGCACGAACCGACCGACGAGCTCCTGGTCGGACGAGAGGTCCTCGCGCAGCAGCTTGACGGCGACGGGCCCCTCGGGACCCTCGCCCAGCCACACCGTGCCGGCGCTGCCCCGCCCCAGGATCTGGTTGGCGGTGTACCGGCTGCCGATCTTCCGTGCCAAGGCTGCTCCTACAGACGCGTGTGTCGCCGCTGCGCCGGCCTGGGGGCTGTGCCGTCGACGGCTGCGCCGCGGGCCCCCAGACCCCGGTCGACAAAACTACGCGCCCGACGAGGCCATCTTCACCACGGAGACCGAAATCACCCGCCAGGTGTCGACAAATCTCCAGAGTCGCCGGGGGAACGGCTACTGCCCGGACGTGCCGCCGCCCAGATCGCCGATCCACCCGGAGACCGTGCTGATGATGTCGCCGATCTGGGCCCAGTAGCTCTTGCCCGTGCCGATCCAGTCCTGGAGCGGGCTCAGCTCCCAGATCAGCCAGCCCGCGACGAAGAGGATGACGATCGTGAACAGGCATCCCTTGAGGCAGCCCAGCCCCGGGATCCGCATCGGGTTGGCGCTGCGCTGCCGCGGCTGCCGGGGCTCGCGCTGGGGCTGCTGCGGCGGCGGCGCGTACCGCTGCGGCTGCGGCTGGGGCGGAGGCGGCGGGGCGTACCGCTGCGGCTGCTGTCGCTGCTGCTGCTGCGGCCGACCGCCGTAGCCCTGTCCCTGCTGGGGCTGCTGCTGGGGCTGTGGACGCTGCTGGCGCTGCGGCGGCTGCTGCGGGCGCTGGACCTGCCGCTGGGGGCGGCGGCGCAGCGGGTCCTCGTTGGGGTCTAGGTACTGGACCTGGGTCTGCTCGTTGCGGTCGCGGGCCGCGCGCAGCTGGTTCTGCCAGGGGTGCGGGTCCTCGGGGCCGCCCTGCCCCTGCTGGCCCTGCTGTCCCGGCTGACCGGGCGGCACCGGCGGCATGACGGCCGTCGGGTCGGCGGCGCCCCGGTGGGGCAGTACGGCGGTGGGGTCGGCGGCGCCGACGTGCGGCAGGACGTTGGTCGCGGCGTTCGGGTCGTACGCGCCCGCGCCGTGCGGCAGCACCTGGGTGGGGTCGGCGGAGCCCGGTACGGCCGCCGGGGCCGGGTCGGGGGCGAGGAGGGCCCCGACGTTCTCGGCGGCGGCGATCTGCGCGGAGTTCGCGTGCACGCCGACGCCGTCGGCGACGACCCGCAGGCCGCGCGCGAGGTTCTCGGCGCTGGGCCGGTCCTCGGGGTTCTTGCGCAGACAGCGCTCTATGACCGTCCACAGCGGTTCGGGGACCGTGGAGGGACGGCGGGGCTCGGCGCTGAGGTGCTGGTGGAGGACTTCGAGAGCGGAGCCGCCGGCGAACGGCGGACGGCCGGTCACCAGCTCGTACAGCAGGATGCCGGCACCGTAGATGTCGACGGCGGAGGTCTGCGGGCGGCCCTCGGCGGACTCGGGGGCCACGTACGCGGGCGTGCCGACGAACTCGTGGGTGCGGGTCAGGCCGGGGGAGTCGGCGAGGCGCGCGATGCCGAAGTCGGTGAGCAGCGGGTGCATCCGGCCGCCGTCCTGGCGCAGCAGGACGTTCGCGGGCTTCAGGTCGCGGTGCACGACACCGTCGGCGTGGCTGGCGGCGAGCGCGTCGGCGATCTGCGCGGTGAGCAGGGCGGCGCCGACCGGGCTGAAGGGGCCGTTCTCACGCAGGTAGCGGTGCAGGTCGGGACCCTCGACGAGGTCCATGACAAGGGCGAGCAGATCGCCCTCGACGACCAGGTCGCGCACCCGGACGATGTTCGGGTGGGTCAGCCGGAGCAGGACGGAGCGCTCCCGCAGGAACCGCATCACGATGTCCGGGTCGCTCGCGAGCTCCTCCTTGAGGACCTTGATCGCGACGGTCTCTCCGGGCTGGCCCTGCACGGCCGCCTCGGCGCCCGCGGCCTCCCGCTGCCGGGCGCGCCAGACGGTGCCCGTGGCGCCGCGTCCGAGCGGCTCCTCGAGGAAGTACTTGCTGCCTACCGGCCGCACGTCATGCGCTCCCTGTTGCTTGCGTATGTTCCGACCCACTGTAGTGCCGCTTCCCTGGGCACTACGTATGTGCTGCGAAGCCTGTTCGAAGGAAAGACGCCCACCTCCGGCTCCCGGTTGCCACCCCTGGACGTGACCGATCTCAAGTGATCACCGGCACCGCACCGGTCAGGCACTTTTAGGGGCAGAGCTGACCAATCAAGATCACTTGATGCCGGGACGTGGGCAGAGTGTCAGTGGCAGGTGCGAGGATGCCTCCAGTACTGGCCGATGTGCTCGTGTGGCGGTGGGGGAAGTCCGCGGTGTGGGGGACCGTGGGGCGGCTTCGTCCCCGTCGTGCGGGCGCCCGCGCAGAAGGGACCGCTGACGGCGATGCAGATCCGGCTGACCGTCGTAGACCCGCTGGCCCCGTCCGCGGAGGCGGCCCCCGGCCGTGCCCCGAGCTGCGACGTGCTGGTCACGGCGCCCGCCGGGACGGCCCTCGCGGCGATCACGTCCGCGCTGGCCTCGGCGGTCACCGGAGACGGCGCGCCCACCGGCGGGAGCGGCCAGCCCGCGCTGTACGTCGGCGCGGAGCGGCTCGACGCCCAGCGCTGCACCCTCGGCGAGCCCCCGCTGACCGACGGCGCCGTGCTCGCCCTCGGCGCCCCCACAGACCCCGAGCCGCACCCCGAGGTGGACGACGCGCCCACCCGCCTCGACGTGGTCGCGGGCCCGGACGCGGGCGGGGTCCATCTGCTGCACGGCGGCCGTATCGAGATCGGCCGCTCCGCCGACGCCGACGTCCCGCTCGACGACCCGGACGTCTCCCGGCTGCACTGCGCGGTCACCGTCGGCGCCGACGGCCGGGTCTCGGTCGCCGACCTCGACTCCACCAACGGCACGGTGCTGGACGGCACGCGCGTGGGCCCCCGCCCGGTCCGCTTCCCCCCGGGCGCGCTGCTCCGCATCGGCGAGTCCGCCCTCCGGCTGGCCCCGGCCGGCGGCCCCGGCACCCGCATGCCCACGGCCCCGGACGGCGAGGGCCACGTGCGCGTGACGGCCCCGGCGCGGACCGACGCCACTCCTCCCGGAGGCCCTCTCGGACCGACCCGCCACGCGTACGGCACGGCGGACCTGCCCCCGGCACGCCGGCAGCCGGCCGTCCCGGAACAGGGCCAGGCGCCCCGCATCGAGAGCAGGGGGGCACGGCCGTACGAGGCACGGGGTGCAGTCTCCCGCCGGCGGGTCTCCGGCGTCGCCGGGGCCCCGGGAGTGGTCTCCGGGGGCACGTACGCGGGTGACGGCGGCGAGACCCACGCGGGGCGACTCGGAGCGACGGGCTCCACCGGGGGCGCCCCGATGGGCACCGAGGGCCAGCGGAAAGGCGCGGCACCGGACGGACTGCTCGGCGGTTTGACGGGACCCCGGGCCCATTCGGGTGACGCGGCCACGACGAACCGACCGCTCGGCGGCCAGCCGGGGGGCGCGGCGCCCGACCAACCCCTCGGCGGCTCGGCAGGACCTCGGGCCCATTCGGGTGACGCCGCCACGACGAACCGCCCCCTCGGGGACGCGACCGGCCCCGGCGGCCAGCCGGGAGGCGCGGCACCGGACCGACCGCTCGGCGGCTCGGCAGGGCCTCGGGCGGGTGATGCGGCCACCGCGAACCGACCTTCCGGCACCTCAACAGACCCCGGCGGCCGGACAGGACCCCGAGCCCACTCGGGTGACGCGACCACCGCGAACCGGCCTCTCGGCAAAACAACGGGTCCGGGCGGCCATCCGGGTGACGCAGCCACCACGAACCGTCCCTCCGGCACCTCGACGACCCCCGGCGGCCACCCGGCCGGCGCGGCACCCGACCGACCCCTCGACGGCTCGACAGGCCCCCGGGCCCACTCGGGTGACGCGACCACCACGAACCGGCCCCTCGGCGGCTCGACAACCCCCGGCGGCCATCCGGGAGGCGCCGCCCCGGGCCGCCCCCTCGGTGGCCCGGCGGCACCGGCCCACGACTCCGGCACCGCGGCCCCGAGGACCCCCGCCCCCGCGGGCACCCCGGCACCCGGTGAGCACGCCGCCCACGCCACTCCCTCCCCCGGCGGTCCCGCCGCCACCGACGAGCACGCGCGTGCCACCGACCCCGAGGCGGGCAGCCGCCGCACGGGCACCCCGCCGCGGGGCACCGACGTACCGCAGGGCGCCCGCAAGCGCGGTGGGCTCGGCGCGTGGGCCCGCAGGCTCACCGGCAACCGGGGCGAGCCGAGCCAGGCCGCCGAGAGCGAGGCCTACGACGAGGAGGCACCGCGGCCGACGCCGGCGCCCGCCTCCCCCGCGCCCCAGCAGCCGGAGACCTGGCCGGACCCGGCGGCGCTGCTGCTGACGGCCTTGGGCCCCGGCCCCCGGCTCTGGGAGCGCGGCCCGGACCACCCCGAGGCGCTCACGGTGCGGCTCGGCACGGCCGACCGGGCGGCCCCCGACGGCTCGGGTCTGCTGCCCGCGGTACCGGTGACCGCCGATCTGCGGGAGGTGGGGGCGCTGGGCCTGGCGGGCCCGCGCGCGCGGCTGGCGGGGCTGGCCCGCGCGGTGGTGGCCCAGCTCGCCGCCCTGCACTCCCCCGACACCCTGGAGATCGTCCTGCTCAGCGCGGACCGCGCGCGCCCGCTTCAGGAACGCACCGCCGAGTGGTCCTGGCTGGGCTGGCTGCCGCATCTGCGCCCGGGCCACGGCCAGGACTGCCGGCTGCTGCTCGCCTACGACCGGGAGCAGGCCACGGCCCGCACGGACGAGCTCCTGCGGCGGCTGGAGGAGACACCGCAGCCGACGACCGGTGGGACGCCGGGCACGCCCCGGCGGCCGTCCTGGGCTCACGACGACGCCGCGGCGCCCGGCTTCGACGGGCCGTACACCGTCCTGCTCGTGGACGGCGACCCCGGTGGCGCCGGTGTCCGCGAGGCCGTGGCGCGGCTGGCGCTGGAGGGGCCGCGGGCCGGGATCCACGTGGTGTGTCTCGCTGAGTCGCCGCCGGCCTCGCCGGCGTCGCCGGTGACGGAGACCTATGAGGCGGCGTGCGCGGCCGCCCCGACGTTCCGGGAGTGCGGCGCGGTCGCGCTGCTCAGCGGGGACGTGGCGACGGCGTTGCGGCTGATGCGGGTGGCGCGGAGCGGGGTCCACGGCACCGACAGCACCCTGGTGCCCGACGCCGGTGACCGCCGCCGTCCGGCCGCCGAGACTCCCGGTGGCCACTCGGCGCCGCCCCGCGCGCACACCACCGGCCCGGTCGGTCACGGCACGGTCGCCGCGGTGGACGCCGTCTCCCCCGCCTGGGCGGAGCGGTTCGCGCGGGCGCTGGCGCCGCTGCGTACGGACGGCGCCGGGGGCGAGCGGCAGCCGCGGGTGTCGGCGCCGCTGCCCCAGATGGCGCGGCTGCTGGACGAGTTGGGGCTGGCGCGGGCCACCCCGGCATCGCTGATGACGCGCTGGGCGGACGCGGCGGACGACACGGAGGCCCTCGGCGGCCGGGCCTGGGCGGTGCTCGGGGCGGGGCCGCGCGGGCCGGTCTGCGCGGACCTCGTCGCGGACGGCCCGCATCTGCTGATCGAGGGCCCGGCGGGCAGTGGCCGTACGGAACTGCTGCGGGCGGTGGTCGCCTCGCTGGCCGCTGCCGAGCGGCCCGACCGGCTGAGCATCGTGCTGATGGACGGCCGGGACAGCGTGGGCGCGGGGTCCGGCGGCCAGGGCGAGGGGCTGCGGGTCTGTACGGACGTACCGCATGTCACGACCCATCTGACCGCCAACGACCCGGTGCGGATGCGGGAGTTCGCCCAGTCGCTGAGCGCCGAGCTGAAGCGGCGCGGGGAGCTTCTGGGCCGTTCCGACTTCGCCGAGTGGCACACCGGGCGGGAGCTGTCGGGCCGTATGGTCGCGCAGCGGGGAGCCTCCGGCGGGGCCGGGGACCTGGAGACGCCGCCCAGTTCCACGATCCGGCTGCGGCCCGCAGCGGCCCGTCGGCAGGCGGAGCCGGCTCCACCGCTGCCCCGGCTTGTGGTGGTCGTCGACGACCTGGACGCCCTGGTCTCCCCCGCCCTGGGCTCGCCCGGCCGGCCGTCGGCGGGCTCGGTGATGCGCGCGCTGGAGGCGGTGGCCCGGGAGGGCGAGCGGCTCGGCGTCCATCTGGTGGCCGCGGCGGCCTCCGGTGGCCGTACGGCGGAGTCGGAGGCGGCCCGCCGGGCGGCGCTGCGGGTCACGCTGGACGCCCCGGCCCCGGGGCCGGACGAACCGGCGCCCGGCCGTGGCCGGCTGACCTGGGCGGACGGCCGTACGACCGCCTTCCAGGGCGGCCGGGTGACGGGCCGCATCCCGCGCACCGCGACCCTGCGTCCCACGGTGGTCGCCCTGGACTGGCACCGTATGGGCGATCCGCCGGCCCGCCGCCCGGTGCGGGAGCTGGGCAACGGACCGACGGACCTGGCGCTGCTGGCGAGTGCCCTGGAGCGGGCGGCGCGGGAGGTCGCGGCGACCGAGGTGCCGTCTCTGCTGTAGGTCGCGTCCTCCTCCCCCGAACGAGGGCTGTCCCGTTACGACGGGGTCACGATCTTCCGGTTGACACCGCACGCGGTCTTGCCGACCCCATGCCCCCGGCGTAGACCAGAGCCCACGGGACGCTCGACGTTCGATGAGGAACGAAGAACGGGGCAGTGTGATGCGCAGCAGGAGCACCTACCGGGCACGTATGGCCACCGCGACGGCCGGCCTCCTCGCGGGAGCCCTCGTGCTCACCGCGTGCGGCGGCGATGACGACGACGGCGGGGACGGCGGCGGTGGCAACACCGAGACCGGCGGCACCTCCGTCACCCTCCCCAAGCTGGACGGCCAGACCCTGGAGGTCGCGGCGGTCTGGACCGGAGCCGAACAGGAGAACTTCACCAAGGTCCTCGACGAGTTCACCAAGCGCACCGGCGCGAAGGTCAAGTTCGTGCCGACCGGCAACAACACCTCCACCTTCCTCGCCGCCAAGATCGAGGGCGGGCAGCCGCCGGACGTGGCGTTCCTGCCGCAGGTCGGCGTGTTGCACCAGTTCGCGCAGAAGAAGTGGCTCAAGCCCCTCGGCACCGAGGCCAAGGCCCAGTTGGACAAGAACTTCTCGCAAGGGTGGCGGGACCTCGGCGCGTACGAGGGCCAGCAGTACGGCGTCTACGCGAAGGCCGCCAACAAGTCGCTGATCTGGTACAACACCGCGGCTTTCGAGGCGGCCGGGATCACGGAGACACCGAAGACGTGGAAGGAGTTCGTCACCACCGCGCAGACGCTGTCCGACGCCGGTTCCCCCGCCGTGTCCGTCGGCGGCGCGGACGGCTGGACGCTCACCGACTGGTTCGAGAACGTCTATCTGTCCCAGGCGGGTCCGGAGAAGTACGACCAGCTGGCCAAGCACGAGATCAAGTGGACGGACCCCTCGGTCAAGCAGGCCCTGACCACGCTCGCCGAGCTGTGGGGCAAGGACGACCTGCTGGCGGGCGGCCGCAAGGGCGCGCTGGACACGGAGTTCCCGAAGTCGGTCACCCAGACCTTCACCGGTGACACCCCGGCCGCGATGGTCTTCGAGGGCGACTTCGTCACGGCGAACATCAACGCCGACACCAAGGCGAAGGTGGGCACGGACGCCAAGGTCTTCCCGTTCCCGGCGGTCGGCTCCGACTCCCCCGTGGTCAGCGGCGGTGACGTGGCCGTGGCGCTGAAGGAGAGCAAGGGCGCCCAGGCGCTGCTGACCTTCCTCGCCTCGACCGACGCGGCCGAGGTCTGGGCGGCCCAGGGCGGCATCCTCTCCCCCAACAAGGAGATGGACCAGGACACGTACAAGGACGACGTGACCCGGCAGATCGCCAAGGCCCTGATCGACGCGGGCGACGACTTCCGGTTCGACATGTCCGACCAGGCGCCGGCGGCGTTCGGCGGCACGCAGGGCACCGGTGAGTGGAAGGACCTTCAGGACTTCCTGGCCGACCCGAGTGATGTCGCGGGCGCCCAGCGGAAGTTGGAGGCCGACGCCGCCAAGGCGTACGGCGCCCGCTGACGCGATGGCCTCCGTGGCGAACACGACGGAGGGCGCCGGTGCCATGCCGACGCCCTCCGTGCCTCCGCGCAAGAGCGTGACGGGGACCCGGCTGTGGGTGGCGGTGCTGTTCCTGCTGCCCGCGCTGGTGCTCCTCGGCGCGCTCGTGGTCTATCCGATCGGCTGGTCGGTCTGGCGCAGCCTGTACGACGCCGACGGCTCCGGTTTCGTCGGGCTGGACAACTACGGTGACATCTTCAGCAACGACGCCACTCTGACCGCGGTCAAGAACACCGCGATCTGGGTCGCGGTCGCCCCGGCCGTGGTCACCGCGCTCGGTCTGATGTTCGCGGTGCTGACCGAACGGGTGCGCTGGGGAACGGCGTTCAAGCTGATCGTCTTCATGCCGATGGCGATCTCCATGCTGGCCGCGGGCATCATCTTCCGGCTGGTGTACTCGGCCGACCCCGACCAGGGCGTCGCCAATGCGGTGGTGACGAGCGTGCACGACACCTTCGTGGACTCCTCGGTCTTCCCCAAGGCCCGGCCGAACGCCGCGGTCAGCGACCTCAAGGCCTCCGGCGGCGGCTCGTTCACCTCGACGGGCACCGTGCGCGCGGGCACGCCCGCGCTGCTCCCGCTCGTCGGCATCGCGCCCACCAAGCTGCCCGGCAGCCCCGAGGACGCCAAGGCGCCCACCAAGGACGGCGTCACCGGCACGGTCTGGCTGGACTTCAAGCTGGGCGGCGGCGGCACCAAGGGGCAGATCGACGCCGGTGAGAAGGCGCTGGAGGGCGTCAAGATCGAGGCTGTGAAGGGCGGCGAGGTGGTCGCCTCCACCCGGAGCGGCGCCGACGGCACCTTCAGCCTGCCCGGCGAGGCGGACGGCGCCCAACTCCGGCTGCCCGGCTCGAACTTCGCGGCGCCCTACAACGGCATCGACTGGCTCGGCCCGACCCTGATCACACCGGCGATCATCGGGGCGTACGTGTGGATGTGGGCGGGGTTCGCGATGATCCTGATCGCGGCCGGACTCGCGGGAGTGGACCGCAACCTGCTGGAGGCGGCGCGGGTCGACGGCGCCAACGAGTGGCAGGTGTTCCGGAAGATCACCGTGCCCATGCTGGCGCCGGTCCTGGTGGTCGTCCTCGTCACGCTGATGATCAACGTGATGAAGATCTTCGACCTGGTCTACATCATCGCGCCGCAGCCCAGCCAGGACGACGCCAACGTGCTGGCGCTCCAGCTGTTCCAGTCCTCGTTCGGCGGGGGCGCCAGCTACGGCATCGGCAGTGCGATCGGCGTCCTGTTGCTGCTGCTGGTGGTGCCGGTGATGTGGGTCAATCTCCGTCGGCTGCGGAAGGAGCGTGAGCGGTGACCGCTCTCGACACGTCCCCGCGCGCGAAGCGCTCGCTGGCCTCCCGGGTGGCGAGCGGGGCGGCCGGCGGGGTGATGCGGGTCTTCCTGATCATCGTGGCGCTGGTGTGGCTGGTGCCGACCTTCGGGCTGCTGGTCTCGTCGTTCCGGGACCCGACCGACATCGCCACCTCGGGCTGGTGGAAGGTGTTCGGCTCGCCGGGCCAGCTGACCGCGAACAGCTACGAGACGATCCTGAAGAACAGCGCGATCACCGACTCCCTGTTCAACACCGTCTGGATCACGGTGCCCGCGACCCTGCTGGTGGTGATCATCGGCGCGATGGCGGGTTACGCGTTCGCGTGGATGGAGTTCAAGGGCCGCGACACGTGGTTCATGGTCGTGGTGGGGCTGCTGGTGGTGCCGGTGCAGATCGCGCTGATCCCGCTGACCTTCCTCTTCCGGGACATCGGGATCTTCGGTGACATCATCGCGGTCATCCTCTTCCACGTCGCCTTCGGACTGCCGTTCGCGATCTTCCTGTTGCGCAACTTCTTCGCGGAGATCCCCCGTGAACTCCTGGAGGCGGCGCGGCTGGACGGGGCGGGCGAGGCCCGGCTGTTCCTGACGGTGGTGATGCCGCTGGCGGCGCCCGCACTGGCCTCGCTGGGCATCTTCCAGTTCCTGTGGGTGTGGAACGACATGCTGGTGGCGCTGGTCTTCTCGGACTCCGAGTCCCAGCCGCTGACGGTCGCCCTCCAGCAGCAGGTACGGCAGTTCGGCAGCAACATCGAGATCCTGGCGACCGGTGCCTTCATCTCGATGGTGATCCCGCTGGCCGTGTTCTTCGCGTTCCAGCGGCAGTTCGTGTCCGGGGTGATGGCGGGGGCGGTCAAGTAGCCCCTGCCACAGTCCGGTTGAAGGGGTGGGCCGACACCGGCCCGCCCCTTCGTCATGCGCCGAGAATCCCCCGTATGCAGCACATCACGTAACCAACGCGCCCCGCGGGCAGTTCCCGGGCCGAACGCCCGCGTCGACTCACCGACTCTTGGATGTGCCTTGCCCAGGTTCAGTGTCATCGTCCCCGCATACGAGGTTCAGGCGTATCTGCACGCGTGCCTGGACTCGGCGCTCTCGCAGTCGCACGCGGATCTGGAGCTGATCGCCGTCGACGACTGCTCGCCGGACGCCTGCGGGGCGATCATCGACGAGTTCGCCGCGCGTGACCCGCGGGTCAGGCCGGTGCACCTGGCCGAGAACCGGGGCCGGGGCGGCGCGCGCAACGCCGGCCTCGCGGTGGCGACCGGGGACTACCTGGTCTTCCTCGACGGCGACGACACCCTCGCCCCGGACGCGCTCCGGGCGATCGCCGACCGGCTGAAGGAGACCGGCGACCCGGACGTGCTGGTCTACGACCACGCGCTGACCGACTGGACGGGCGAGGCGGTCCGCGACGGTCTCGCCACCCAGCTCACCGAGCAGGGCCCGGCACCCTTCCGCCTGGAGGACCGGCCGGGGCTGCTGCGGGTGTGCGCGGCGGCCTGGAACAAGGCGTACCGGCGGGAGTTCGTGGAGCGGGCGCGGTTCTCCTTCCCGCCGGGCCGGTACGAGGACACGCCCTGGACGTACCCGGCCCTGATGAGCGCCGAGACCCTCGCGACCCTGGACCGGGTCTGCGTCCACCACCGCACGCGCCGCCGGGGCAGCGTCCCCGGCACCGCCGACCGCCACCACTTCGACGTCTTCGACCAGTACGACCGGGTCTTCGCCTACGTCGACCAGTACCCCGAACTCGCGTGCTGGCGACCGGCGTTGTTCCGCGGCATGGTCGACCACCTGTCGACGGTGTTCACCGAGCGGCATCGCCTGCCACGCGGTGTGCGTGCCGAGTTCCTGCTCAAGGCCCGCGCCCACTACCGCCGTTACCGCGTCCCGGGCCACCCCGTCCCGCTCCGCGCCCGGCTCCGCCACACCCTGGTCCGCCTGGGCCTGCACCGCACCTACCGGACCCTGGAGTCGGCCAAGAGGCTGGGCCGGCGCACCGCCCGCCGCACGACCCGCCTCGCCCGGGCCCTGCGCTCGGTGGCCCTCCGGCTGCACTACCGCGTCCAGCTGCGCCTGCCCCTGCGCGAGGACCACGCCGTCTTCGCCGCCTACGGCTACCGCGGCCACGGCTGCAACCCGGGCGCGCTGGAGGAGGCGTTCCGCACCTACGCCCCGCACCTTCGCACGGCGTGGATCGCCGGCGCCGAGCACCACCACACGATCCCGACCGCCACCCGCCGGGTGCGTCCCGGTTCGGCCGCCTACTGGACGGCGCTGGCCCGCTCCAAGTACCTGGTCAACAACGTCCCCTTCGACCGTCGGCTGGTCAAGCGGCCGGGCCAGGTCGTCGTCCAGACCCAGCACGGCACCCCCCTCAAGCACATGGGCCTGGACCTCCAGGAACGCCCCGCGGCCGCCCGCGAGATGGACTTCGGCGCCCTCCTGGCGGACGTCGACACCTGGGACTACGTGCTGTCCGCCAACCGCCACTCCACCCTGACCTGGGAGCGCGTCTACCCGGGCTCGTACACCACGCTGGAATACGGCTCTCCGCGCAACGACGTGTTCCAGCAGGCGACTTCGCAGGACGTGCAACGGCTGCGCGAGTCACTCGGCATCCCGCGGGGCACGGTGGCGATCCTGTATGCGCCGACCCACCGCGACTACCGCCGCACCCAGCGCCCCGCCCTCGACCTGGACCGCGTCACGCGCCGCCTGGGCCCCGGCTTCGTCGTCCTGGCCCGTGCCCATCACCGGCACGGCGGCCCGCTCTGGACGAGCGGCGAGCGGGTCATCGACGTCAGCGACCACCCGAGCGTGGAGTCCCTGTGCCTGGCCTCGGACGCCCTGGTGACGGACTACTCGTCCCTGATGTTCGACTACGCGGGCCTGGACCGCCCGATCGTGATCCACGCGGATGACCGGGAGGCGTTCGAGGCGGCGCGCGGCACCTACTTCGACCTGCGCGCCTTCCCGCCGGGCGCGATGGCGCGCAGCGAGGACGAGCTGACCGACATCTTCGCCACCGGCCACTGGCGCGGCTCCCGCTCCACCCAGCTGCGCTCGGCGTTCCGCGAGCGGTTCTGCCCCTGGGACGACGGCCGCGCCGCCGAGCGGGTGGTGCGGCGGGTGGTGCTGGGCGAGAGCGACCCGGTGCCGTTCCTGCCGCCGGGCGAGCGCTTCCCGGTGCCGTCCGCGGCGGCGGCCCTGGAGGAGCAGCCACCGGCTCTCGTGCCGCGCCCGGCGTCACCCGCGGTCGTCACCGAAACCGTCTGAACGCCGTTCGCACCCAGGGGAGTTCACATGCCCTCCAACACCTCGGGCCCCACCCCGACCCGACCGCACACCTGGCGCCCGTCCGGCCGCCCCGGCGGGACGCGCGTCTGAGGCGGGCGGGGCGTACGGCATCTGGTGCCCGGCCAGGGGCGGCTGCCCGCGCGGACGACGAACGGCCGCCCGCAGGGGTGCGGGCGGCCGTGGAGAGCGTCGCCGGGTCCGGGCCGGTGACTACTCGATGACGAGCTCGACGTCTATGTTGCCGCGGGTGGCGTTGGAGTAGGGGCAGACCTGGTGGGCGGCCTCGACGAGCTTGCGGCCCGTCGCCTCGTCCACGGTGTCGGGCAGCTCGACACGGAGCACGACGGAGAGGCCGAAGCCCTCGCCCTGCTTGTGGATGCTGACCTCGCCGGTCACCGAGGCGTCGCTCACGTCGACCTTGGCCTGGCGGCCCACCAGACCGAGGGCGCTGCCGAAGCAGGCGGCGTAACCGGCGGCGAAGAGCTGCTCGGGGTTGGTGCCCTGACCGTTGCCGCCCAGCGCGGCCGGCGGGGCCAGCTGGAGGTCGATCTGGCCGTCGTTGCTGACGGCACGACCGTCGCGGCCGTGGGTGGCGGTGGCGACAGCGGTGTAGAGCGCGCTCATGGGGTCCATCCCTCTCAGAAGAGTCAACGGTTGCGGTCGGCCCGTTCCCTTCGGTCCGGGCCGCTCACGACGACAAGTAGAGCACACAATTCAGTTGTGCACAACTAAATGACGAACAAGCGCTACTCTGGAGACATGACCACGCCTGCACCCGCCACCGACTGGCTCCGCCTGGATCAGCAGATCTGCTTCTCCCTGAACGCCGCCTCGCGCGCCTTCGGCGGCGTGTACCGCGTGATCCTCAAGGACCTCGGCCTCACCTACCCGCAGTACCTGGTGATGCTGGTGCTGTGGGAGCACGGCGACCTGCCCGTCAAGAAGCTCGGCGAACACCTGCGCCTGGACTCCGGCACACTCTCCCCGCTGCTCAAGCGCCTGGAGTCGGCCGGCCTGGTCCGCCGCGAGCGCAGCGCCCGCGACGAGCGCTCCGTGGAGGTTCGGCTCACCGGGGAGGGCGACGCGCTGCGCGAGCGCGCGCTGGAGGTGCCGCGCCGGATCGCCGCCGCGACCGGCTTCGACGTGGACGAGATCCGCGAACTGCGCACCAAGCTGGACGAGCTGACCACGGCACTGGACTCGGCCCAGCTGGAGGAGTAGCGCGAGCGGCGGGCGCGAGCCCGAGCCCGGGACCGGGCGGCGTGAGCCCGGTGCCGCCAGAAAGCGGGCCGGGATATCCGGATAGGCGCCCTATGTCCACGCATAGGCCATTAATCCGGCTTACGATCCGCCGTGATGAACCGTCACCTCCCCGCCCTCGCCGCCACTTGGCTCGCCACCCGCGCCCTGATGCTGTGGCTGCTCGCCCACGGCACCTCGCCCCTGCTGGGCGGCGGAGGGGTCGGCCGTGAGGTGTGGTGGGTGTACCAGCACTGGTACGACGTGCTGGCGCGCGGCGCCTTCCCGGCGCACGACACGCTGTGGCAGTACCCCCCGGGCGCGGGCCCGGTCCTGCTGTCGCCCGGACTGCTGCCGGGCCTGACGTACTTCCAGGCCTTCGTCGCCCTCGCCCTGGCCTCCGACGCGGCGATCACGGTCGCGCTGTCCCGCGCGGGCACCCGCCCGGGCCGCAGCCTGCGCGGCGCGGCCCTGTGGACGGGCGGCCTCCCGCTCCTCCTGCACGTCCCGCTCGCCCGCTACGACGTGCAGGCCACCGCCCTGGCCGTCATCGCCCTGCTGGCGTCGCAGCGCTCCACGCGTGCGTGCGGCGCGTTCGCGGCGCTGGGCGCCTTGGTGAAGGTGTGGCCGGCCCTGGTCCTGGTCGGCGTGCCGAGGGGGCGCGCGACCCGGTCGGCGTGGACGTGGGCGACGGTGACGGGTGCCGTGGCGCTCACCGTCCTCGCCGTGCTGTTCGCCCATCCCCTGGCCTTCCTGAGCCAGCAGGGCGGCCGGGGCGTGCAGATCGAGTCCTTCGGCGGCACGGCACTCGGTCTCGCCACGCACGCCGGGTGGCCGGGCGTGGTGCGCTACCGGTACGGCGCCATGGAGTACACCGGCCCGTACGTCTCGCTGGTCGCCGGTGCCTGCCTCGCGGCCACCGCCGCCGCCCTCGCGCTGCTCCTGCTGTGGCGGGTGCGGGCCCGGCGCTGGAGCGCGGCGACGCCGTACGACGCCGCGCTGGCCGCCGTCCTGCTCTTCACCGTCACCAGCCGGGTGATCAGCCCGCAGTACATGATCTGGCTGCTGGGTCTGGCGGCCGTCTGCCTGACCTCGCGGCACACCACACAGCGCCCCGTGGCCGCGCTGATCCTGGCGGCGACGGCAGTGAGCGCGGTCGTGTACCCGGTCCTGTACGGCGAGGTCGAGGCCGCCACCTGGACAGGCTGCGCGCTGATGGTCGTACGCAACGGCCTGCTCGCCGCGGCCGCCACACTGTCCTTCCGCCGCCTGTGGCGCGCCACCCGGGCCGCGGCGGAACCGTCGTCCCCGAGTGAACCCGGCGAGGCCTCCCCCCGTCTTCCGGACCGGACGCCGGCGGCCCCCTGACCGGCGTCCGGCCCCCCGTCCCACGATTCCGGAACACCCCCATGGATTCCCGTGCCCCCGAGGTCTGCGTCGTCGTGACCGGGTACGACAACGCCCCGCGCGTGAGGGAGACCGTGCGCTCCGCGCTCGCCCAGGGTGCCGTCGTGCGCGAGGTCCTGGTCGTGGACGACTGCTCCACGGACGGCAGCGGGGAGCGGCTGGTCCGTCTCGCCCGCGTCGACCCACGCGTGCGCGTGCTCCGCCGCCGGGTGCACAGCGGCGGCCGCGGAAGCCCGCGCAACACCGGGCTCGACCACGTGACGGCGCCGTACGTGATGTTCCAGGACGGCGGTGACGTCCTGCTGCCCGGGGCACTGGAGGCGCTGGTCGAGGCGCGCGCGGAGGTCGCGAGCGGGTTGTGCGCGCAGCGCGCCCAACGCCCACTCCTGGTCCACGACACCGCCGGCGGCAGCAAGCTCTACCGCACCGCCTTCCTGCACGAACATGGCATCCGCTTCCCCGAGGGCCGCTTCGCGCACGAGGACGTCGTCTTCCACGCGCGCGTGCTCGCCGCGTGCCCACGCATCGCGCTCGTACCGGCGCGCGTGTACGTCCCGCACGCCCCGACGCACCCCGACGCACCGGCCCTCCGGGAGGCCTACCGGCTGGCACACGAGATCCTGCTGGCCGCCGGGCGCGAGGAGCTGGCGCAGGCGATACGCGCGGGACACGGCCCCGCGGCGCCACCTGCCGTAGCGGCATACTCACGGGGAGTCGTCGCGATGGTCCGTGACGGTCTCCGGCGCCTGATTCACTGATAGCCGGACTGACGAGGGGACGGCCGCACATGACCTGGCTGATCACCGGCGGCGCCGGCTACATCGGGGCGCACGTCGTACGGGCGATGACCGAGGCGGGCGAGACCGCCGTGGTCTACGACGACCTGTCGACGGGCATCGCCGAGCGCGTGCCGGCCGGTGTGCCGCTGGTGGTGGGCTCCACCCTGGACGGCGAGCGGGTGGCGCGGGCCCTGGCGGACCACGCCGTCACCGGGGTCGTGCACCTGGCGGCGAAGAAGCAGGTGGGCGAGTCGGTGGACCTGCCGCTGCACTACTACCGGGAGAACGTCGAGGGCCTGCGCGTCCTGCTGGAGCAGGTGACCCGGGCGGGCGTCGCGTCCTTCGTCCTCTCCTCCTCGGCGGCGGTGTACGGCATGCCGGACGTGGAGCTGGTCACGGAGGACACGCCGTGCGCGCCGATGTCGCCGTACGGCGAGACGAAGCTGGCCGGGGAGTGGCTGGTCCGCGCGACGGGCCGCGCGACCGGCCTGGCCACGGCGTCGCTGCGCTACTTCAACGTGGCCGGCGCGGCGAGCCCCGACCTCGCGGACACCGGGGTCTCCAACCTGATCCCCATGGTCTTCGAGAAGCTCACGCAGAACGCGCCCCCGCGCATCTTCGGCGACGACTACGCCACCCCCGACGGCACCTGCGTCCGCGACTACATCCACGTGGTCGACCTGGCCGAGGCCCATGTGGCCACGGCCCGCGCCCTGCACGCCTCCCCCGGCCGCGACCTCACCCTCAACATCGGCCGCGGCGAGGGCGTGTCGGTCCGCGAGATGATCGACCGCATCAACGCCGTGACCGGCCACGACCGTCCCCCGACGGTCACCCCCCGCCGCCCCGGCGACCCCGCCCGCGTCGTCGCCTGCGCCGACCGCATCACCAGCGAACTCGGCTGGAAGTCCCGCCACGACGTCCAGGACATGATCACCTCGGCCTGGGACGGCTGGGTACACCTGCATCCGGAGGCGGCACGCCACTGAGGGCCTGCCGCGAAAGCGGCCTCTGCCGCGCGACGCCGGGCACGCACTCTCGCCGCGGTGACACCAGCGGGCCCCGGCCGGAGCACCCCCCACGACCGGCGTCCGGCTTCCCACCCGCTGTTCCAGCCCCCGTGCGCCCGCGCCGCGAGCATCGGGCCGAGCCCGGCTACAGCGCCTTGATCGCCGCCGCCGTCGCCCGCGCGAGCGCGTCCAGGTAGCCCCGGGGCAGCTTCGGGCTCCGGATCACCACGGACCGCCAGTACAGCGGTCCGGAGATCAGATCGAGGGCCAGTTCGTCGTCGAGGCCCGCGCGGACCTCCCCGCGTTGCTCCGCCGCCACGATGATCTTGCTGGCGACCTCCTCCTGCCCGTCCCGCAGCGCCTTCTGCACCGCCTCGGCGATCTCGGGGTTACGGGCCGCCTCGGCCTGGAGGTCCGGCAGGATCTGCGAGGCCACGGGGTGGCGCAGCGCACGGGAGGTCACCTCGTACAGCAGCCGCAGGTCGCTCTCCAGCGCGCCGGTGTCGGGCGCCGGCAGCCCCTGCACGGCGAGGGCCGACACCACGTCGAGGACCAGGTGCAGCTTGGAGGGCCAGCGCCGATAGACCGCGGTCTTGCCGACACCGGCCCGGCGCGCGATCCCCTCGATGGACATCCGGGCGTATCCGACCGTCGCGAGCTCCTCGAAGACCGCCGCCCGGATGGCGTCCGTCACATCCTCCCGGAGCACGGCGGCTCCGGCGGGGGCCCGGCGGCGCGGACGGGGCTGCGGCTCGTCGGCGTTCGTCATGCGGACCAGCATAGGGCGTTACGACGATACGGTCCCGTCCCCACGCGGAACGTGACGACGAAACGGACCCGTCCCGACCGAACCGTCACGACGAAACGGTTGCGTTCCGACGCCGACTCGGCCTACGCTCACGTTGCGACGATACGGTCCCGTCCCGACGTAAGAGAACGTGAAGAGAAGCGTAAGGAAACGCCGGAGAAACGGGCAGCCGGCCGCACGCGGTCCCGACGCACCACCCCCGCACCACCCCACCCCCCGAGTGAAAGCAGCGGATGTGAGCCAGGTCCTCCACACACCGCCCCCGACGGCGGCGTCCGTCCCCGCGCCCGCCGAAGGTGACCTCGCGGCCCTCGCCGCCCGCCACGGCCTCTCGGTCAGCGGTGCCCGACCCACCCTGACCGAGTACGTCCGGCAGCTGTGGGCCCGGCGCCACTTCATCACCGCGTTCTCCACCGCCAAGCTCACCGCCCAGTACAGCCAGGCGAAGCTCGGCCAGATCTGGCAGGTGATGAACCCGCTGCTGAACGCGGCGGTGTACTTCTTCATCTTCGGCGTGCTGCTGGGCACCAAGAAGGGCGTGCCGGACTACATCCCGTTCCTGGTCACGGGCGTGTTCATCTGGACCTTCACCCAGAGCTCGATCCTCGCGGGCACCCGCGCCATCTCCGGCAACCTCGGACTGGTCCGCGCCCTGCACTTCCCGCGGGCCGCGCTGCCGATCTCCTTCTGCCTCCAGCAGCTCCAGCAGCTGCTGTTCTCGATGGCCGCCCTGGTCGTGATCCTGCTCTGCTTCGGCGTCCCCGTCTCGGCGTCCTGGCTGCTGGCGATCCCGGCGCTGATCCTTCAGTTCACCTTCAACGCCGGCGTCTCGATGGCCATGGCCCGGCTCGGCGCCAAGACCCCCGACATCGCCCAGCTGATGCCGTTCGTGCTGCGCACGTGGATGTACGTCTCCGGCGTGATGTGGAGCATCGACCACCTGCTCAGCAAGCACAACGACCTGCCGTCCTGGGTCGGCCCGGTGCTCCAGGCCAACCCGGCGGCCGTCTACATCGACCTGATGCGCTACGCCCTGATCGACAGCTTCCACTCCAGCCAGCTGCCGCACCACGTGTGGGCGATCGCGGCGGGCTGGGCGCTGCTCGCCGGAGTCGGCGGCTTCATCTACTTCTGGAAGGCTGAGGAGACCTACGGCCGTGGCTGAGAACGAGACCACCCCCACCGTCATCGCCGACGACGTCGACATCGTCTACCGCGTCAACGGCACCGGCGCGGGCCGCGGTTCGGCGACCGCCGCCCTCAACCGCATCCTGCGCCGCAAGCAGACCGAGAAGGCCTCCGGCGTCCGCAAGGTGCACGCCGTGAAGAAGGTGTCCTTCGTCGCCTACAAGGGCGAGGCGATCGGCCTCATCGGCACCAACGGCTCCGGCAAGTCGACCCTGCTCAAGGCGGTCGCCGGACTGCTGCCGGTGGAGAGCGGCGCCATCTACACCGACGGCCAGCCCTCCCTCCTCGGCGTCAACGCGGCCCTGATGGGCGACCTGACCGGCGAGCGCAACGTCTACCTCGGCGGCCTCGCGATGGGCATGTCCCGCGAGCAGATCAAGGAGCGCTACCAGGAGATCGTCGACTTCTCCGGCATCAACGAGAAGGGCGACTTCATCACCCTGCCCATGCGGACGTACTCCTCCGGCATGGGCGCCCGGCTGCGCTTCTCCATCGCCGCCGCCAAGGACCACGACGTCCTCCTCATCGACGAGGCCCTCGCCACCGGTGACCGCTCCTTCCAGAAGCGCTCCGAGGCCCGTATCCGCGAACTGCGCAAGCACGCGGGCACGGTGTTCCTGGTCAGCCACAACAACAAGTCCATCCGCGACACCTGTGACCGGGTGCTGTGGCTGGAGCGCGGCGAGCTGCGCATGGACGGGCCCACCGAGGACGTCCTGAAGGAGTACGAGGCCTTCACCGGCGACAAGACGACCAAGCCGAAGCCCAAGCCGAAGGCCGCCGTCTAGACCCTCGCCGCCACCGGCCCTCGGGCGGGAACACCCCCGGCCGACAGACGAGAAGGGCGCCCCGAGCCGTCACGGCCCGGGGCGCCCTTCTCGTCGTATCCGCTACGAATGCGTCCGCAGCAGGGTGCGCATCGTCCGCATCGCCACCGAGAGGTTGGCGAGGTCGAAGGTCTCCGAGCCCTGGATCTCCTCCAGGGTGGTGCGCGCCCGGCCCAGGATCGCGGCGTTCTTCTCCTCCCACGCCTTGAAGCGCTGCTCGGGGGTCGAGGTGCCGTTGCCCACCGCGAGGACGTCCGCGGTCAGCGCCGCGTGGGCCGCGTAGAGGTCCTCACGGATCGAGGCGCGGGCCATGGACTGCCAGCGGTCGGCGCGGGGCAGCTCGATGATGCGGTCCATGAGCTGGGTGATGTGGAGGCGGTCGGCGAGGTCGTAGTAGACCTCGGCGACGTCCATCGGGTCCCGGCCCATGCGGTCCGCCACCGAGACGATGTCCAGCGTCGGGAAGGCGGACGAGAAACCGGCCACGCGCGTGGCCACCTCGTCGGGGACCCCCGCGCCGGACAGCTCGTCGTAGATCTGCTGGTACCACTCCAGGTCCGCGCCCCGGAGCAGCTTCGGCAGCTGCGACCAGACCTGCTCGACGCGCTCGGCGAAGAACTCGACGGTCTCGGCGAGTTGCAGCGGCTGCGGCCGGTTGTTGAGCAGCCAGCGCGTGCCGCGTTCGACGAGCCGGCGCGAGTGCAGCCGGATCCGGGTCTGGACGTCGGCCTGGACCTGGTTGTCGAGCGCCTCCACGCCGTCCCACACCATGGCCGAGCGGAAGATCGCGCGCGCCGCGGTCTGCGCCCGCACGATCTCCTCCAGGGAGGCGCCGGTCTCCTCGCGCAGCCGGTGCAGATACGTCGTACCGCCGGTGTTGACCGTGTCGTTGACCAGCACGGTCGTGATGATCTCGCGGCGCAGCGGGTGGTTGTCGATGTGCTCGGCGAACTTCTCGCGCAGCGCGCTCGGGAAGTACGCGTGCAGCAGCCCGCGCAGGTAGGGGTCGTCCGGGAGCGAGGTGTGCAGCAGCTCGTCGGAGACCGTGATCTTCGTGTACGCCAGCAGGACGGCCGTCTCCGGGCCGGTCAGGCCCTGTGCGGCGCCCAGGCGTTCGCGGATCTGGCGGTCCGTGGGCAGGAACTCCAGCGCCCGGTCCAGCAAGCCCGCGCGCACCAGGTGGCGCAGGTAGCGCTGCTGGGCGTGGAGCATGTCCTTGGACTGGGCGAGCGCGTTGGCGATGGCCGTGTTCTGCGCGTAGTTGTTGCGCAGGACCAGCCGGCCGACCTCGTCGGTCATCTCGGCGAGCTGCTTGTTGCGCTGCTTGACGGTCATGTCGCCGTCCGTGACCAGGCCGTTGAGCAGGATCTTGATGTTCACCTCGTGGTCGGAGGTGTCCACGCCCGCGCTGTTGTCGATGGCATCGGTGTTGATCTTGCCGCCGTGCAGCGCGAACTCGATCCGGCCGAGCTGGGTGAGCCCCAGGTTGCCGCCCTCGCCGACGACCTTGACCCTGAGGTCGGCGCCGTCCACCCGGATCGGGTCGTTGGCCTTGTCTCCGACGTCGGCGTGGGTCTCGGTGGAGGCCTTGACGTACGTGCCGATGCCGCCGTTCCACAGCAGGTCCACCGGCGCCTGAAGGATGGCCTTCATCAGGTCGGCCGGGGTCATCTTGGCGACCTTGCCGTCGATGCCGAGGGCCTCGCGGATGTGCGCGTTGACCGGGATGGCCTTGGCGCTGCGCGGGAACACGCCGCCGCCCGCCGAGATGAGCTCGGCGTTGTAGTCGGCCCAGCTGGAGCGCGGCAGCTCGAAGACGCGGCGGCGCTCGGCGTAGGAGGTGGCCGCGTCCGGGTTCGGGTCGATGAAGATGTGCCGGTGGTCGAAGGCCGCGACCAGGCGGATGTGCTCGCTGAGCAGCATGCCGTTGCCGAACACGTCACCGGACATGTCACCGATGCCGACGACCGTGAAGTCCTCGCTCTGGGTGTCGACACCGAGCTCCCGGAAGTGCCGCTTGACGGACTCCCAGGCGCCGCGCGCGGTGATGCCCATGCCCTTGTGGTCGTAGCCCGCCGAGCCACCGGAGGCGAAGGCGTCGCCCAGCCAGAAGTTGTACTGCTCGGCGACCCCGTTGGCGATGTCGGAGAAGGTCGCGGTGCCCTTGTCGGCGGCGACGACCAGGTAGGTGTCGTCCTCGTCGTGGCGGACCACGTCCGCCGGGGGCACGACCTCGCCGGCCACCATGTTGTCGGTGATGTCGAGCAGCGCCGAGATGAACGTCTTGTAGCTGGCGATGCCCTCGGTCAGCCACGCGTCCCGGTCCACGCCCGGGTCGGGCAGCTGCTTGGCGACGAAGCCGCCCTTGGCGCCGACCGGCACGATGACGGTGTTCTTCACCATCTGCGCCTTGACCAGGCCGAGGATCTCCGTACGGAAGTCCTCGCGCCGGTCGGACCAGCGCAGACCGCCACGCGCGACCTTGCCGAAACGCAGGTGCACACCCTCGACGCGCGGCGAGTACACCCAGATCTCGTACGCCGGACGCGGCGCCGGCAGGTCCGGGATGGCCTGCGGGTCGAACTTCATGGAGACGTACTCGTGCGGCTTGCCGCCCTGCGCCTCCTGGAAGAAGTTGGTGCGCAGGGTCGCCTTGATGACGGTCAGGAAGGACCTGAGGATCCGGTCCTCGTCGAGGGAGGCCACCTGGTCGAGGGCGGCGTCCAGCTCTTCGAGGAGGGCGTCCACGATCTCGTGCCCGGCGCGCTGCCGGTCCGGCGACATCCGCGCCTCGAACAGGGAGACGAGCAGCCGGGTGGTGTGGACGTTGTTGCGGAGGGTGTCCTCCATGTAGTCCTGCGAGAAGGTGGAGCCCGCCTGCCGCAGGTACTTGGCGTACGCCCGCAGCACCATCGCCTGACGCCAGTTCAGCCCGGCGCTGAGCACGAGGGCGTTGAAGCCGTCGTTCTCCGCCAGGCCCGTCCAGGTCGCGGCGAAGGCCTCCTGGAAGCGCTCGCGGCCGTCGTCGCCGAGGTAGTCCCCGGCGCCGTTCTGCGACCGGGGCATGCGCAGCCCGAAGTCGTAGATCCACGCGATGCTGCGGTCCGAGCAGCGCAGCTCGTAGGGCCGCTCGTCCATCACCTCGACGCCGAGCCGGTTGAGGACCGGCAGCACGGCGGACAGGGTGATCGCGGCACCCTTGCGGTAGATCTTGAAGCGGCGCTCCTCGGGGGCGGCGCCGACCGGCTCGTACAGGCTCAGCGCGAAGTCGTTCTCCTCGGTGAGCTTCTCCAGGTGCACCAGGTCGGCGACCGCGGAGCGCGGCGTGTGGTCGGCCTTGTAGCCCTCGGGGAAGGCGTTGCCGTACCGGCGCAGCAGCTCGGCGGCGCGCTCCTCGCCGAGTTCGGCGTTGAGGGCCTCGGTGAAGCCGTCGGCCCAGGAGCGGGCGGCCTCCACCAGCCGCGCCTCGATGCGCTCCTTGTCGAGGTCGGACAGCTCCGGCAGCTCGGTGCCCTGCGGGACCCGGACCACGAAGTGCAGCCGGGACAGGATCGACTCGGTGTTCCAGGCGGTGAAGTCGACGCTGATACCGCCGAGTTCCTCCTTGAGGATGTCGATGATCCGCAGCCGGACGCCGGTGGTGTAGCGGTCGCGCGGGAGGTAGACGAGGGCGGAGTAGTAGCGCCCGTACTCGTCCTGGCGCAGGTAGAGCCGCAGCCGCCGCCGCTCCTGGAGGTAGAGGACGGAGGTGACGATGGCCTGGAGCTCGTCGACCGGGGTCTGGAACAGCTCGTCGCGCGGGTAGGTCTCCAGAATCTGGAGCAGGTCGCGCCCGTCGTGGCTGTTGGGCGAGAACCCGGCGCGCTGGAGCACCTCGTCGACCTTGCGGCGGATCACGGGGACCCGGCGGACGGACTCGGTGTAGGCGGCCGAGGAGAACAGGCCCAGGAACCGGCGCTCACCGACGACGTTGCCCTCGGCGTCGAACTTCTTCACCCCGATGTAGTCGAGGTACGACGGCCGGTGCACGGTCGCCCGGCTGTTGGCCTTGGTCAGCACCAGGAGCTTGTGCTCGCGCGCCTTCGCGCGGGCGTCGGCGGGCAGCCGCTCGAAGGAGGGGCTGACGGGGTGGCTCTCGTCCTCGGCGTGATGCGGGTCGGAGCGCAGGATGCCGAGACCGGTGCCCGGCACGGCGGCGAGGGAGTCGTCCTCGCGCAGCTGGTACTCGCGGTACCCGAGGAAGGTGAAGTGGTCGGCGGCCAGCCAGCGCAGCAGCTCGCGGGCCTCCTCGATCTCCTGCTCGCGCAGATCGGAGGCGATGGGCTCGGCGGGCAGCTCGTCGGCCATCCGCAGCGCCGCGTCCCGCATCTTCTCCCAGTCCTCGACGGTCTCGCGGACGTCCGAAAGGACACGCAGCAGATCGGCGGTGATCTGCTTCAGGTCCCCGCGGTCGGTCTCCCGGTCGATCTCGACGTGGATCCAGGACTCGATGTACGCGTCGTGCGGCAGCTCTCCGCTGGGCCGCTGCGGGAGCGCCTCGACGAGCTTGCCGGTGACGTCCCGACGGACGACGACCTGCGGGTGGATGACGACATGGATGCCGCGCCCCTGCCGGGTCAGCTCGTTGGTGACCGAGTCGACGAGGAAGGGCATGTCGTCGGTGACGACCTCGACGATCGAATGCGTGCAGGCCCAGCCGTTCTCCTCGACGGTGGGCGTGAGCACCCGCACATTGGCCGTTCCCTGTGGCCGGTTCTCGGCCAGCCGGTAGTGCGAGTACGCGGCTCCGAAGACGTCGACCGGGTCGCGATCGGCGAGGTCCTCCGGGGCGGTGTGCAGGTAGTAGCGCTGGAGGAACGCGAGCACGGTCTCCCGGTCCGGGGTGCTCTCGTCCGTCGTCCCGGTCGGTAGGTGCCCCCCGACCGGGCTGTTCTCAGCTACCCGGGCGGCCCTCTCGAGCAGCTCGGCCTTGGCTTCGTCCAGCTTGGTCTGCATTGTCCTCTGGCTCCTGTCGCGCGCCATTGCGTGACGTTGAAGGAAAAACGGTCGCTTCCCTTACGACGTGACGCCGCGACGCGGGGTGTCCGGTCTGCTCCGACGCTATGCCGCAAGGGGAGATGAGCGGGGGGTTATCAGCCATTCTCGACACGCCTGACGGATGTGACGCCGCTCTCCACGACGCCGCTTCCGGAGAGATGTGCGGCGCCCCGGGGGTCCGTATACCCCCGCCCCGCCCGCGAAGACCAGCGACTGCCGCCCGGTCACGGATGTCGTCCGTGCTCTCCGGGCGCAGGGCAGGAGCGACGATGCCCCCGCGAACTATCGCGCTGATCACGCCACCAGGCTATCGCTCCTTACAGGGGGCCCGTCATGAGCCGTATGTGTACAAAACCGGGGGTCGAACTTTGACGTTCTGCACAGGGGCGCTTGGTGGGGGGCGGGGGTACGGGTCGGTTGGGGGGTGGGGTACGGGGGGTGGTCCGTCGGGGGCATCGGCCCGGGCGGACTACGGGCACGGGGGGGGCGGGGGCGCGGGTCGGTTCGGGGGCCGTGGGCGCGGGGGCGCGGGGCGGCTCGGGGGGCATCGGCCCGAGGCCACGGGCACGGAGGGGGATTTCGGGACCGTAGGCACGGGCGCGGGGCGGCTCGGAGCCGTCGGTTCTGGCGGCCGTGGGCGCGTCCCCCGCGAACCAATCGCGACCGCGCCCCTTGGCAAGGCCCCGCTTCGGAGGCACGTTGCCGACATGACAGCCAAAATCCTGATCGTCACCGGCGACGCGGCGGAGTCACTGGAGGTCCTGTACCCCTACCAGCGCCTCCGCGAGGAAGGCTACGACGTCCATATCGCGGCCCCCGCCCGGAAGCAGCTCCGGTTCGTCGTCCACGACTTCGAACCCGGCTTCGACACCTACACCGAGAAGCCCGGCTACACCTGGCCCGCCGACCTGGCCTTCGCCGAGGTCGACCCCGGCCAGTACGCCGCCCTGGTCATCCCCGGCGGCCGCGCCCCCGAGTACCTGCGCAACGACCCCGAGCTCCGCAAGATCCTCAAGTCCTTCTTCGACGCGGACAAACCGGTGGCCCAGATCTGCCACGGCCCCCTGCTCACCGCCGCGATCGACGGCCTCCGCGGCCGCCGCGTCACGGCGTACCCGGCCCTGGAGCTCGACATGCAGGCCGCCGGCGCCGCCTTCCAGGACGCCGAGACGGTCGTCGACGGCACCCTCGTCTCCGCACGGGCCTGGCCGGACCACTCCCGCTGGATGCGCGAGTTCCTGACGATCCTGCGGGCCAAGGCGCCGGTGACGTGAGGGGGATGCCGTAGGGGCTGGGGTGCCGTTGCGGTCCTCGCTCCAGCACCCCACCTCACCTCACGGGCGGGCCCTCGCCCTACGCCGCCAACCGCTCCGCCTCCACCACAGCCTCCGCCAGCGTGTCCACGACGGGCACCCCCGCCGTCTCCAGGCTGGCCCGACCGTGCGAACCCCCCGTGTACAGCACCGCCTGCGCCCCCACGTACCGCGCCGCCACCGCGTCGTCCGCCGCGTCCCCGATCACCACCGTCCGCGCCGGATCCACCCCGGCCAGCGCGGAGAGATGCCGCGTCATGTGCTCGGCCTTGCTGCCCCCGGAGGGCCCGGTCCGCCCGTCGACACGGAGGAAGTGCGCCTCGATCCCGAACCCGCGGACCAGCGGGACGAGGTCGTCGTGCCCGTACATGCTGAGGATCGACTGGCTGCGCCCCGCCGACCGCCACCCCGCGAGCAACTCCACCGCTCCGGCCGTCAGTTGGCACCGGACCCGGTGCTCGGTGTAGTACCGGTGGAAGGTCTCGTCCATGATCGCCCACTCGGCGTCGGTCGGCAGCCGCCCCATCAGCCGCTCGTAGAACTTCGGCACCGGCACGCAGTACAGCGCCCGGTACCGCTCCATCGTGATCGGCTCGAGCCCCAGCTCGGCGAATGCGGCGTTGGTCGCCCCGATGATCGCGTCATTGTCGTGGAACAGGGTGCCGTTCCAGTCCCAGACGATGTGCGCGCCCGCTTGCTTCCCCATGCCCAAGAAGGTACCCGCCGCCACTGACAATCAAGGGGCCCGCAGCCGCCCCACCTCCAGGCAGGGACGCTTCCCTCAGTCCCCCAGCCCGACCAGGTTCGGGATCTCCTGCGTGGCGTACCAGAGCAGCTCGTGGTCCTCGGCCCCGTCCACGACGAACTGCGCGTCGTCGTCCCCGCCGTCCGCCGCCGGCAGTGCCTGCGCGGCGGCGGTGACGTCCGCCTCCGCGTCACCGGCGTCGACATGGACGGCCGCCGCCTTGGCCAGCGCCACGGCGCCCGCGACCTTGACCTCGCCGAGCGCCGCCGGGTCGAGCCCGCGGTCGGGGTCGGCATGGGCCGTGCCGTCGGGCACGTCGACGGCGACCACGACCCGGCGCCGTACCGCCCCGGGGTCCGCCGCCAACAGCCGCAGGGAGGCGAACGCGGCCCGGTTCAGCGCCGCGTACTCCAGCTCCTCGATGTCGTCGGAGAGGTACCACTCGCGCAACGCGGGCGTCACGGCGTAGGCGAGGAGCGGTCCGGGGCCCAGCTCGCCCGTCTTGTACGCCTCGGCGAGACCGGAGAGGGTCAGGGGGACGTAGACACGCATGGGCTGCCGCTTTCGTGGTCGGAGGGCGGGGTCGGAACGCTCCGCGAGGGCCTCGGTGACGGCCTTCAGGATACGTGCGGGCGTCCCCTTTCGAGTCCCTGCCCGAGCCCCGGGAGGCGTCAACCCCCGTCCGGGAACTCACCCGGTGCCGCCCCGCCGTCATGGGCTTCCGGCGCCCGCGCTCACTCGGATAAGTGAAGAATCCGGCCGACCGACGCGGGCCGCCGCTTCCTTGCCGCCGCCGCCCGCGACCCCGTACAAGATCCTCAACCACGGAAGTTACTGCCCGGTACACATCCGGGCCCGCTGAAACGGGGACCCCATGAACAAGGTCATGACCAGGGCACAGCAGCGTCCCGGCACCCGCCCGCCGAGCCGCCGCGACTCCCGTCGCCCGGGCACCACCCCGCCCCGCACCCCGAGCGGCGGCACGACCCGCACAGCCGCGGACGGCGCCCGCCCGGGCCCTTCGACCGGCCCCGGGAGGCGTACGGCGCCCGTCGACAACCGCCCCGCCGCCGGCCCCACGTCCACCGCGCGGGCCACCGGGACCGGCCCGACCACCCGCGCCACGAGCCCAGCGGCACACGCCCCGCACCCAACCGGCCCGGACGCCGCCGTCGTGCCCGCCCAGACCCCCCGCAGGCCGGTCTCCGTCCCCCAGCCCCGCCCCACCGACGTCTTCGCCGACCTCCTCCTCGCGGTCCTCAGCGGCCAACGCCCCGTCCACTCGATGCTCCGCCACACCGTCGGCCAGGCCTACGACGAACTCGCCGAGCTCGCCGAACGCGGCCCCCTGCGCACCCGCGGCACCCGGCCCGTGGTCCGCGACATCGGCTATTACGTCCCCCGCGACGGCGCGGTCGAGGCCTTCGCCCGCATCGGCGCCGGCGACCAACTCCGCGCCATGGCCTTCCGCCTGGAGCAGGGCCGCGACCGCCGCTGGCGCTGCACCGCGGTGGAACTGGGCGCCCCCTGCAACAACCGCAGGGACGACTGACCCACGGGCGCGGGCCCCGCCAAGCCGCGCCTGGCCCCACCTGAGGCACACCCCGCCCCCGGGCAGCCGCCCCGGACGACGAGAGCCACCAGGGGCCAGGAAAGCCTCGCAGGACCGCCACCGGCCCAGCCCGAGGCGCACCCGGCCCCCCACCAGCCGCCCCGGATAACGACTGCAACCAAGGGCCGGGAAAGCCTCGCAGGACTGCCACCGGCCGAGCCCGAGGCACACCCCGCCCCCGGCAGCCGCCCCGGACGACGACAGCCGACCAAGGGCCGGGAAGACCTCGCAGGGCCGCCACCGGCCCAACCCGAGGCACACCCCGCCCCCGGCAGCCGCCCCGGACGACGACAGACACCAGGAGCCGGGCCCCCATAGAGCCACTCCTGGCCCCGCCCGAGGCACGCTCGGCCCCCCGCCAGCCGCCCCGAATGCCCGCTCGCCCTCACGAGCGCCCCCCGCACCCCACGACGAACCCCTCACGGGCTCAGAGAGCCACCCCCGGCCATAGGCCGCACTCGACGCACCACACGCCGAAGGGCCGGCCCACCCTCAGGTGACCCGGCCCTTCAAACCCGCTCCAGCCGCCAGCCGTCAGCCGCCAAGCCGTCGCGGACAGCGTCACTTCTTGCGGCGACGCCCACGCGACTGCTTGCGCCGCTCCGCGCGCGTGAGGCCGTCCGCCTCGGAACGCACCGGCTCGTCGTCGTCGGCGAACTCACCCTCGACGACACCACCCTCGCCGTCCACGGTCGGCGCGGAGAAGTGCAGATCCCGGCGCTGCGGAGCGTCCAGCCCCTTGGCGCGGATCTCCGGACGCGCACCCGCCTGCGCCGGCACCGAGTCCTGCTTGTCGAGCGACGGCGCGGCGTCCTCGACCGGGACCTCCTCGACCTGCTGCTCGACCTGGACCTCCAGGTTGAACAGGTAGCCGACGGACTCCTCCTTGATGCCCTCCATCATGGCGGTGAACATGTCGAAGCCCTCGCGCTGGTACTCGACCAGCGGGTCCTTCTGCGCCATCGCGCGCAGGCCGATGCCCTCCTGGAGGTAGTCCATCTCGTAGAGGTGCTCGCGCCACTTGCGGTCCAGGACCGACAGCACGACCCGGCGCTCCAGCTCACGCATGATCTCGGAGCCGAGCTGCGCCTCACGGGCCTGGTACTGCTCGTGGATGTCTTCCTTGATGGACTCGGAGATGAAGTCGGCGGTCAGTCCGGCCCGGTCGCCGGCCGCGTCCTCCAGCTCCTCGACGGTGATCTTCACCGGGTAGAGCTGCTTGAACGCGCCCCACAGCCGGTCGAGGTCCCAGTCCTCCGCGAAGCCCTCGGCGGTCTCGGCGCTGATGTAGGCGTCGATGGTGTCGTCCATGAAGTGCTGGATCTGCTCGTGCAGGTCCTCGCCCTCCAGCACGCGGCGCCGCTCGCCGTAGATGACCTCACGCTGACGGTTGAGGACCTCGTCGTACTTCAGGACGTTCTTGCGCGTCTCGAAGTTCTGCTGCTCGACCTGCGACTGGGCGGACGCGATCGCGCGCGTGACCATCTTGTTCTCGATCGGCACGTCGTCCGGCACGTTCGCCATGGACATCACGCGCTCGACCATCTGGGCCTTGAAGAGCCTCATCAGGTCGTCACCGAGCGAGAGGTAGAAGCGGGACTCGCCGGGGTCGCCCTGACGGCCGGAACGACCGCGCAGCTGGTTGTCGATACGGCGCGACTCGTGCCGCTCGGTGCCCAGCACGTACAGGCCGCCGAGCCGCTCGACCTCTTCCTTCTCGGCCTTCACGGCCGCCTCGGCCCGCTCCAGGGCGGCCGGCAGGGCCTGTGCCCACTCCTCGATGTGCTCCTCGGGGTCGAGGCCGCGCTGGCGCAGCTCCGCCTCGGCGAGGTCCTCGGGGTTGCCACCGAGCTTGATGTCCGTACCACGGCCGGCCATGTTGGTGGCCACCGTGACGGCACCCTTGCGGCCGGCCTGGGCGACGATGATCGCCTCCCGGTCGTGCTGCTTGGCGTTGAGCACCTCGTGCTGGACGCCGCGCTTGCTGAGCTGCTGCGAGAGGTACTCGGACTTCTCGACCGACGTCGTGCCGACGAGGATCGGCTGGCCCTTCTCGTGCTTCTCGACGATGTCGTCGACGACCGCCTCGAACTTCGCGACCTCGGTGCGGTAGATGAGGTCCGACTGGTCCTTGCGGACCATCGGCCGGTTGGTCGGGATCGGGACGACGCCGAGCTTGTAGATCTGGTGGAACTCGGCGGCCTCGGTCATCGCCGTACCGGTCATGCCGCACAGACCGGGCTGTTCCTTGCCGTCGTGGTCGTGGCGCTTGTAGAGGCGGAAGAAGTTCTGGAGGGTGATCGTGGCGAGGGTCTGGTTCTCGTCCTTGATGTCCACCCCTTCCTTCGCCTCGATCGCCTGGTGCATGCCCTCGTTGTAGCGGCGGCCGGCGAGGATACGGCCGGTGTGCTCGTCGACGATCATGACTTCGCCGTCCATGACGACGTAGTCCTTGTCCTTCTTGAAGAGCTCCTTCGCCTTGATGGCGTTGTTCAGGTAGCCCACCAGAGGGGTGTTCACCGACTCGTAGAGGTTGTCGATGCCCAGCCAGTCCTCGACCTTGGCGACGCCGGCCTCGTGGATGGCGACCGTGCGCTTCTTCTCGTCGACCTCGTAGTCGCCGGTCTCCTCGATGCCCTTGAGCGGGTTGCCGGCCTCGCCCTTCTTCAGGCGGGTGACCAGCTTGGCGAAGTCGCCGTACCACTTGGTGGCCTGGTCGGCCGGGCCGGAGATGATCAGCGGCGTACGGGCCTCGTCGACGAGGATGGAGTCGACCTCGTCGACGATCGCGAAGTTGTGGCCGCGCTGGACGAGCTCGTCCTTGGACCACGCCATGTTGTCGCGCAGGTAGTCGAAGCCGAACTCGTTGTTCGTGCCGTAGGTGATGTCGCACGCGTACTGCTCACGGCGCTGGGCCGGCGTCATGTTGGCAAGGATGCAACCGACGCTCAGGCCCAGGAACTTGTGGACGCGGCCCATCATCTCGGAGTCGCGCTCGGCCAGGTAGTCGTTGACCGTGATGAGGTGGACGCCCTTGCCGGACAACGCGTTGAGATACGCGGGCAGCGTGCCGACCAGGGTCTTGCCCTCACCGGTCTTCATCTCGGCCACGTAGCCGAGGTGCAGAGCCGCGCCGCCCATGATCTGCACGTCGTAGTGGCGCTGGCCGAGGGCGCGCTTGGCGGCCTCGCGCACGGTGGCGAACGCCTCGGGCAGCAGGTCGTCCAGCGTCTCGCCGTCGAGGTAGCGCTGCTTGTACTCCTCGGTCAGGGCTCGCAGCTCGGCGTCGGAGAGGTCGATGAAGTCCTCTTCGATGGAGTTGACCTGGTCCGCGATGCGGTGCAGCTTGCGCAGGATCTTGCCTTCGCCTGCACGCATGATCTTCGAGAGGACGGACACGGGGGTTGGTCTCCTTGCCGGTCGGGCCTGGGACGGTCGGTTTCCATATGACGTGGCTGAGCAACGGCCATCGTATGCGAGGACCCGGCCACGCCGGGAGCCTGCAGAGGACGCCGAACGTCCGGTGCTTCAAATCTCCGTCAAAGGGGACAACGGGCGGAGGTCGTGGATGGTGCCGCGTTCTCCCGACGAATTGCGCGAACCGTGATCACGCGCTCACACAAAGCTCGCACGGAGGAAAAGGATGGCATTCCCGCGCGACCCCCGAGCAGAATCGGCCGATGGAACCCGTCACGCTCATCACCGGCCGCCTGGTTCTGCGCGCGGTCGGCCCCGATGACACCGACGCCGTGCTCGCGGCCGCCCAGGACCCCGAGACACAGCGCTGGATCCCCCAGTTCCCCTCGCCCTATCTCCCCGAGCACGCACGGGCCTTCACGGAACAGTTCGCCCCGGACGGCTGGGCGAACGACTCCATGTTCACCTTCGGCGTCTTCCTCCCCGCCGGCGACCTGACCGGCATGCTCGGCATCACCATGCACTCCCTCGGCGTCGCGGAGGTCGGCTTCTGGGCCGCGAAGGAGCACCGCGGCAACGGCTACATCACCGAGGCCACCACCACAGCCGCCCGCTGGGCCTTCACCGCCCTGCGCGTCGACCGCCTCGAATGGCGCGCGGAAGTCGGCAACACCGCCTCCCGCGCGGTCGCCGAACGCGCCGGCTTCACCATCGAGGGCACCCTGCGCTCCGCGCTCAACAACAAGGGCGTACGACGAGACTGCTGGGTGGGCTCCCTGCTCCCCTCGGACCTGGGCCTGCCGTCGACGGCCCCCTACTTGCCGGCCCACCCGCCCAGCGTCTGAAGGAGGGGGCGGGTAGCGCGCCAGGACGCCGGCGACGCCCCCACGGGTGCCACTCGCCCCCCAAGCCCCCCACCCCACCCCCATTGTCAGTCCCACCTCCTATCGTGCGGAGACATGACGACCCCGCGCCCCACGACCGCCCTCTCCGCAGACGAGGCCCGCCGCATCGCCCTCCGCGCCCAGGGCTTCCTCGGCACCCCCGACCGCAAGGCCGGCGTCCGCGGCATCCTCCGCCACCTCGGCGCGGTCCAGCTCGACACCATCTCCGTCCTGGCCCGCTCCCACGAACTGATCCCGTACGCCCGCCTCGGAGCGGTGGGCCGCAGGACCGTCGAGGACGCGTACTGGACGGCCGGGTCCGCCGACGCGCCCGCGACACGCCCCCACGCCTTCGAGTACTGGTCCCACGCCGCCTGCATCCTCCCCATCGAGGAGTGGCCGCACTTCGCCTTCCGCCGCCGCGCCTACCGCAGCCGCCCGCACTGGAACCACGCCCTCCCGGACGGCACCTACGACCAGGTCATCAAGCAGCTCCGAACCGAAGGCCCGCTCACCGCCACGGAGTTGGGCGGCGCGAAGAGGACCAGCGAGTGGTGGGACTGGTCCGGCACGAAGGTCGCCGTGGAGCGCGCGCTCATGTACGGCGAGGTGGTCTGCGTGGAGCGCCGCGGCTGGAAGCGCGTCTACGACCTTGCCGAACGCGCCATCCCCGGGGACCTGCTGCACGACGAGTTGGACGACGCCGAGTGCCTGCGCCGACTCGTCCGCCTCGCCGGCCGGTCCCTCGGCGTCGGCACCCGCGCGGACATCGCCGACTACCACCGCCTCAAGGGCGAGCAGGTCGACTCGGTGATCGCCGACTCGGGTCTGGTCCCGGTCACGGTCGAGGGCTGGTCCAAGCCGGCCTGGGCCGACCCGGCGGCCCTGGAGACACCTCCGCGCGGCCGCCACCGTACGACCCTGCTGTCGCCCTTCGACTCCCTGATCTGGGAACGGGCGCGCACCGAGCGGATCTTCGGCTTCACCCACCGCCTGGAGGCCTACGTCCCCAAGCCGAAGCGGGTCTACGGCTACTTCGCGATGCCCGTGCTGTCCGGCGGCCACCTCGTCGGCCGCGTGGACCCGGCGCGCGAGGGCGGCACCCTGGTCGCCAAGCAGGTGACCCTGGACGGGCCGAAGGCGGTCCCCGCGGTGGCCCAGGCCCTGGCCGAGGCGGCGAGCTGGGTCAACTGCACGGACGTACGGGTGGAACGGGTGGACGCACCCGGACTGCGCGAACCCCTGATCCGGGAGCTAGCGAATCTCTAGGATCTTCTCCCGCATCGCGTAGACCACGGCCTCCATCCTGGAGTGCAGCTGGAGCTTCTCCAGGATGTTGCGCACATGGTTCTTCACGGTGTTCTCGGAGATGAACAACTCCTTGGCGATATCGCGGTTGTTCATACCGGTGGCGACGAGTTTGAGAACCTCCAGCTCCCGGTCCGTCAGCCGCGGCGCGGGAACGAGTCGGCGCTCGTCCGTCCGCTGGATCATCGACTTGAACTCGGTGAGCAGTTTCGACGCCATGGACGGACTGATCTGCGACTGTCCGTCGGCCACCGCGCGAATGGCGGTGGCCACCTCGTCCGTGGAGATCTCTTTCAGCAGATAACCGGTCGCGCCCGCTTTGATCGCCTCGTAGAGATCGGCCTCTTCATCGCTGATCGTCAGCATGATGATCTTGGCGCTGGGGGCCACCTCCTTGATGGAGGTGCACGCCTCGATCCCGCCGCGCTTGGGCATCCGCACGTCCATCAGGACGATGTCGGGCAGCAGGTCGGCGGCCTTGTCGACGGCTTCCGCGCCGTCGCCCGCCTCCCCCACGACCTGGATGTCCTCCTCGGCCGCGAGCACGATCTCCAGTCCCCGACGGAAGAGGGCGTGGTCGTCCACGACCAGGACACGGATCGGCTCCTTGCGTGGTGAGCCCGCGTCCGGCCCCATGGCGACGACGCCGTCGCCGGCACCCTCGTCACGCATCGGTCCGAAGCTATCCGCCATCGTTCCTCCCCCTGAAGGCTGTGGCTGGTCCTGTGCCATCGCCAACCCAAGGCAACGGCCCACCGGTTGGACCGTTGCGGCCATGATTCCATGCCCGGACGACAGCGCGGTGACCAAGCGGGGCGCCAAGTGGTCGCACACCGGTGCCCCTGGGGGCGCACACGCGCTCCAGGGGCACCGGCTCAGCCGTCAGCCGGTCCGTCAGCCACCCAACGTGTCCCCGGCCGCCGGGGGTTGCGCCTGGGCGACCATCGGGTCGGTGTTGAGGTGGATGACGCCGTAGTCGTAGGCGTGCCGCCGGTAGACGACACTCGGCTCCTTGGTCTCGGAGTCGACGAACAGATAGAAGTCGTGTCCGACCAGCTCCATCTCGTACAGAGCCTGGTCGAGAGTCATCGGGGAGGCGACGTGGGTCTTCTCGCGGACGACGAGGGGGCCTTCGCCCTTCACTTCCAGCGAGCCGATCTTCTTGGTGGGGATGCCGTCCGGCTCTTCGTCATGGACGGGGCTGCCGTCCACGTTGAGGGTCGCCGCGTCCGGGACGTGGTCGGGAACCTCGGCCGCCGTGAGCCGGCGGGCGCCACGACGGGAGAAGCGCTTGTCGTGCTGCTTGCGCAGCCGGGCCTCCAGCTTTTCCGCCGCCAGGTCGAGCGCCGCGTACGGATCGCTTGCCGCCGCCTCCGCCCGGATCACCGGACCGCGGGAGCGGAGCGTGATCTCCACTCGGTCACTGCGGTCGGCCTGTCGGGGGTTCGGCTCCTTGGACACCTCGACGTCGAGGCTGATCACCTTGCCGTCGAGCTTCTGGATCTTCTCCAGCTTCAGCTTCTCGGCCACGTGCTTGCGGAACCGCTCGGGCACCTCTGTCTTGCGGCCCTTGACGACGATGTCCACGCAGAACTCCGTTCCCGGATCGCTCCGCTCCACTGGGCGGAGCATCTCCCTTTTGCACCAGGTTCCGGTGAGCCCCGGAACCTCGGACTCGGTGACTTCCACCTCCTCCCCCGTGGGCAGGGTCTCCACTCCACCGGGACGGGTGATGGTGAAAACCCGGGGCGCGGCAATCCGATATGAGAGGTGTGGCCTGCGCCTTTCCTCACAACCGAACATATCTCGCCCGGACGGATGTCGTCACCCTCTACTGCGGCGTACCTCCGTTCAGGTGAATTGGTCCTCTCATTACCTGCAACGATGCAAGTTCGCAGTCAGTTCCGGTTTATTTCGAACGCATCTGGTGATGCCGCGACCACGGCCGCGCAGATGATGTCACCAGCGCGAGAGGTCCGCATCCTTGCGATCCCAGTACCCATCTCTGCCCCCGTTGATCGCCTCGTCCGTCTCCCAGTGCCTTCCCGAGCCGCCGTGTCGTACACGGGTGTTGCGGCTGAGCTGTCAGCGAACGAGCCACCGCCCTGCCGCCCGCACCCGTCTCCGCCCGGCACCCGCACGGCCCGCCCCGGACCGAGCCCCACCTCCCCCGCCCCAGTCGCACGCGCCGCCGACCCCGCCTCCCCCGCCGCAGCCGCCCGCACCGCACGCGCCGCCTCCGCCAGGGACGCGCCGGTCGTCATCAGGTCGTCGACCAGCACGACCGGTCCAGCGAGCAGCAACCGCCCACCGCCCGGGACGACCCCCAGTGCCCCGGTGAGATTCGCCAGCCGCTCCCGTGCGTCGAGCCCCGTCTGGTCCGCGACGCCGCGCCGCTGCCGCAGCACCCCGACCACCCGCGCCGGCACCCCGCAGCGCCGCAGCTCCCCCGCCGCCGCCAGCGCGATCCGCCGAGCCGGGTCATGCCCCCGGGCCGCCACCGCCCGCCGCGCGGACGGCACGGGAACGAGCAGCACGGCCTCGCCCTCCACAGGGCCGGGCACGCCCCGACCCGAGCCCTTCGGCGAAACGCCCACACGCCCCGCCAAGGCACTCTCCGGCACCCGGCCACCAGCTGCCGCCGGACCACCCGCCCACCCCGTCACAGAGCCCGCCAGGCCCCCGCTACCAGGAAGGACACGGTCCGCCGCCCACGCCGGCCCCGCCGCCTCTCGATCACCCCCCGCCCACGCCGCCTCCCGCAGCCCCACCCGCACGGCCCTCGCCAGGGCCACGCCGAGCGGTGCCGCCAGGGCCAGCGCGCCCCGTTCCTTGTGCGCGAGCAGCACGGCCCGCACCTCGTCGGCGTACCGGGCAGCCGCATGCACCACCGGCAGCCCCGCCGGCTCCGGCTCCGGTCGCACCCGGCACGGCACGGACCCGCTCAGGACGGCACGGCACTCCGGACAGAGCACCGCGCGCGGCCTTCCACAGCCACCGCACTCGGCCGGCAGCACCAGATCGGTCAGGTCCTGCCACCACCCCCGCATGCCCACCACTGTGCCAACGCCCGCCCCACCCGGCCACCCCTGTGGACAACGCCCTGTGGACAACCCCACAGCCCGCCAGAGCCGATACGCACCGGGCCCCGGACCACCGGGGACAGGCAACCAGGCCACCCGGACAGTCAGCCGGACCACCCGGCACAGGCAACCGGACCACCCGGGACAGACAGGCCGACCACCCGACACAGTCCGACCCGACCACCCCGCACAGGCCGACCCGACTACCCGGGATAAACCGGCGCCGTCCCGTCCTTGACGATCTGCTGCCACTTCGACCCGGACGAGAGCCGGACGATGCCGTCCTCCTCCGTGTAGGCCACCAGCGGCAGTTCCTCGTCCTCGGAGGAGGCGAGGGCCTTCACACCCGTCAGCGCGGCGGGCGCCGCCCCCACCGGCGTGGAGCCGTCGACCTGGACGTACGCCATCTGCTGCACGCCGCCCTTCTCGCGCCCCACCACCACGAGCCGGCTGTCCCCGGCCCACGACATGGCGGTGACCTCCACCAACTGCGGGGTCACCGAGCGGGGTTCGACCACCGCGACGGGCTTCTCCCCGCTCGCCTTGTCACCCCGCTCGATCCGCCCGACGTAGAGGGACTGTTCACCGTCCTTCTCCACGATGAGTGCGATCCGCACCCCGTCGGCGGCCATCCGCACCGCGTCGATGCGACCGTCGAGCCCGGCGGTGTCGACCTCCACGGGGTCGCCCGCACCGTTCTTCAGCAGCAGCAGCCGGGGGCGCTTCGGGTCGCGGTCGGCCACCCACAGGTCGCCCTCGCCGTCCCAACTGGGTGTGGTGAGGCGGTCGTTCTCCGTCTTGCCGTCGCTGTGCACGACCGGATCGCCGAGCGAGGCCCCCGACACCAGCGACCCGACGTACAGGTCGCTGCCGTCGGCGGAGACCCCGGCCGCCTTGCGCTCGTCGCGGGACACCGCGGCGGACCGCAGTTCCGTGTCGCCCTCGCCGAGCGCGCCCGGCACCGGCGCGGGCTCCGTGCCCTCACCCTGGCTGGCCAGCCGGACGAGCCGGTGCTTCGCGTCGATGAAGTACTGGTACTCGTTCTTCGCGACCGCGTGCACGACCGTGTTCTCGGCGTCGCTCCCGCCGAAGGGCGCGCACAGCTGCGTGCCGTCGGAACCCTTCAGTTCGACCGAGGTCACTCCGGTGGGCGTCAGATCCCGCAGCGTGAACAGGAGTTGGGCAGCCATCTCGCGGCACTTCTGCAGACCGACCCGGTCGGACTTCACGTTGAGCGGCACGGTCAGCTGGTTCTGGTCGTCGGGCGCCAACCGCGTGACGTCCTTGCGCAGCTTCGTACCGGTGGGGAAGCTCGACCTGACCACCGGGTTCAGCCAACGTGAGGGCCCGGCGAGCAGCAGACTCACCGTCTGCGTCAACGGGTCGACCTTCTTGCGCACATAGACGGGGTCGGCGACCGCCACCGGCTGACCGTTCGCCTCGGACGGCGTGTTCGAGGCGAAGTAGTACCGGTTGACCGACGTGTAGTTGCGCAGGAAGTCGGACTTGCCCATGACCACGCCCGGCGGCACGTCGTCGATGCGCCACTGCTTGGACTTCTTCTCCCGCACCAGGTGCAGCGTCTTGATGTACGCGCCGTCGGCGGGCGCGTACGCCTGCTGTGCGTCCACGGCGGCGACCTTCTTGCCGGTCAGCGTGAACTCGGCGTCACCGGCCTCCACCCCGCCGCTGGAGATCCGCTCGGAGTCCGGCCCCACCGCGAGCACCGTGAGGGACGCCTCGGGCCGCCACGCGCGGGCGGCCTGTGTCGTCAGGTACTTGCGCGCCGTCTCGAAATCGGGGTCGTCGCTGGTCAGCGCCTCGAGGAAGCCGTCCACGATCTCCGGGGCCTCGGCGTTCTCGCGGGGCGGCAGCGCGAAGACCCGCACCTGCGACTCCTGTCGCGGCGTGGACTCCACCCCGCGCAGATCCCCGTGGTCCGGCATCGAGGCACACCCCGCCAGCAGTACGGCGCCACACGCCATCGACAGCACCGCGCGTACCGGCGTCCGCCACCGACCGCCCCTCACCCGGTCAGCGCCCACGGCTGCTTGCCTCCCCCTGCTTGTTCCGGTCCTCCGGAGCGGCATTGCGTGCCTCCGTGGGCGCCTGATCCGCGGCGCCCGTGTCGTCCGCCGACCGCGCTCCTCCGGTGGGCCGCGGCACCACGCGCGCGCCGTTGCCGGGCAGCGCCGTCGGATCCGCGGTCGCGGCAGGCAGCCGCGGCGTGAGCGGCGCCGGCTCGTTCGACGTCTGCACCGGCACCGTGGCGCGCTTCTCGCCGTCCCCCGCGCGCGGCAGGCCGGCGTCGTCGAGTCCACGATTGCGACGCGAGTCCTTGGGCTCCAGCGGTATGGGCGAGCCCCGCAGCGGCTCGTCCGCCGTCCTGGGCAGCGTCAGCCGGAACTGCGAGCCGCCACCCGGCTCGCCCCACGCCTGGAGCCAGCCGCCGTGCAGCCGCGCGTCCTCCAGGGCGATGGACAGCCCCAGACCCGTACCCCCGGTGGTACGCGCGCGTGCCGGGTCCGCCCGCCAGAACCGGCTGAAGACCCGGGTCGCCTCACCGGGCTTGAGCCCTACGCCGTAGTCGCGCACCGCGACCGCGACGGCCCCGCCCGCCGAGGCCAGCTTGACCACGACGTCCTTGCCCTCGCCGTGCTCCACCGCGTTGACGACCAGATTGCGCAGCACCCGCTCCACCCGCCGGGCATCGGCCTCGGCCACCACGGGCTGCTGGTCGCCGACGAGCCGTATCCGCGTGCCCTTGCGCTCGGCGAGCGGCGCCGCGCCGCTGACGACCCGGTGCACGACCACCCGCAGATCGATCGGCTCCGCCTCCAGCGCCGCCGCACCCGCGTCGAACCGGCTGATCTCCAGCAGGTCGGCGAGCAACGACTCGAACCGGTCCAGCTGGTCGGCGAGCAACTCCGCCGACCGCGCGGTCACCGGATCGAAGTCCTCCCGCGCGTCATGGATGACGTCCGCCGCCATCCGTACGGTCGTCAGCGGCGTCCGCAGCTCGTGCGACACGTCCGACACGAACCGCCGCTGCATCCGTGACAGGTCCTCCAGCTGCTGGATCTTCAGCTGGAGGTTCTGCGCCATCTTGTTGAAGGCCTCACCGAGCCGGGCGATGTCGTCCTCACCGGTGACCTTCATCCGTTCCTGGAGCCGCCCCGCGGACAGCCGCTCGGCGATCCCGGCCGCCATCCGCACCGGCGTGACGACCTGCCGCACCACCAGCCAGGCGATGGCCCCGACGAGGACGACGACGAACAGCCCGGCGGTCGCCAGCGTCCCCTTGACGAGGCTCAGCGACTTCTCCTCCTGGGTGAGCGGGAAAACGTAGTAGAGCTGGTACGGGTTGCCGTTGGGGTCGTCGACCTGCTTGCCGATGATGAGCGCGGGCTGCGACTCCACGTCCTGGTCGGTGTACCGGACGCGGGTGTAGCTCTGGGCCGCCTGCATGCTGGAGTCGACGCGGTCGCGCAGGTTCTGCGGGACGCTCTCCGTCGGCTCGACCCCGCCGGAGGCCCGCGGACCGCGCCCGCCGCTGTCGTCACCGGCGGCGGGCAGCGTGATGACGTCGAAGGCGCCCTGGCCACCGCTGGAGAGGGACTCCACGAGGTCACCCATCCAGGGGATGACGTTCTGGTTGGACCGGCCGTCCTCGCCCGCCGCGTCCTCCGCGCCGGCGCTCATCGCGGTGTCGGCCTTCTGGCTGGCCGCCGCGAAACCCCCGGTGGCCTGGCTCTGCGAGGCCTTCACCTTGGCGTCCAGCAGCCCGTTGCGCACCTGCCCGATGACGACGAACCCGAGCAGCAGCACCACGCCCAGGGACATCAGCAGCGTGGTGGCGACGACCTTGAGCTGGATGTTGCGCCGCCACAGCCGCATGACCGGCAGCAGCGGTCGGCGCACCCAGCGCATGAACAGCCTGAGGACCGGGCTGCCCTGGACTCCGCCCTCCAGCAGCCCGCCCTCGAACAGACGCCTCCAGCGGGAGTCCGACGCCTTCCGGCCGACAGGCCGCTTCGCACGGGCCCCGGTCCGCCCGGGCGACGAAGCGGCACTGTCTCCGGACATGTCAGCTGGGTCCTGCCTTGTATCCCACACCACGGACGGTCACCACGATCTCCGGCCGCTCCGGGTCCTTCTCGACCTTGGAGCGCAGCCGCTGCACATGCACATTGACCAGGCGGGTGTCCGCGGCATGCCGGTAACCCCACACCTGTTCGAGGAGCACCTCTCGGGTGAACACCTGCCAGGGCTTGCGCGCCAGCGCGACCAGCAGGTCGAACTCCAGCGGCGTCAGCGCGATCGACTGCCCGTCCCGCTTCACGGAGTGACCGGCCACGTCGATGACGAGATCGCCTATGGCCAGCTGCTCGGGTGCCGGCTCCTCCGACCTCCGCAGCCGTGCCCGGATCCGGGCGACGAGCTCCTTCGGCTTGAACGGCTTCACGATGTAGTCGTCCGCGCCCGACTCCAGGCCCACGACGACATCGACGGTGTCGCTCTTGGCCGTGAGCATCACGATCGGCACGCCCGACTCCGCCCTGATCAGGCGGCACACCTCGATCCCGTCCCGGCCCGGCAGCATCAGATCCAGGAGCACCAGGTCGGGTTTGGTCTCACGGAATGCGGCCAGCGCCTTGTCACCGTCGGCTACGAAAGACGGCTCAAAACCTTCACCACGCAGCACAATGCCGAGCATCTCGGCCAGTGCGGTGTCGTCGTCGACGACAAGGACTCGTCCCTTCATAACCGACATCATCCCATTCTCATAACAGTGACAGAGGCGCTGGTGAGCAGGGTCACTGGCCCGTGACGATAGTCGTACTCGGCCGTCACTGTCTGCCCCCGTCCGGCGACGTCGATGTCTCGACGGATGTCGCTACCCAGCGTAGGCGCACCCTCACCCCGAGGTCGGCCGTCCGCCCTCCCGGCGGCGGCGCCGACCGCGGTGCCGCGCCGGCACCGCGGCAGGCGACGTCTGCCCGTCCAGGAGCGTTCCGCCCGGGCGGGACGTCGCCTGCCGTGGCGCTAGCCGATCGACACCTGCCGCGACCTCGCGCACAGCTCCGCCAACCCCTCGGCCGTCACCGGCGAGACCACACCCTCCTCCGTGACGATCGCCGTGATCAGCTCGGGCGGCGTCACGTCGAACGCCGGGTTGTACGCCTGCGTCCCCAAGGGCGCCACCGGCAAGCCACCGCCGGCTCCCGTCACCGGCACCTGCGGCGCGGCGACCTCCGTCACCTCGTACCCGGGGCGCTGCTCGACCTCGATGGACGCCCCATCCGGCGTGCCCGGGTCCACCGACGTCAGCGGTGCCACCACGATGAACGGCACATGGTGGTACCGCGCCAGCACCGCGAGCGGATAGCTGCCCACCTTGTTCGCCACCGACCCGTCGGCCGCGATCCGGTCCGCCCCGATCAGCACCGCGTCCACCTCCCCCGCCGCGAACAGCGAACCCGCCGCGTTGTCGGTGAGCAACGTGTACGCCATCCCGTTGCGCGCCGCCTCGTACGCCGTCAGGCGAGCGCCTTGCAGCAGCGGACGCGTCTCGTCCACCCACAGTCGCCGCAGCCGCCCGACCCGATGCGCCGCGAGCGCCACCGCGAACGCCGTCCCCTCGCCACCCGACACCAGCGCGCCGGTGTTGCAGTGCGTGAGAATCCGGTGCCCGCCACCCGGCAGCAACTCGTCGAGCAGCATCAGCCCGCACTCCGCCATCCGCGCACTGGCCTCGGCGTCCTCCCGGTGCAGGGCCCGGGCCGCGTCCAGCGCCGCCAGCGCCGCCTGCCCCGGGTCCCCGCTCGTGGCGAGCGCGGCCCGGTACGCGGCATGCGCCCGGCGCACACCGACCGACAGGTTCACCGCGGTGGGCCTGGCCCCCTCGAGCGCGGCCGCCGCGTCGTCGACGTCGAACCCCCGCGCGGCGGCGAGCGCGACGCCGTACGCCCCCGCGATGCCGAGCACCGGCGCCCCGCGCACGGCGAGCGAACTGATCGCCTCCACCAGCGCGGGCGCGTCCGTACAGACCAGCTCGACCTCCTCGGCCGGCAGCCTTGTCTGGTCCAGAAGGACCACGACAGGACCTTCGGGTGGCTCTTCCCAACGGATCGTCGGTATCTCGATCGGCCTGCTGTCCTCGCCGGTTTGCGCGTACTGATCAGCCATGCGGTCAGTGTGCCCGTTATCCGGCGGACAATTGAAGGTGTGCCGCCGATACCTCGCCCGGTCCCCGGCGGACCACCCCATGGCACGATGGCTGCCAACCTGCCGCCGCGCCCGCGGACGGGCACCGTGAAGGAGCGACGATGAACGACACTCCGGGCTGGGCCTCGCCCGGATCTGCCCCGTCCGACGGGCAGGAGCCCGGTGCGTCCGGCCCTGCCGAACCGGCGGACCACCCCGGCCCCACGGACCAGCCCGGCACGGACCCGGAGGGCGCCGGCTCGAAGTGGTCCAAGGAGCAGCCGCCCCCCGCCCAGTGGTCCGCCCCCACCGGCCCGGCGAACCCCGGCCAGACCCCGCCACCACCACCGCCACAGTCCGGCCCGACCTGGGGCGCCCCCGGCGGCGGCCACAACGGATACGGCGGGTACGGCGGGTACGGCGGTCAGGGTGCCCCCGGCGGCTGGGGAAGCGGCTGGGGCGGTCCCCCGCCCGCGGCCAAGCCCGGTGTCATCCCGCTCCGCCCGCTCGGCGTGGGCGAGATCCTCGACGGCGCGGTCTCCACCATGCGCACCTACTGGCGCACGGTCCTGGGCATCTCCCTGACCGTCGCGGTCGTCACCCAGACCCTCGTCATCCTCCTCCAGGGCCTGGTCCTCGACGACCTCGACACCGCCGCCCCGGGCGCCGACGCCACCCCCGACGAGCTGGCGCGCGCCCTGGGCGACACCCTGCTCAGCTCCAGCGTCATCTTCCTGATCTCGCTGATCGGCACGATCGCCGCGACCGCCCTGCTCACGACGGTCACCAGCCGCGCCGTCCTCGGCAAGTCGGTCACCACCGGTGAGGCCTGGCGCGACGCCCGTCCGCAGGTGCCCAAGCTGTTCGGCCTGATCTTCCTGCTGATCGTCATCGCCTTCGCGATCGTCACCGCCGGCGTCCTGCCGGGCCTCCTCGTCGGCCTCGCGGGATCGGGCGACGCCGGAGCCGGCCTCGCGGTCCTGGGCGGCCTGGCAGCCGGCGTCGTCGCCCTGTGGCTCATGATCCGCTTCTCGCTGGCCTCGCCCGCGCTGATGCTGGAGAAGCAGGGCATCGTCAAGTCGCTGACCCGGTCCGCGAAGCTGGTCCGCGGCTCCTGGTGGCGCGTCTTCGGCATCCAGCTGCTCGCCACGGTCATCGCCAACGTCGTGGCCTCGATCGTGGTCATCCCCTTCACCTTCCTCGCCGCGGCGCTGGACGGCGAGGGCGTCACCGGCCTGCTCGACACCAGCAGCGACCTGGGCTGGACCTACCTCATCGTCAGCGGCATCGGCTCGGTCATCGGCGCCATGATCACCTTCCCGATCACCGCCGGGGTCACCGTGCTCCTCTACATCGACCAGCGCATCCGCCGCGAGGCCCTCGACCTCGACCTGGCCCGCGCGGCCGGCGTCCAGGACCACGGCTCCGGCGCCCCCGGCGCCGCCGCCGGAGGCTGATGCCGTGAGTCCGACGGGGGGAGTTCTCACATCGGTACCGCTGCTGCCGCACACGGTCGTGCGCGCCGGCAACGCCTTCGCACTGGCCCGCTCCGAGGCCGAGCCACCGGTGACCGTCCCACGCGACCCCGCGCGCGAGGCGGCCCGACGCGAGCTGTCCAAGGGCATGTACCACGAGAACGACCCCAGTTGGTTCCAGCGCGCCCTCGACGCCTTCTGGGACTGGGTCGGCGACCTGTTCGGCACCGCCGCCACCGCGACACCCGGGGGCGCGCTCGGCCTGGTCGTCATCGTCGTGGCGGTCCTCGCGGTCCTGGGCGCCCTGTGGTGGCGCCTGGGCACCCCGCGCCGCGAACCCGCCTCCACCGCCGCCCTGTTCGACGACCGCCCCCGCAGCGCCGCCGAACACCGCGCGGCCGCCGAGGCGCACGCCGCCCAGGGCCACTGGAACCAGGCCGTCCAGGAACGCATGCGAGCCATCGTCCGCTCCCTGGAGGAGCGCGCCCTGCTCGACATCCGCGCCGGCCGCACCGCCGACGAGGCAGCCGCCGAAGCCGCCCGCGCCCTGCCCTCCCACACGGACCGGCTGCTCGCCGCCGCCCGCGACTTCGACGACGTCACGTACGGCGGCCGCAAGGCCGGACAGCAGGCGTACCAGCACATGGCCGACCTCGACCGCGCCCTGGAACGCAGCAAGCCGCAGCTCACCAGCAGCACCCTTAGCACGGCCCCCAACGCCCGCCAGGGAGCCGCCGAATGACCACCGAGGCCACGCTCCCGTCCACCTCGGCCTCGCCCACCGCCCGCCAGGTGTGGACCCGCACCCGAGGCATCGCGCTCGCCCTCGTGCTCCTCCTGGCGGCCGCGATCACGATCGCGGTCATCCGCTCCGACTCCCGCCACGGCAACCTCGACCCGCGCTCCGCCGACCCTCTCGGCAGCCGCGCCGTCGCGGAACTCCTCGCCGACCGCGGAGTGTCCACACGCGTGGTCACCACCCTGAGCGAGGCCCGCTCCGCAGCCGGCCCCGACACCACCCTCCTGGTCGCCCTGCCCGACCTGCTGACCCACCGCCAGCAGTCCCGGCTGCACTCCACGACCACCGGCTCCGGCGGCCGTACCGTACTCGTTGCCCCCGGCAGCGCGTCCGTCGGCCGGCTCGCCCCCGACGTCACAGCGGACCCCGCCACCAGCACCGGCTCCACGCTCGACCCCGACTGCGCCCTCCCCGCAGCCCGCCGCGCGGGCCCCGCCGACACCGGCGGCATCCGCTACACCACCACCCACCTCGACGCCGACGCCTGCTACCCCAGCGAGCGCCTCGCCACCCTGCTGCGCGTCCCGGCGACCGGGGGCGGCGACACCGTCGTCCTCGGCGCGCCCGACATCCTGCGCAACGACCGCCTCGACGAGCAGGGCAACGCCTCCCTCGCCCTCCAACTCCTCGGCTCCCGCCCCCATCTCGTCTGGTACCTCCCCTCGCTCTCCGACGCGCCGGCCGCCACCGACGACGAACGCGGCTTCTTCGACCTGCTCCCCCCGGGCTGGCGCTGGGGCACCCTGCAACTCTTCGTCGCCGCGGCCCTGGCCGCCCTCTGGCGGGCCCGCCGACTCGGCCCCCTCGTGCCCGAGAACCTCCCCGTGGCGATCCGCGCCTCCGAGACCGTCGAAGGCCGCGCCCGCCTCTACCGCAAAGCCCACGCCCGCGACCGCGCGGCCGCCGCTCTCCGCTCCACCACCCGCACCCGCCTCGCCCCCCTCGTAGGCGTCCCCGTCGCCCAGGCGCACGCGCCCGAAGCCCTGCTCCCCGCCCTGTCCACCCACCTCCGAGGCGATGGACAGCCCCTGCACACCCTCCTCTTCGGCCCGCCGCCGCACGACGACACAGCCCTCGTCCAGCTCGCCGACCAACTCGACGCCCTCGAAAGAGAGGTACGCCGTCCATGATGGCCCCGACCACTGACAACGCCGGGAACCCCGGGAACCCGGACACCGCCCGGGCCTCCCTGGAAGCCCTGCGCGCCGAGATCGCCAAAGCCGTGGTCGGCCAGGACCCCGCCGTGACCGGTCTGGTCGTCGCCCTCCTCTGCCGCGGACATGTACTCCTGGAAGGAGTCCCCGGGGTCGCCAAGACGCTGCTCGTCCGCGCCCTCGCATCCGCACTCGAACTCGACACCAAACGCGTCCAGTTCACCCCCGACCTCATGCCGAGCGACGTGACGGGCTCCCTCGTCTACGACACCCGCTCCGCCGAGTTCTCCTTCCAGCCCGGCCCGGTCTTCACCAACCTCCTCCTCGCGGACGAGATCAACAGGACACCCCCCAAGACCCAGTCGTCCCTCCTCGAAGCCATGGAGGAACGCCAGGTCACCGTCGACGGCACCCCCCGCCCGCTCCCGGACCCCTTCCTGGTCGCCGCGACCCAGAACCCGGTCGAGTACGAGGGCACGTACCCCCTCCCGGAAGCCCAGCTGGACCGTTTCCTCCTCAAACTCACCATCCCTTTGCCCTCCCGACAGGACGAGATCGACGTCCTCACCCGCCACGCCGAGGGCTTCAACCCCCGCGACCTCCACGCCGCCGGCCTACGCCCGGTCGCGGGCCCCGCAGACCTCGAAGCCGCCCGCGCAGCGGTCGCCAAGACGACCATCTCCCCCGAGATCACGGCCTACGTCGTCGACATCTGCCGCGCCACCCGCGAATCCCCGTCCCTCACCCTCGGCGTCTCCCCGCGCGGCGCCACGGCCCTCCTGGCCACCTCGCGCGCGTGGGCATGGCTGACCGGCCGCGACTACGTCATCCCCGACGACGTGAAGGCCCTCGCGCTGCCGACCCTCCGCCACCGCGTACAACTCCGCCCGGAGGCCGAGATGGAGGGCGTGACGGCCGACTCCGTCATCCACGCCATCCTCGCCCACGTCCCCGTCCCCCGCTGATGGCACTCACCGGCCGCGCCGCACTCCTCGCGGCCCTGGGCTCCCTCCCCGTCGGCCTCTGGGACCCCAGCCTGACGGGCCTCCTCGCCGTGAACGCCCCCCTCGCCCTCGCCTGCGCCTGCGACTTCACCCTCGCGGCCCCCGTACGCCGCCTGGGCCTGACCCGCTCAGGCGACACCTCCGTACGCCTCGGCGAGACAGCCGACGTCACCCTGACCGTCACCAACCCGTCCAACCGCCCGCTCCGAGCCCACCTCCGCGACGCCTGGCCCCCCAGCAGCTGGCCCGCGGGCACGGAGACAGCGGCCTCCCGCCACCGCCTCACGGTCCCCGCGGGCGAACGCCGTCGCCTCACCACGCGCCTACGCCCCACCCGCCGAGGCGACCGCCAGGCCGACCGCGTCACCGTCCGCTCCTACGGCCCCCTCGGCCTCTTCTCCCGCCAGGGCACCCACCACGTCCCCTGGACGGTCCGCGTCCTGCCCCCCTTCACCAGCCGCAAGCACCTCCCCGCCAAGCTCGCCCGACTGCGTGAACTCGACGGCCGCACCAGCGTGCTCACCCGCGGCGAAGGCACGGAGTTCGACAGCCTGCGCGAATACGTCCCCGGCGACGACACACGCTCCATCGACTGGCGCGCCACAGCCCGCCAGTCGGCGGTCGCCGTACGCACCTGGCGACCGGAACGCGACCGCCACATCCTCATCGTCCTCGACACCGGCCGCACCTCGGCCGGCCGCGTCGACGACGCCCCCCGCCTCGACGCCTCCATGGACGCGGCACTGCTCATGGCCGCACTGGCCTCCCGCGCCGGCGACCGCGTCGACCTCCTGGCCTACGACCGCCGAGTACGCGCCCTGGTCCAGGGCCGCACGGCAAAAGACGTCCTGCCGGCCCTGGTGAACGCGATGGCACCCCTGGAACCGGCACTCGTCGAAACAGACGCACGCGGTCTTACGGCCACCGCACTCAGAACGACCCCACGCCGCTCCCTGATCGTGCTGCTCACCACCCTCGACGCGGCCCCGGTCGAAGAGGGCCTCCTGCCGGTCCTCTCCCAGCTCACCCAGCGCCACACCGTCCTCGTCGCCGCAGTGGCCGACCCTCACATCGCCCGCATGGCGAAAGCGCGCGGAACCACCGACGCCGTCTACGAGGCCGCATCAGCCGCGCAAGCACAAAGCGAACGCCACCGCACCGCGGCACAACTCCGACGCCACGGCGTCACCGTCGTAGACGCAACGCCGGACGAACTGGCCCCGGCCCTTGCGGACGCCTACCTGGCCCTCAAGACAGCGGGACGCCTGTAATCAAGCAGCACCACCGAGGACGGAAGAAGAACTGAATTGCCGTCCAATTTCCCCAGAAACACAAAAAGGCCCACGCCTAATGGCGTGGGCCTTTTTCTAAAATTTGTTCGGCGGTGTCCTACTCTCCCACAGGGTCCCCCCTGCAGTACCATCGGCGCTGTGAGGCTTAGCTTCCGGGTTCGGAATGTAACCGGGC